>DAHWKG010000130.1:0-6915 GCA_027343765.1 Sulfobacillus sp.
AAAGCGGGGTCCTCTCAGAACAGCTTCATCCTGTGACCGGCGAGCCACTCTCCGTCATGCCCCTGACGTGGAGCCATGCCAGTCTCATTGCCACCATTCACCGCTATTGGCGGGTCCAATCCTCATGGGAACGTAGGCCTACGACAGCCCACGCATTACCCTCCATTGGCTATTAAGATGGGGGATGCGCGTGAATGGCTGATCACCAACGGTACCGGTTCTTATGCCATGGGCCGCCCCGATCGAGTGGGCACACGCCGGTACCATGGCCTCTATGTTCAAGCCACACACCCGCCGCGGCACCGGGTGTTGGTGTTGTCATCCATTGCGCTAGATCTCACCATAGGGGAACAGCGCTGGCCTCTTTGGGCAGCCGACTGGCGATCTGGAACTCGGGGTCCCGGGCCCCGGGGCCGGATGAGCTTTAGCTTGGTCAACGGGATCCCTCATTACCGCTGGGACCTCGGCCCGACCACCCTAGTCGAATCGATTTGGCTGGTGCCTGGGTTTGACGGCGTCATTGTTCACTATCGGTGGCAGAGTCCCAACCCCGCTACCCTCCATCTGACGCCTCTTTTCGGCGGCCGCGATCACCATCGGCTGGGCGGGACGGCTCCCAAACGTCTCGACGCCAACTCGGCATCGTTCGTCACAACCTGGGACGCCACCCCATGGGAGGTTCGCGCCCCGGGCGCTAGATTTATCCGAAACCCCGATTGGTATCGTGATTTCCATTACCGGGACGAAGCCGAACGAGGCTATCCCGCCCATGAGGATTTATGGACTCCGGGTGGATTTGATCGCCCGCTTGCTCAGGGATCCGACCAGTGTTACCTAGTCGTCGCTAATGACGGATCGTCCGCCGATCCCGCCCACCTGATCCGGCATGAGCATCAGCGACGCCAGAGCCTCTCCCCTCAGGCTCGGTTAGCGGAGATATTTCTCGCCGATCAAAGCCTTGGACAAACGGCGATCGTGGCCGGATATCCCTGGTTTGCCGATTGGAGTCGCGACAGCTTGATTGCCCTCCCTGGCTTAACCAAGGCGCTTCCGGAAGCCAATTTGCCCGAGCGTGTCCTCACCCCCTTCCGGGACTTAAAGCTTATTCCCAATCGTTGGCCCGAAGGGGCAGAAGAGAGCCCTGGCCACGCCGTTGATGCCCCACTATGGTTCGTCGTTCAAGCAAGTCGCATGGCCATTAACGGGCATTTGGCGGAGCCCAAAAGCTATCTCGAGGCTATCGACGCCATCGTTCGAGATTATGTCTCTGAGCGCATCCCGGGAATTCGGGTGGATCCCGCGGACGGACTTTTAAGCCATGATGAAGGCCAGATTCCGCTGACCTGGATGGACGCGTCTCTTGCCGGTCGAGCAGTCACACCCCGCCCGGGAAAAGCGGTCGAAATTCAGGCGCTTTGGTATAACGCTCTTCAGTACCGCGATGCCCTGGCCGAACGAATTGGTGAACCACGGCAGTTCCGACGCGCCTGTCAAACCGTCTATCGAAGTTTCAACCGGCTGTTTCCTAATCCCGACGGGACTCTCAAAGACACGCTAGATTCGTCCGAACGACGTCCCAATCAACTCTACGCGGTCGGATTACCGTATCCCTTGGCCGAACCCCACCTCTGGGACAATGTGATCAGTATGGCTCTCCAGCACCTGTACCGCCCCTTCGGTCTGCTCTCGCTTGACGAAGGCGAGCCAGGGTTCCGCAAGCGTTATGGCCCCGGGATTTCCGGCCGCGACTTGGCCTATCATCAAGGGATGGCCTGGCCCTACCTTCTCGGGATATTTTTTGATGCCCTCTCCCGAACCCGATTGTCTCCCTATCGTCCTCAACTGTTGTCTCAGGTCGCCGTCTGGTTTCATCAACACCTCGACGAAGCCGGCCTCGGAGGCGTGTCGGAAATTTGCCAGCCGGAGGACGGAACCCCGGTCGGGGCACCGTTTCAAGCGTGGAGTGTGGCTGAACTTCTCCGCCTTCAGCCTAGTGAAACCACTGACTGACAAAACTCACCGCTTCCAGCATGAGATAGGTGACGCCGGCGGCCGTCAAGGGCCCAACTGGCATCCCGCCCAAGACCACGATACCGATAATGGAACCCACGATGAGGCTAATCATCAAGTGACTTTGCTCGTAAATGTGAATGCCATGGGCATTTAAGTGGGTAGCCAATGCTGCCCCCACGATGGCAACGAAGCCGGGTAAACTACCGAAACTCTTAAGGATGTCTTGGATGGCCACCTTACCTGTGGCAAACGGGACCAGCATGGCCACCGTCAGAAAGAGTAGTCCCAGATCCATGGAAGGCTGATACAAGTGGGGCAAGAGGAAGGTGAGCCCGGTCAGCCGTATGGTCAACAACACGGCCGCGGCGGCCGCTAAAAGATTAGACCGGGCAATCAGTCCCATTACTAAAAATCCCACCAATCCGAGGTTTGCGGCGGTTAACATGGACGCCTCCCTGTCTGTCCAGACAGGTAAAGCTTATGAGCAAACGCGGGTGGATAGACGACCCTCAGGTCCGGAAAGTCGGCCATACAATCGCATCACGATCGGCTCAACTACACCAAAGCGACTCATCAAGTCTCCAGCGGGAAAGAATAGCAGGGAAACGCGGTCAGAAGGAGAAACGGGGACGGTGGATAACGGGCTCGCGGGGAACCGGACAACCAACGGTTTCCCTTCCTCTCGTCACTGCTCCTCACAGGTCTCATTCCCACGTTTGTCCTCTATAGTGGCCTCAAGCCATGGCCCATCGGGTCTCTTCGAGCGTTGGCGGCCCTCATGGCCGTGGCGTTCGAGCACTGGCTCGAAATCCTCGCGCTCAAGCGGTCATCCGGAGTCTCCGTCGCTCGATGAGGTACCCGTGGCCGGACAAACCGTTCCTAATGCACGCAAAAAATGTCCCGCGTCAGGGAGATAAACATGGCGGTCCCGATGAATTGGATCCCCTGATCTCCGCGCTGACAACGCGGCGCCTTTTTGGATGAGGACTCGATCCGGCCTATGGAGCGTGTCGCTAAAAGGAGTGTGATTTGGCGGAATGTCCGTCCACAGGTGGCGCGCATCCCCCGATGGACTTCCGGACCGGCTATTTCCCGCCCATGCGAACAGGCCATCAATCCGACCGGGTGCCCTCCTACGTTTTCTTCTGCCCCCTTTGCCTTACTCTTACACGGTGTTCATCTTCGATAGACCCGCTAGTATATCCTTTTGGAACAAACGCCCCCGGGCGTTCGTCAAAGATTAGGAAGTCTTCTTTTGTTTTCCTGCCATCTTGGGCGGTACCGTCGCAGGGGATGCCATAACGTAAACCGCATACAGAAATCAGTGCACCAACGCGCGACGCACCTCGGTTTCGATCACAGGAAATTGCTGAGGATTTTCAGATCGAGTGCCGTGACAAAACGCCCTCCCAGTCCGACACGATACCCTTCATACCACGCCACCGCGTCTTACAGATCGTGTTGCGCACAGGCAACTAGGATGCTCATGCCTTGGCCTTCGATTGACGCAAGTGATGGGTCATTCGATCCCGAATCGCGGCCCAATCTATCGGGTTGGCATCCGCGCCGGCCAGTCGTTGCCGAATGATTTCTTTGTGCCAGTCGGGCACTGCAACGCGGTCTTCGCTTGCCGTTATGCGGTCCCACAGGGACTGGACGTAATCGACCTTTTCTTCGGGTGATAGCTCATCAAATCCTGACGGCGGCCATGAACCCCCTGCAGACATACCCACACCTGCCTTTCATTCCACGGTACCACGCGCCTGTCGGGGCGTAAGAAGCCCGACAGGCGGGATCGCTAACCAACTCTGTTCCACATTACGTATTCAATTCGCCATAGGCCATTGGCTTGGCGAAACAAGGCACATCCGTAGACCGTGCCATGCGACACATCCGCCGGTCTTGGTGGTGGACTCTCCACTCGCCTCGTCCTTCCGGTCCCGGGTCTTTGAACATCGTTGTGACGTCAGGAAGGACCTTGTTCCTTTGCCCGAACGGACCGCTACTTGTGGGCCAAAGAACGGCGACTCCGGAATGCGGCAATACCGAGCCCACCCATAAACGCAAGGCCGACCAGGGCGGCCACGAGAATAATGTGGCCGAACGTGACCCAAGGAAAGACCACCCCGTTAAAGGGCATACCGACCCAGTTTATGAGCCCCGCCCCGCCCAAGATGACGGCAAAGAACGCCCCTAATGCGACCGCGTAATGAGTCCATATCGCGGCCTCCGCCACCAGCAGTCCGCCCACGATGACCACCACAACGCTGGAAGATCGGGACGATTTTCGCGCCACAAGCACCGCACCCGCCACAACCGCCATGAGCATAATCCAGGCGGCGACGAATGCACCGGCCGCATAGAGCACGGGCTCGGATGCTTGGGCCACAATCCGGCCGTGGTCCTGGATAAGCAGGGCGAGGACCGTCACGGTAGTTGCGATCAGCAACACGGCAAATAATTCCCATGCGGCACGTCCCAGGGCACGCCATGGGCTTGACATCAGCGCGTAGCCGACGCCCCCGGTGGGGGCCAGCACGGCGGTCACCCAAAAAGCGGCCTCCACCACCCGTTGGGGCCACGACGCACTGTTGATTTCAAATCCCCCACTAATCCAGAGAATCACAGATAGCACGACAATCGCCAGCCCAGCCAGGCAGGTGACCACCCAACCGCGGCGGCCTTTTGCATCACGGGAATGATGTTGACGAGGTATTGGGGCGCGGCGGGATGTCGTGGAGGACGGCGGGGATTAGTCATAGTGGCGAACACAGATGCCAGGATGTTCCGATCAATACCGTAGTCGCGGCACCAACGATCAAATTGTTCTTTGGTGGGATAGCCGTTTGTTCCCTTGCTCAGACGCATGCGCTCTGCCAGGAGTTTTGCGAGTTGTTCGTCAATTGGTTCCAAACGCAGATCGTACGGCACTATCATCAAGAGAATCCCTCCGATCGCAGCGATCAGTTGTCACCCCTGAGGATACCAAATCGTGGTCACTGATACACAAAAAAATCTCCCTCGTCTTAGGGAGATAAAAATGGCGGTCCCGAGGGGATTCGAACCCCTGATCTCCGCGCTGACAACGCGGCGGCTTAGGCCTCTAACCGACGGGACCGTATTGTATGGTGCCGCAGGGCGGAATCGAACCGCCGACACGAGGATTTTCAGTCCTCTGCTCTACCGACTGAGCTACCGCGGCATGCTGATGGCGGAGGCGACGGGATTCGAACCCGCGATCTCATACGTGACAGGCATGCGTGTTAGGCCGTCAACACCACGCCTCCAATGGTGGGCGAAACAGGGTTCGAACCTGTGACCCCCTGCTTGTAAGGCAGGTGCTCTACCGCTGAGCTATCCGCCCGAGCCAATCGCGAAGCCTAGTTTACCTGGTTTCCAACAGGCTGTCAACTGCCGTTTGCTGTCACACATTGGTCACAAGCACGATCTTACCACGTCAGAACACAAATGAAAAGACGCCGGAACCCTTCCGACGTCTTTTTTTCCTCCCTCAATTGCCACATTTTCACCGTTGCACCCACCAGGCATAGGTCCCTTGATGAGGCCCCGACGGCACCGTCACCAACACCCAATGACTTCCCACGAATCCCAACAAATGATAGCGGGTATCTTTGCTAAAGGGCAGGGATATATCCAAGTGGTGCTGCGATCCATAGATCAAAAGTTCCCAGCCACCGGCGGACGATCGTGCCAACGTGGCGGCGGTCTGCCCATCGGAGGCGAAGGTCGCCTTGCCCACCCATTTTAGGTCGGGCCGTGGAAATCGGGCTTCCGACCCATTGCGCCAAAAGATGACGTGGTTGGCTGTTTCCCCGAGAATATCCGCGTGATTTTTCGCCAAGGCTATCGGTGAGAGTTTGGGCAGGTTCACCTCGCCATGCCCTTGATAGAGAACAGTACCGTTATTAAACGCCGCCAACAAGCGGTCATCGGTAGAAAACCCTAAGGCACGGATGCGAACTCCTGGCGATGGGAGAGCCATAGGCGTGACGTTGCCGTCACGATCCCACACGTAGGCGCCAAGACCTTCTGGGCCTTGGCCAAAGAGACCCAACGCCTGACTGTCCGGGGCCCATAGGGCCAGACTTAAGGAACCAATCTTCGGTGACAGCGGCCGCAACCCTTCCTGCCCCCCCATGGATAGATACGCCATGCGGGTCGCGCCATCCAACCATAATACGGATTGACCGTCTGGGGACGGATAGACGGGTGCACCAAGACCCACTAATGGTAGTGAAGCCGGTCCCACCCCCAACTTCCACACGCCGGTGCCCGACGGCTCGGGCACATCGACCCACTGAAGACCCTCCTTGCTTGCCGTGATATGGGCTTGATTAGCCGTCAACCGGTAAGCCTTGTTGGGAGTTACTAAAAAATAATGGCCCTGTCTCTCCACTAAGCCGCCCGCATCGCGGCTCACCTCGATCCAGCTCGAGCCTTGGACTTGATGCGATAGCGGAACTTTTGCGAAATAAATTTGGATGGCCGCAAATACAAAAAGGAGCAGGAGCGACACCGGGCGTTTCACAGATGAACCCTCCCCGACTTGGTCTCACCCTACCCTATGTGTATCCTGTCCAAATATACCGCATGAAAAAGGACGGCCCACCCGGGCCGCCCCCGTCATTCACTTCTTTTATGCGTCTTGCTTGATGCGGCGAATTTCGTTCGCGAGGGCCGGTACCACTTTAAACAAATCGCCTACGATACCATAGTTTGCTGCTTTAAAGATGGGCGCATCCGGGTCGCTATTAATAGCCACAATGTACTTGGACCCTGAAATGCCTGCCAAGTGTTGGATGGCCCCCGAGATTCCCACGGCAACATAGACCGTGGGGCTGACCACCTTACCCGTCTGACCGATGTGGTACGAATGGGGTA
>DAHWKG010000133.1:0-14910 GCA_027343765.1 Sulfobacillus sp.
CCCGGTCGGGCATTATTGCGGGTCAAGCCGGTCCGCACAGTGCGTACGTGGCCAACCGGGAAGACCACGTCCTCTTAGTCGGCACCACCGGGGCCGGAAAAGGGCGCCGCGTGTTTCTGCCCACCATCGGCATTTTGGGCCAGCAAAAAGAATACAGCTTCGTGTTGACGGACCCCAAGGGCGAACTGTACGCGTATTCAGCGAAATGGCTGAGCGACCAAGGGTACGAGGTGATCCGCTTCGACCTCCGTGAGCCACGACGGGGTGGGGGGGACGCCCGCTGGAACCCAGTCCTGCCGGTGGCCGAGGCCTTGAGCCGGGGCGATGTGGGATTCGCCGCCAAAACGGCCTGGCAAATTGCCCATGGGATCAGCGCGAAATCGACCAAAGTGGAGGCCGAATATTGGTCCTCCACCGCGGAGAGTGCCATGGCCGGACTCATCTTGGCGGTCGCGACCGGAAACCCGTATGCCCAGGCTCCAAAGGCGGCCCAGCAGCAGGCCCAGGACGCATGGGATCACGCGGCCCGCAAACTGTACCGCGAGCTCCCGCTGTGGGCGCAAACCAATTCGGCCGGACACGCATGGGACCCGCCTCCGTGGCACTGGCCAGCGGCCACCCAGGCCAACCTGATCTCGGTGTATCGGGCCCTGGTCTACGGGGGCAGTGGGGGGAACCTGCTCGATGCCTGGATCAACCTCTTACCCGCAGGGCATCCCGCTCGCGATGCCTGGGCCACCGTGGCGGCCGCGGGAGGCTCGGAAAAAACGCGGGCCGGCATTCTGTCGACGGCCCTGACGGATTTGCGCCTCCTCTCCGAACCCGACCTGCAATGGTTACTGAGTGCTCAAGGCATGCCGTTGGATCAACCGGGCCGGAAGAAAACGGCCGTGTTTCTCATCGTGCCCGATGAGGATTCGACCCGGTATCCCCTCGCGACTTTGTATTTGTCGCAAATGTTGGGCGCGTTGACCCGGTTGGCCGACAGCCAAAAAACGGGGCGGCTTCCCGTGCCGGTGCTGTTCTTATTGGATGAATTTGGAAACTTTCCCCCGTTGCCCAATTTGAGCCAAGTGGTCACGGCGGCGCGCAGTCGGGGCATGCGGCTCTTGGTGGGGCTCCAAAGTTTTTCTCAGCTGGAGCACGCCTATGGCCGCGACACGGCCAAAACCGTCCGCGAAAACTTGGGCACGTGGATATATCTCTTGACCACGAGCCCCGAGATGGCGGAGGAGATTTCAAAGCGCTTGGGATCCTACACCACCCGCACCGAGAGCCAGCAACACCCCTACGTCAATTTTTGGAGTCTCTCCACGGCGACCAATATCGGCAACACCAGCCAAGGAGAATCCCTCACCAGTCGTCCCTTGCGGACGCCGGACGAGATTATGCGGTGGCCCGCTGATCGTAGTCTGTTGCTCCAACAACGCAAGGCCCCGGCAAATTTACCCTTGCCCGATCTCAGCGTGTGGCAACAGGCGGGGCTCTTCACGGAGCTTCAGCGCAGCGAACCGCCCCGCCGACCCCAGGGAGGACCCGAAGCGGATATTTGGTGGCCCCTGCAAGAGCCGAAAGCCGAGGAAACGGAAGCCGTAGCGATCCGCCAGGAGCCTCAAGAGCTCCTGCACCGCGTCAGCCCCACCGCACACCAGGACGACGGGGGATCATTGGATGTGCCGGAGGAGAACGCCGAAGGGGAGAAAGGAGGAGAACCCATGCTACGCGAGCATACGCCGATGGCCCCAGAGCCAGACATCGTGCCGGAGGATCCCGCCATGGCCGAGTTGTTCAGCACCGGTCAAGACCCGACCATCCTCGAGTAGTCCCGCTTCTTCGCGGGGTTTCTTCATGATCTATAGGAGGTGTGTTATCAACTATGACCGGATCCGAAGCGCAAAGTGCCGTCGCTCACGGCATTCAACAACTCATTGACGATCCGACCCAATGGCAAAAATGGGCCGACACGCAAGCCCAGTTTCATCGCTACAGTCCCGGCAATGCGCTCCTCATTATGAGCCAAATGCCGGACGCGACCACCGTCGCGGGTTTCAAAACCTGGCAATCGCTGGACCGCTACGTCCTCAAAGGCCAGCACGGATTGACGGTGTTAGCCCCGGTCACGCGCCAGATGACCGAATCCGAACGCGAGAGTGCCGGCGTGGACCCCTTTTCCCCTTCGGCTTCCCGCACCCTCGTGACGTTTCGTCCCGCCACGGTGTTCGATATTTCGCAAACCGATGGCAAACCGTTGGACCTGCCGCACGCGCATGCGATTACGGGAGGCCATCTCAAAGACGTGCTTGACACGCTGGCGCAGCATGTCGTGCCGGTGCCGATCCGGTATGCCCCATTGGATCCCGGCACCTACGGCCTGTGGGAGCCCATGAAAAACCAAATCACCATCAGTCCCACGGCGGATCCCAACATGCAACTCGGGAGCCTGTTTCATGAATGGGCGCACAGCATTGGCGTGCCGGCCGGATCGCCGGTCCAGGGGATTCATCGGGGCACGGAAGAAGTCGCGGCCGAGACCAGCGCCTATGTGATGGCCAAGATGATAGGGCTCGACACCAAGGGCTACAGCCAAGCCTATGTCGCCGGATGGGGCGACATGGACCCGGACAAGCTGAAAGGCGTCATGGCAGAGGTCTCCCATCGGGTCCGCGTGATGGCCGAACATATGGAACAGAGCCCGGATCCCCTCCTCCAGCGCCTGAGTGCCACCTGGAATCCGACCGCCGCACACCGACCACTGCAAGAAGCCGAACGCTAAACCCGGATACTGCTCCTCGCTTCCGCAGGGAAGAGAGGACCGGTACGCGGGCTTAACACCCCACACTACCGCGGGAGGGAGGACACCATCATGCCATTTGTCACGCAACTGCACACACTGATTACCACCGCCAGTGGGTGGATTAGCGGCTTGGCGCTCGTGGGAGGCGGCTCGATGCTCGGGTATCATGCGTTGGCGCGGAACTTCGAGACCGATCCATCGAAAGTGGCCCAACACAATCAACACATGAAAAAAGTGTTGATGGGCACGGCGTTGGTCGGAGGCTCCACCGGCATCGTGGCCACCATCGGGAAAGCTTTCGGGCTATAAATGACACAGGGACTGGGGGGCACGGCATCGACCGTGCCCCGCGTTTCCTGGCGAGAGAGGAGGATTGCAGATGTCAGAGTCCCACGATCCCGGGTCCAAAGACCCGGAGCTTGACGGAGAAGAAACCGTCGGACCCCGGCCGCACCACCCCCCGGAGTCCACCCCATCCGCTACGGCGCTCCGCGCTGAGGTGCTGGGTGATCCCGACCTCCACCCGGCACTCCAAGCGGCGTTGAAACCGATCCAGTGGTATCTCGGGCGGCTCAAACAAGACATCGACCGCCTGAAAGCTCCGGTAGCATGGATGGACGCCGTCCGCGAAAAAATGGCTGCGCAGGCACAAAAAGACCAAGCCTGGACCGAGACCGTGCAGGAGGCGGGGCTACGACCATTCGAAAGCGGCGCCGCGGGAATCACCGTGTGGGTCACCACGCAGCCCTGGCACCCCGACGCCACCTGGGTGGTGGTGTCGGCGGACGCTCCCTGGGACGGCGAGCACGGCGGCACGGTGTGGGCCAATCCCACCCTGCGTGCTCTGGCGACAGAACACACGGGAGCCGGTTCCACATTCGTGGAACGCTATCCCACGCAGGCCGCGTTCCTCCACCAATGGGACGCCCTGCACGCCCCCACCCGGGAGGAGGAACGCTAACATGGATGCGCTTTTGATGGGAGCGGTCAATTACGTGCTGCAGAAGTTCCTGAATGCGTTTACCGGGCTTATGACGACCTGGATGGTGGACCTCGAAAATATGGGGATCACCGAGGCGCACAGCGCCTTCGTGCAAGCCACCGTGTCGTCGATGCAGGGAGTCGCCATCAGTCTGTTGGCGCTCTATTTCGCCTGGCTTGGGATCCACCAGTACATCCTGTGGAGCGAGGGGGCCCCCGACATGGGCTCCGGCGTCTGGAAGCCGGTCGTCATGGCGACGTTGGGCATCGCGGCCTCCAGTGCGTTGACGATCGGCATCTTCCGTTTTGGTTTGGATTTGGCGGGGACCATTGCCGGGCTGCATGTGTATCAGGCGGGGATGACCGTCGTGCAGGGGCTGATCCATGGGCTGACCCTCTTGAGTCCCACCACCGATCTCATCATGGTGGCGGTGTATCTCATCACCATCATCATTCTGCTGATCGTGGTGCTGATGTCGGCCGTGCGCGCGGCCGAGTTGGCCTTTTACGCCGCCGCATCCCCGCTCTTTGCCTTAGGTCTGGTGAAACGCGACATGGGCATTTTTAAGGGGTTCTTGCAAAAGCTGATCATTCTCAGCGTGAGTCAAGCCGTGGTGATTTTTGCCGTCAAAGCCGGGAACGCGGCCATCGCGGCCATGGGCACCACAGCGGCGAGTGTCGCCACGGCCCCCCTGATTTACGTCGGGTTTCTCTGGGTGGCGCTTCGCGGCCCACACCTGCTGGAGGGGATGATCTATAAGAGTGGGGGCGGCGAAATGCTCATCATTCCGATGATCAAAAACACCGTCAGTCGGTTCGGCAGTTCGAACCACCAGAGTAGTGGGAGTGGGGCATCGGGCAGTCCCCGCAGTAGTGCGGGAGGAGGGGCCGCACCATGAAGGACTTTTGGCGGGATCTCGTCGATGGCATCGGATCGACCACCACGGATTCCAGCGGGCACGTGCATACCACGACGACCCAGCGCCTTTATGATCCGGCACAGGATCCCTGGCGACCGGTCCGCAACCTCCTCACCTGCCCACATTGTGGGTTAATCGGCCGACACCGGGAGTGGGGCGATCCGCAAAAAGAATACCAAACCCTGCTGGATCGCCAGCTCGAAAACCCGGCCAAATGCGGATCCTGTGGCGCATGGAGCGTGGCCGGCCGGATCCTCTTGAACGGCAAACGCTACGAGCCGGGCCAACGGGTCGCGTGTCCGGAATATCTGATCCCCCGGCGACAGCCGGGGCCCGAGGAGGAACGCTAAATGGCTTACTTAGTGCCGTCACCCATTCGTCGCACGTACGAATTTTCGCCCGGGGTGGGCCTGGTCGAGGTGGCCGTGGGCGGCGTCGGCGTCGTGATCGGCGGGGCGCTGTTGGGCCTTGCTCTCGTCTTTCACGCCCCCTATGCCGTGCGGGCCATGGTCTTGGTCATCCCCAGCGGGTTGAGCATCGGCACCGTACTGTTGAAAATTGGCGGGCTCTCGCTCTATGACCAGGCGACAGCCGCTCACCACTGGACACGATCCGTGCGTCGGAGGCTCTATGATTTTCGCTATCCGGCCGACTATTAACCGATTATTAAGGAGGGCACTCCGTGTTAGGAAAAAAGACGATGAAATCGAAAGCCCCGGCGCACGCGGCGGGGCCTGCTCTGACACCAAGCCACCTCGCGGTCCAAGATTGGTTACCCATTCGCGATCTCCGCGACGGATGCCTCTTCCGACCGGATGGCGGCGTCGTGGCCGGCGTGGTGCTGCCCCCGTTTTCCCTAGCCCTCAAGAGTCCCCGCGAAGTCTCGCACCTCATCGCGGGCCTGCAAGCAGCCCTGAACGGGCTAGCCATCCCGTGGCAAATGCTGAGTCTGGGGCGTCCTGTCGAATTGGATGCCTACTTGTCGTCTCTCGACAACCGGCTTCCGGAAACCAGCCCGGACCGCAAACCTTTGCTTCGGGAGTACGTGCGTTGGGTCTCAGATCTCGTCCGATCGGGAGATACGACCGAACGTCGGTATTACCTCCTGATGTCCCGGACCGGTGCCGACGCGGTGATGGAGCACCACAGTAGCCTACGTAGCCTGCTCGAGGACTTGGGGCGGATCGATCCCGGCTTTCAGTGCCGGGCGATGGATGATGGAGACTGGCGAGAACTCTTGTTTCTCGCGTTCCACGCCGATCAAAGCGCCATCGAACCCGTTCCCCTAGGCCGGGTCGGCCTACCACCGTTCTACCGAGGAGGCCTGTAAATGTTTGCGATCCTTAATCCGCCCCAAAAGAGCACCAAAGCCGGCAAGAAAGGGCCTGGCCCCATCCCCGGGTCGGGGTTACGCTCAATCTTCGCGCCCATGGCGTTGGATTTTGACAAAACGACCATGATGGTCGGGGACCACTGGGCCCGAGCGTACATGATGATCGCACTTCCCCCCAGCGTGGGGCCGGGCTGGCTGAGTGACGCCGCGAACTTGCCGGGGGTCACCTTGAGTATGCACGCCATCCCCGAAGACAGCGGGGATTTGGTGAATGACCTCAGCCGCAAAATCGCGCAACTGGCCGGGCAACTCGAAACTAAGGCCAGCGCCTTGTCCGAACAACGCACCGCCCAACAACTGAGTGATGCTCAAACCCTCATGAAGCAACTAGATAGTGAGCATCAAGCCGCCTTTACGATCGTCGTCGTGTTGACCGTGAGCGCCCCGGATGACGCCACGGGGCTCAGGCGGGCCAAAGCCCTCGAGAATAAACTGGCGGCTCACAGCGTGCGTGTGCGGACCTTGGCCTTTCGGCAAGAAGCCGGGCTCCAGGCGTCCGGCCCCTGGGGGCTGCTCCCCAAAGAGCTCATCGGCACCGCGCCGTATGTGCTGCCGGTCTCCACCGTGGCCGCCTCGTGGATGTTTTCATCGGGCGGGATTAACCATGGGCACGGCATTGCGTTGGGCCGAGATAGTAGTGGAGGATTGGTGCTCGTAGACCGTTGGCACCCCCCCGAATCGGCCGGGATCACGAATAAAAACTTCACCATCATTGCCCCCGCAGGCGGGGGCAAAACCTTCGGGACCCTGGTCATGGCCCTACGGGAGTATGCCCAAGGCGCTAAGATTTACATCTTGGACCCGGAGAAACGGGAGTACCAGCAGGTGTGCCAGCAGGTGGGAGGCAACTGGTTGAATGCCGCGGGTGGGGCCACCCGGATTAATCCGTTTCAAGCACCGAGTGCGGCCGTCGATACCGATGCGGGCCTGAGTCCCTTGAGTCTTCACATTCAGCGGGTCCTCACCTTCTTAGGCACCCTCATGCCCGGGCTGACCCCGATTGCTCAAGCGCTCCTCGCTGGGGCCGTGCGTGAAACGTACGAAGGCCACGGCATCTCGTTGGACGCGGACCCGGCCGCCTACACGAATGCGCAATGGCCCGACATTTCGCACCTCTACGCGGTGTGTCAACGTCACGCCACAGCAGAATCCGCCCAACCCGAGTGGAAAACCTTGGGGGCGCTCTTGCAAGAGCCGGCGGTGGGGGTCTTGGCTCCCCTGTGGGCAGGCCCCTCGACCGTTCCCCAAAGCGCCGCCGCCGATTTTTTGGTGGCCGATCTGATGGATCTCCATGACGCCCCGGACTCCGTGAAACGAGCACAGTACCTCAATGTCCTCGGATATTTGTGGGACCTCATTCGACGGGATAAAAGCCAGCGCAAGATCCTCATTGCCGACGAGGCCTGGATGCTGATCGATCCGCAAAATCCGGACACGCTCCGCTTTTTGAAGCAAGTCGCGAAGCTTATTCGGGGCTACAACGGGAGTCTCATGACCATCACGCAAAACGTCTATGACTTTCTGGCCCCGAGCGTGCGGGCGGATGGCGAACCGGTGCTGACCAACGCCTCCCTGACCTTGCTCTTGCGGCAAGATCGTCGGAATTTGCAAAGCCTCGTAGAACTCTTCGCGCTCAGCGAACAGGAACAAGACAAGCTGTCCGGAGCCATCGTGGGCCAAGGACTCTTGATTGCGGGGAATCAGCGGGCTTGGGTGACGATTCAGGCGAGTGCCTACGAAGATGCCATGATTACTGGTCGTTGAGCGGCCGCCGTGCAGAATGGAGGACATCCCCATGGTGCGACAAGGTTTGCACTGGATCGAGGCCCACACCCCGCAGATCAAAGCGGGGTTTCTGTTACTGTGGGCAATTTCCGCCCTCGTCTGCGGCGGGACCACCCTGGTTCTTTGGTTCCTCGGGCGGTCGGCGTTCTTAGGCGTCATCGACACCTTCGTGTCGGTGATGTTCTTCTGGTTCTTTCGGAGTGTGTTCCTGTATCTGGGGTAGTTCTGAGGTGTTGTTTTATAGGGGGGGGCGGGCCGCGACGGGGCTTTTGATCGCGTGGGTGGCCCTGACCCACAGGTTCACCATCGCTTAACAAGTTCTTCCCTGCTGCGATAACGCACTCCGACCGCTTGCTGAGGCCGGGGTGTTTTTTTATAGGAGGTGTTCACCCCATGCCCGAAAAGGACCCCGGCGCACAACTGAAACAAGCCGCCGCGGACAAGCTTAAAAGAGAAGCCGCCAAACGCCTCTGGGTGTGGATTCTGGGGGGCAGTGGGGCCACCCTGTTAGGCTGGGGTCTCCTCATTTTTATCGTCCTCCTGGCGACCACCGCGCTGCTCGCCGGCATCGGCTATTGGGCCGCCAGTTTTTTCGGGCCCAGTCCTCCGACCATTGCGAGTGAAATGAGCCGCCCCGCGGAGTGGATGAGTGTGGTCACGGCCAACGCGGTGCAGGACGGAGTACCCAACGTCGTCGCCCTAGCGGTCATCAATGCCGCGAGTGATGGGGAGGCGTACGGGGATCGGTACTACTGCTCGAATGGCCAGAGCGCAGGAGAACAATGTTCCGTCGCGTACCCTCCCACCACAAGTCACATCGGCCCCCACGGGGTCAAGCTCCCCGGGAGTAAGGGGGCCCAGACCCTCGGGATCGGCACCGGGCTGATGGGGTTGGGTTCGCAAAGTGGACTGAACGTGAAGGGCCATGCCACCCATAGCGTGCCGTGGAACGTCCGTGTCGGGATGCACGTGTTGGCCAACAGTCTCTTGGTGGGGTACTGGAAATCTGACCTCAACGCGTTCCACCAAGCGGCCCAAACCCCCCAAAAAGGATGGAGCCCCAGCGGAACCTATGCCGATCAAATCAAGGGTCTCGTGCAATCGTATGACGCCGGGCCCCATTTCGGAGCCTGGGCTTTGGCGAGTTGGAGCCATAAAACCGGCCAATTCACGGATCCGGACAACCAGCCCGAATGGGTGTTTGCGGTCGGGACGGCTCCCGTCGGAGCTACTGGATCGCATGTGTGGCGAGCCCCGACCGTCATTGTCCGGGCGAATCCCCGAACCGGCAAAACCGAACGCATCGTGACCACCCACAACCTTTCCTACACCGATCTCGGGGAACCGGTCCAAGTGTGGGGGACTACCCAAACCGGTCAACACATCGCCTTTAGGGAATCCAGCGCGACGGCGACCATTCCCACCTGGCCCGGGGCGGTTGTTTGGGGCGCGACAGTGCCGTTGACCGGACCGAACCGTCTCACGATGGTGAGTGCCCAATGGACGAACGGCCAGATGGACACGATCAACTGGCCCGAAACGGCCCCTAGCGAAAGCGGATACATCGAGGTCACGTCGAACACCGGAGCGCTGAAGCAGTGGTGGGCGGCCATCCAGATCGCGTCCCAAAAAACCGGGGTGCCCGGCCAGTACATCGGGGCCGAGATGATTCACGAATCAGGCGGGGATCCGAATGCCGGCAATGGCGGGGCCTATGGGCTGATGCAGTTAGAGTCCGGAACCGCCCAGGGTTTGCCGGGGTATTACCCCGGCGCGCGACACAATGCCCAAGAAAACCTCGTGTTAGGTGCCGAATTGTTAGCGGCACTTCACCAACACTGGGGCACCTGGCCCTTGGCTTTCGCCGCCTATTATGGGGGCTCGGGCCGTGTGCAACGCACGGGGGTCAGTCCGGGGATGCCGTGGAGTCAAGCACAAGGTCGGCTCGCGGTAGTGCCCTCGGCCAGCGCGGGCAATTCGCTCACGATGGCCCAATATGCGAATGGCATCATGGCTGAGGCCGCATGGGTCCAGTCTCATGCCCCGCAAGCAGGATAACTATGCGGGAGGAGGGAAAATCCTTGAAAAAGCGTACCGTGGCGATGATGGGAGGAGTCCTCGTGGTCGTGGGGGTGGGATGGGTCACGGCGAGCCATCCCCCCGCGCATCCGGAAGCGGGCAGCACGATCCCAACGCATCATCCGCAGACGCCTCAAGCGACACCCAAAGTCGGCAAGAAACCGACGCACACGAGCGCACCCATCCCGACGTCCTACCCAGTGCCACCACAGGCCGGACAGGCGTCGGGCAGCGTCACGACGAGCTTTCAAGCCATCACGCATCGGGCCCCTCCGGTCCCACTAGAAGTGGCATCGGTACCATGGCAATCCGGGACCCACTGGGCGATTGAGCCGGTCGGGATGACAATGGATGGTAATGCCAACCCCACCTTGTGGTTCGGGGAACAGGCGTCCGGGGGCGTGTGGCACTGGATTCCGAGCACCCTGCCCGGCGCCTTGAACGCACACCTACCGATCCCGATCCGACAGGCCCTGCAGCTCGGATGGGATCTCAGTCAAAGGCAACCGGGGCCCCACACCGCCGTCGGCAATATCAGCTGGAGTGCGATCACGGGACACGTGGGGAAGCCGGGTGGCTGGACGATGGTGCCGATACCCGCGACGGCTAGCCCTTCGGGATCCGCGAGCATTGGCCTGACGATCTGGCAACACAGTTTCACCGGGGTGTTCTCGGGATTCTACGGCCTCGAAACCATCTGGAACCGTCACAATGCCGCGACCGGTACCCATGACTTTGAAGGGTTTATCGCGACTCCCGGTCCCATGACCACCATAGCCCAACACCCGCCGCAATCGTAACAATCCCGGGGCGGGCGGATCTCTCACTAAACAACCCCCAAGGAGGTTTGATCGTATGCTGTCTCGATCCTCAGAGGCGTTTCACCAGACTCAAGACACCACCGCCGCTTTGCGGCAAATTCCCTTGGCCACGGTCCTGGCCGTGGCGTTTCCCGAGGCCCAGGGCCCGACGCCGGGGCAAGGCCGCGGAGTCGTCCAATGGCAGCTGCCGGATGGCAGCAAGGTCAATGTCAAGTCCACGCCGCAATCCGATCTCTATCGCGTCTGGAGCGGCCCCTACGCGGGCCGGGCGGGCACCGGTGCCATCAATTTTCTGGTCGACTTGGGAGTGTGTGCGGATTTCCAAGACGCCAAAGCCTGGCTACACGACGCCGTGCCGACCTGCCTCCCCATGAGCTCCACGAACCCCCATAAAGAGGAGCCCTCGAAACCGTTTCAGCTGCCGCATGTCACGCGGGATCCGGCGGCGGCCTTCTCTCTCCTCACCGCCTATCTCTCCACCACCCGGCAGCTGCCCGCCAGCCTCCTCCGGGCGGTCGTACAGCAAGATCCCCCGGCGATCTTGGCCGGGTGGGGCCCGAAATATGGACACTACCTGCTCTTTCCCTGCTGGGATCACAGCCAACCGCTCAAAGATCGGCATCCCACCGGGGCGATCTTACGGTGGCGGCATCCCGATGAAGCGCCGCCCCTTGAATGGTTCGGCGGCAATCCGCGACCCATGGCCCCCGGCAGTCGCAAGCAGGAAGGCTGGTGGCAAATCGGTTCCACCACGGCGGACACCCTGATCATCACCGAAGCACCCATTGATGGCCTCAGTGTGGCGGCCAGTCTCCCGACGTTTTCGGATCACACGCCGGCCTTGCCTCCCGATATCGCGATTCTGGCGCTCGGGGGGGAAGCGGGGTTTACCCCCAGGCAGCTGGCCGGCCATTCGGAGATTCTCTGTGCCACTGACAATGATGGGGCCGGGGAGCGGTTTGCCGATCAGATTCAGGCCGCCGCGGTACCTGGCCAGACGGTGGTGCGGGTACAGCCTCCGACCGGCTATAAGGATTGGAATGCGGTGTGGCAAGACCACCCGACCTTGGCCCGGGCCACCTGGGCGCATGCCCTAGAGGCCTTGCGGCACCGGGAAGCCGAACGATGAGACGCTGGAGGGATAAAATGGTGCGCGAGGGATCGCGACGGCGATCGGGCGCATTCAAAATCCTCGGTTGGGGTGGACTGGGAGGTCTGAGCCTCCTCTTGGTCGGTTGTGGGGGGATCACGGCCCTAGGGACCTCTGTTCCGCCGTCTCCTGCATCCCCCACCTCCCCAGCCCCCTGGTCGTGGATTAGCGAACCCCAGGCGGGCTATGGCCCGTGGCAGAATGCCTTACAACACGCCCAGACCGGAGTGGACGTCAATCAATATCTCTTAACCGACATCCGCTATGCCCATCAATTGATTGCCCTTGCGGCCCGGGGCATTCCGGTGCAGGTGTTGTTGGCGGCTAATCCCTATCACGATACCACGGCCGTGGCCACCGAACGGGCCTTCTTTGCCGGGACCCGGGTCCAGCTCCACTGGGCTCCGGACCGGTTTACCCAGGCCTATGCCTTCGATCATGCCAAATATTTGGTCGTGAATCCGGACACCCCCCACGCCCTCGCCATTGTGGGATCCCCTAATGGGACTTGGAGTGCATTCGGGGGAGGGAATGCGGAAGATGCCCTCGAGACGACGCAGCCGGCGATCACCACCGCGTTAACAAAAGTGTTTCGGGCCGACTGGACTGACACCCCGGCTGGATCCGCACCGCGGCAGGCTTTGGTCCTGTCACCCGGGGCCCAACCGTCTTTCCTGACGCTCTTGGCCGGGACCGGCCCGGTGGCCGTGACGGCCGAAGAACTGGGCGATGTGCCCACCCTCTACGCCGCCTTGGCGGCGCACGGTGCTCAGGGACGGCTGCTCATTCCGACGGAGGCGTTGCATTCAATGGAAGCCCAACAAAATGCCACGCTGTTGGTGCACGCGGGGGTCCAGATCCGGACCCTGACGACGCCCTATCTCCATGCCAAATTGATCGTTACGGTCCACCACACCTGGGTTGGGTCTCAAAATTGGTCGGAGTCGTCGATGCAAAACAACCGGGAGGTGGGGCTGATTACGCCCAACGCCGCCATTCATCAGGCCGCGCTGGCCTGGTTTAACGGGCTCTGGCATCGAGCCAAGCCGTGGCCTCCTTGACGCCGCATGCACCATTCAACACCATTCCGGCCAGGGCCTTTACCCGCGGCGCGGGTGAGGTGCCACTATCGCATCACCCCGGCCACTCTCGATGTGCTCCGGCAATCCCCTCCGGAGGATGCTCCACCCTGAGAGGGTACCATTGCGCAGGACAATCGCGATCCGGACCCATATAACCGATCAGGGCCGAGCCCTGATCCCAGAGACCGTCCCATCATTTGTTTTGTAGAGGAGAGGAACTTCCATGCCACAGCCCCGACCACTCATGACTATTCCTGAAGTGGCCCAGATTCTCCGGTGTTCCCCGTATACCGTGCGATCGTTGATTCAGGCTGGCCGTTTGGGCGCCGTCCTCGTCGGCAAAAATCGGCTCCGGGTCACACCCCAGGCGTTGGCCACTTTTTTGAATCCACCCGCCGAGGACACCCCAGGCGATCCCCTCTAGAGGGAGTTTTTCTCCGGCCCGTTCGATCGCAATCGGCGCGTTTCCGCCATAGGCCAGATGCTAGTATTCACCCCCGATTTCTCCCCATGATTTACGACATTTCTTTTGCTCAAACGCACTAGAGAAAAGATTCAATGTCCATGAAGTCGCAGCTATCGCCGCACACCGTACCATTCACACGACGCTGATGTACACCAATCCCAGCAGGAAAAAGATCCTGGAGAAAGTCAATACACTGTAGCCCACACTAGAATGTTCTTGCTTATGGCCCGCAATTCAGGGAATCGTTGCCGTACCCCATTTGCCTGCTGCCAACGCTTGTTCATACCCTTAGGTTCCCACAACTTCCCATGGGTGCAACAAACTTCTTGGTACGGCATGACCCCTAAAGCTTGCCTCTTCTTTTGGTTTTGGTAATGTATTCTTCAGGCAATACGTTATATTGAAAGGGCGTCCCAGAGACCAAGGATACCCTACGACAGGAGGCACTCGTTATAGGAACTCCAATAAATCGCGCCAACATAGATATTTGGCACTACGTTCCGCAAGGGTTAACGGGATTGCTGGCGTTGATGGGCGCTTGGGTCGGATCTTATATCCGCGAACGAGCGACGATTCAAGCCAGCAAAGATCTTCGCAAGGAAATGGCAGATACCCAAAAGAGCATAGAAAAGTTCAAATCTCAACTAACGGCAAACTCTACACTGACTATCGGCATGGAACAACAACGCAGGAAGGCCATCATTGCGGTGCGGATCAATGGCTTAGAGCTCATGTGGACCCTTTACCAGGCGCAGGTTGACATAGACGATAATAGAACCGACATGAAAATCTTGAAAGCTCTTGAAATTTTTGATAAGTCGGTCGTCGAATTGGAACTGTATGGACAAGAGACAGATCATGTGGAAATCCTCAAAGAAGCGCGTTTAATTAAAGAAGCTCTGGAACGACATGTTGCACAAATTCTGAATGCGATGGGGCAAAGAGAGCTGGCTCTCAAGACACTCAAAGTTATGAATAACGATCAACACCCCCTCCACTCCCTCCTGAAGAAGCATTTTGAAAGCTCTCCCGAGGCCGTTCAGTCACTGATGAACGATGCCACCGATACCCAGATCATCCATGAAGCACTCACTACTATACGCGATCCGAGTTTATGGTCAAAATATATTGCCTTGACAAACGAATCGCTGGCACTGTCTCTATTTTCTGACTTTGATACCTAAATTTTTCGGTGATGAGTAAGTCTGGTTAAGGCCACTAGATGTCAATATAAAGTGAACCCCGTTATTCCATCACACGAACTGGTTCGCTAGCGAAGGACAAACTATTTGATTGGAGAATTGATGACAGGGGTTGTTGATGGGTGTATAAACCGCAGCTAATTTCGCCGATGGACCAGGAGGGTACCTGTGAAAAGAAAACAAATCGTGGTTGCGTTTCACGGCCGCAACTATACCATGGAAATCCGTTGGAGTCCG
>DAHWKG010000247.1:0-3744 GCA_027343765.1 Sulfobacillus sp.
CATTGTTCACCACAAAACGGGGAATTGGCTAATACACCTGGACGCAAAGGGTGAAAAATCGCGAGCGACTGCGAACCCTTCAGACCGCGTCCCACCCCAATGCCCGACGCATCCTCGGGCACGAGGGGAAACTCGTGTCGCAATAAGCCTCTCAAGGACTCTATCAGCAGCCTGTCGACGCCCACACGTTCCTCCGCTCATCTTTGGCGCCAAAGTGCGATGGTGGGACGGGTCAAAGTCCTGGATGACCCCATCGTCGAACAGCGGCGGCGACAGGGCGGGACGGGATCGTGGGCGAAAAGTCGGAATGGTCGGCTTTTCGCACGCGGGGATCGGACGAAAACAGACAATCTGCGCGTAAGCGAGGGGTCTGACCATTGGGTCTGAGAAATCGCGCTCGATGGCCGCAAATCGGGCCAATCCCAGGACAAAGTCCCGCGCTATGCAAAACTGGCGATTCCTCTCGACATGTCCGCAAGATCTCCAAGAAACCCGGCCAGGTCAATAGGCGTGACGATGAGGGGCTTCTGCGTCGCGTGTTGACCTCGGGCGATCCCCGCCCCCTCCAGACCGATTCCGCGGCATGGCCGGGGGGAGAGGATGCCCCAAGCACCTTTTTGGCTCTCTGTCACGTGCAACCGGTCGAGACCGTTCAATGGGCTAAGGCTCGCGGAGCAGTGCTGGTCGTGGAAGAGATACTCCGAAATTGCCCATCACTAATCTCACGGTGTCCCTTGCCGTTGTCTATAGAGGGAGCAGTTTGCATCGCCATGGGGAGAAATCCCATCTTTGGCAGCAAAATTGGTGAGACCATGTAACGCCCGTTCTTTCGAGTAAGGTCAGCGCAGAGATATAGAAAAAACAATGCCACTCGTTGTGACGTGGACAAAAACTATAGCGTTTTGCGGGGTAGAATCCGATTTTCAAAGGAGTGTGAGCTATGACCATCGCATCCCTTCCTCCCGCACCTTCAACCAGACCGGTGGTTGGCCGCAAGGGCCCCTCACGACGCTTTGCCAAATTCATTTGGCCATCTTTATGTGCTGCGGTGGTTGTCGTCGCCGCGGTGTTGGCCATATGG
This sequence comes from Sulfobacillus sp., assembly GCA_027343765.1. Classification (GTDB taxonomy): domain Bacteria; phylum Bacillota; class Sulfobacillia; order Sulfobacillales; family Sulfobacillaceae; genus Sulfobacillus_B. Next base: position 1,082 of record DAHWKG010000247.1, read on the forward strand.
CTGACGCAACATCAAGCACCGGTGTTTCACGAGGAGGTTGAGGCATATCACACAGCACGCCGCCTTGCGGAACGCGATGGAGTGGCGCCAGTAATCCTGCAGTTGCTGCAAAACCGCCAGCAAGCCATTGAGCAGGAGTGGTGGGGCCCATTTCCTGAATGGTGGGTGAATCCACGCGCCTTGCAACCGGTAATCCGTGCCGAAAACCGGGTGGCAGCGTCCGCGATCGACTCCGGTCGTAGAGTGGCATTGAAGGCAGGCCGTCTCCTCGCCCATATCGAAGCCCCCTGGGTCAAGGTTCCCGCATCCCAAATAACGAGTAGCGTCTCCCATGCCATCACAAGCAAGGCTCTGACCCTTCTTGCCGCACGATGGAATCATGCGGCCGCAGTATGGCTCAGAACCATCAATGTACTGCAAAAGGTGAGCGGCGGAATGGCCCACAACCAGCCGGCTGACGTGGTAACCGCCATTCATCAGCTGAGCGCAGACCATTCCTCACCGACCATTGTCGCCGCCCTCCAAGCGGCGAGCCAATACTTGAAGTTGCCGCCCGCTGCGGAGTTGGCGCAGCATGCGCATATCGTTGCAATCCTGCGCAATGCAGTGCCCAAGCCGGCAACTGTCGCACCCAACATCTTTTCTCCGGCTCTGATACAATACCTGGGAACACGGCAAAGCACCGTATCGATGGCGCTTTACAACCTCAAGACCCATACCACCTACACATTCAACCCCACACTCCGGTTCGACACGGCCAGTATTGTCAAGGTCACCATCATGGCCACTTTGCTGTGGCAGTCGGAGCGCTCCGGCCAACCGCTCACGGCTAGCGAGCAGCAACTCATGGTGCCCATGATTGAAGACAGTAGCAATAGCGCCGCCACCACGTTGTGGTATGACGCTGGGGGATCACGGGGAATCCAGGCCTTTTTGACAGTAGCAGACATGACCCAAACGATTCCCGGCCGTGGCGGATACTGGGGACTGACCCAAACCAGCGCCGTGGACCAAGTAGCGCTGCTGCGACTCTTAAGTTTCCCCAACGCTATCTTGGATCCGGCCTCGCAGGCATATGCCGCCAACCAGATGCGGCATGTGGTTGGATGGGAGGACTGGGGTGTTTCGGGAGGTGTACCACTCACGGCCACCGTGGCACTCAAAAACGGCTGGCTCCCGATTGGCGCCTTAGGGTGGGAAATCAACAGCATAGGGCACATCGAAGGTCTAGGTCAAGACTACGTTCTAGCCGTTTTGACCCATAACAATCCGACGGAGGCGTACGGAATCCAGACGGTTGACACAGTGTCATCGCTCATTTGGCAAGCGCTGCACGGCTCGCCGATTGGCTAAGCGATCGGCGCCGGAGCCTTGGGATGGGATTTGACTCTTCGCATCACACCGATATAGCAGCAAAGTGTAGGCTAGGAAAATGTAGTACAATATGCCAACACAACGACTCTAACGTAAGGATGGCCCGGTAGGGTACGCCGTCGGCCGTCGTCCCGAATTGGGGCATGCGCAGGCAACCGGCGATGTCCTTTTTCCCGATTGTGTTAGGGGCGTCATTCCCAATACATTGTACGCCACAGCTAGACCACTCCGGAGGCAAACGGGGGACGATGGTCCCTGTCCCCGTAAGATATGATCATCCTAAAATAGACGGTGCGGTGTCAAAGCATGATGTTTTGTAGGCAATTGCGGATCCTTTGGCTGTGTTGCAGCCCGGTGAGCGCCTGGAGCCGTTGTTCCGCTCCCGGGAAACTGTGGGGCGGCATAGGTGCCGAAATCGCTGATGCTGTCGGCCGCCTGAAAGGTTTGCAGTGATTAAATCCCGTTGTGTGGGCAAGTTTTCACGTAGGATCGCACCGTCGTTTCGGTCCATCCATCGCCTTGGCGATGTCGGAACGCCTCCATGTTCAGCTGTATCCGCGGATGCGGGTGATGAAATGGCTCATCGTGTCATGGCTGGATTTGGTCTGCGGTACCAGCCAGGTGAATCAGGGGAGACCCTCCTCTGTATTGTAGGAAAAGTTATTGCTTCACCTCGCCGCATCGCAAGGAGCGCCGATTGCCAGTTAGAATTAGAATACACGTTCACCATAGAGATTACTGAAACACCGTTAAATCTATTTCGCGCGCAATATAGTCAACTATAGATTTCGCCATATTAATGTTCTCAGCGCTGTCGGATTTTATGGTGGAAATGGTGTTGTTCCACCTTAGGCCCAACGTCGGAGTAGGGTGGTGAAGATCATACTGACACTCCCTATGGCCAAGGCCGTCGGCATCGTCAGCACCCAGACGACGAGAATTTTTCGTACCACGGGCCACCGCACTTTATAAGGATTCAAGGCGGAGCCCATTCCTAAGAGAGCCCCATCGGTCGTTTCGGTGGTACTTACCGGAAGGCCCCACAGAGCCGCCAATGACACCGTGAGCGCGGCGGCCGCCTGCGTCGAGAGAGAATTCGTTGGTCGTAGGCGATAGATTTTTCCACCTACGGTCTTCGCAATCCGCCAACCGCCCACCACCACGCCCAGCCCCCAAAACAGAAGGGGCAAAAGGATTGCGGGCCATAGCACCGCGTAGTGCGTTTGATGATAGAACAACATGAAAAAAAGGGCCATTAATCCAATGATCTTCTCTTGGTCATTGGCCCC
>DAHWKG010000176.1:0-2788 GCA_027343765.1 Sulfobacillus sp.
GGAGCCGTTTGGATGAACACGTTAGTGGGAAAACGATGGTCTCTGAAATGGATAGCCACCGGGTTGTTGGCAATGAGCATCCTCGGAGCGGAAGCGGGGTTTACATCGGCAAATCCCAATCCGACACATCGTTCTGAAAACATCGCGCATTCTGCATTAAAGAGTCCCCAGGCCATTAACCACGCATTGGATCGCTACTTTGCTAATCACCACATCTGGCATGGGCCGTTACCTCTGTTACCCGAAACACTGGGAGTTTCGACCGTGATCAATCCAAAATATTCCCACGCTTTTATCGTGAATTTGGTAGGAATCTCCGGACCATTGAACGGCTCCCATGTCAATCCCCAAAGACTCCCCTTAGGAAGTCTTTGGGGAGCCTACGCACGTGCTCCAGCGAGCTTAATAGATCGTCAGAACCGATCGACAATAGCGGAGGAAAACTCCTTATCAAATGCGGGGCTAGGAATGTTTCACATCCCAATCAGCTTACCGGAGCCAGTTTCCACCTGGCACGCCATCGTCTCGGGATGGCGTCAAGCATACTGGACGACGCTCAAGATTTCGCCTACGCTCACGGCCTATTATTCGGAGAATCTCGCGACTGGGTCGACCATTGTCTGGCGCCAAGATGGATGGTGGTGTGTTCTACAGGGCATGCTTGGGAAAACCCGTAAAGACACCGAGGGCATAGTACGGACGATCGCTGCCCAAGCAGCGACTGACGGAGGGTTACCCGGTCGTGGAACGCTCGATGTTTACGAAGCGGGAGACGGCGAACCCACGGGAACTGCCTGGGAATTAGGGCGATGGGATTATGTCGTCGGAAATTATCATTCGACAAACCTTGCCCTCACGGTGATTCATCGGCGGACTATCGCAGTCAGAACAGCATCACAGTCGTCAGTATCTTCAAGGCACGGATCCGAACCAAGACTTTGAAACACAATCGCATGAGCTCGCCATGAGGTTCTTACGCACTTTTTGTCATTGAGGTTTGACTTGTTTGGATATATGCAGCTGTTAATAGGGTGTTAATGCGTTTGTTCTTTGAATCCAGGAGAAAAGTTGCTGCATATCACTAGCTGAGCGAGACCCTGAGCTTTTACCGCCATGTGGGCGTGGTTGACCACGCCTAGCTCGTCCTGCCCTCGGGAAGGAACGGCTCTAGCGCGAGAAGGTTCGATGCCCGCAGAAACCTGGCTAAGCCACCTCGGACGGAAGGCCTTGAGCGCGATCCAAATCTTGATAATACCAGGGCAAGGCCATGAGGGCATTGAGCAATTCCACTCCCGTCCGCCCATATCCCCGGCGCCGGGTCATTTTAATTTTGTTGTTGGTGCCCTCCATGGGGCCGTTGCTGATCGTGGGGTAGCGGAGGCAATTTTTCACGGCCTCAAGGTCCTTCGCTAAGCCCGAGGCGAATTGGGCTATGGGTTCGGCGGGGTTCTGCTGATAGGTTTCAATGAAGTCATCGAGCGCGGTCTCGTCGCTGGTGTCGAGGATGGTCATGAAGCGGGCCAGGCACTGCCGCAGCTCCGCCACCACCGGAAAGGCGGCTTCCACTTCGGCATACACCTCCGGGCTCATGCCAGAACGCCGCTTCACTTCACGGGCTCGGGTATCGAACACCAACGCGGCGACGAGATCACTGTACAGGGTCTTGGGGATCGAAGCGTCGACGCCGGCCACGATCTCGGCAGCCTTCGCGCTCTCCGCCTCGGCCACCGCCAGGCCCGGACGGGCCTCAAGGATCGGTGCCCGGGCCTGGGCGACTTCGTGCAAAATGCGGCGATAGATCGTGCTGCTCGCCAGGCGCTGAACGCCAATGCGCGCTGGCCGCCCTTTGGGTTCCTCCTCCAACGGGCTCTCCCCAATCTGCGCCTGTTCGTGGCGAAGTTTGAGCAGGTATGGATAGATGGCATTGGCACTTCCGTGAAACCCTTCTTGCACAATCGCCGCATGGATCGTTGGATGTCCGTGGCCTTCGGCGGCCAAACACACGACCGTGTCGTGATAGGGAGCGACAATGGATTTCGCCGCTGGGTGAGCTCCCGGAGCCAGGGTAGTGATCGGGGGGGCGGCGGCGGGGGTGGCCTCCGCCTCCATCCAGGCATCGAGTTTGGTTTCGACTTGGGCGATCGTAGCCGGGGCTTCCTTGCGATAGCGCCGTAAGGTCGCTCGGGTAATGCCCAAACGCTGAGCCACCTTCGCGGAGCGGAGGTCACTGTCGGTGAGTTCCAGCAGCGCGAGCGTCGTCCGATATTTACGGGCTTGCCGCGAGGTCAGTCGCGCCAGCCGAATGCGGCGCTCCCGGTCGGCTGGACGCAGGGCCAGCCGGGGCCGCCGTTCGGCGCCGGCTGGGGGGGCCTCCTCAGGAGCTTGTTCCCAGCCCTCTCCCCGGGGTAAAAACACGTCGGAGCCCAAGGTCAGCGTTAAGGTTTCTTTGATGGCTTCGTGCAGGTTGGCCACTAAATGAAACTGGTCGGCAACTTGCGTTTTGTCGTGGGCGGCGGCTGCGGCGGCATAGGCACTCCCCCGGTCTCGACTGACGATTTCGACGGTGGGCCACTGCGCTGTCAACGGCCTCCGCGATGGCTTGCGTCGTCCCTTGGACGACGACCAAAAACCGATGCGTGTCGCCGTCGACAAAGACGGAGTGCCCGGTAGAGTGGTCCCCCTTGCGGAAATTGGCATCATCGACGTCCAGCACCCGCACATCGCCCCGCGCCAGATTGTCCGCGATGACGATCGCGCCCTGAGCCTTGATTAGACGAATCAAGGTGTC
>DAHWKG010000179.1:0-3827 GCA_027343765.1 Sulfobacillus sp.
TTATACGGTTTCTTCGCAGTTATCCCCAAGCGGAAAAATTATGGGCAAGCGAGACCATTGCCTCGTTCGGATCGTACTTCTTTACGATTGCGCCGATGTGGTATGTCTTCGCCCGCACCGGATCGGGTTTAGCAACGGGACTGGTCGCGTTGGTGAGCTTTTTGCCCAGCGTGGTGTTGGGACCATGGTTTGGGGTACTGGCCGACCGGCTCAGCCGTCGCCGGTTGATGACTGGGGCAAACCTTTCGTCGGCGGTGCTGGCCGCGATCTTGGCGGGAGCGGTGATTACTGGCTTTAAGGCCATCTGGCTTGTTTACCTGATCCGTGGCCTCATGGGAGTGTCCTCGACGTTGTATGATCCCGCCCGGGCCGCCATATTTCCCGAACTTGTGGGCAGAGAAGATCTTCTAACCGGTCACGCGCTCTTTCATAGCTCGCAACACGTCGCGCGCCTGGTTGGCTCAGCGGTGGGAGGGCTGGTGGTGGCATTGGTGGGCTCCGGGCTCACCATGGCGCTGGATGCGATAACCTTTGCGGTCGCTGCGGTACTGGTAGCGCATATTGCCTATAAGCCGCCGACCACAGAGAGCGCGGTAAAGCCGTCAGCGTGGGCTAGCGCCATGGAAGGCTGGGGGTGGTTGCGCCAAAAACCCGTGCTTTTGGTGATGCTGGGCATTGGCATGGTGAGTAATATCGCCTTGGGTCCCACCAATGTGTTGCCACCTATGCTCATTCGGGATACCTTTCACGCCGATGCGGCGGCGTTAGGATTGTTTGACGCGGCCATCGGACTCGGCATCGTCGTGGGCGGCATTGTGATCGGCATGTTAACCATCCGCCGAGTGGGGCTGTCCATGGTGGTGGCCTTGGGATTGGAAACGGTGGGTCTCTTGGTCATCAGTGTGTCACCGGCCCCGGGAGTCGCCGATTTGGGGAACTTTTGCCTGGGCGTAGGTCTGGTCAGTGCCAATGCGCCGGGTAGCGCCATGCTTCAGACGTTGGTACCGAGCGACCTCTTAGGAAGGGTATCGTCCGTTTCTGTTATGGCATCGGGACTCGCCGTTCCGATGACGTTTGCCGTAGTGGGTCTCGTGGGTGACACCATTGGAGCCCATCGAAGCTTTGGTGCGGCCGCGTTACTCATGGCGGTAACGGTTGTCACGGCGGTTTTGGTGCCGGGAATTCGGACCTTTCGTATGCCTCAATCATCCCGAAGCGCGGATAGAGCTTCTGTAAACTGAGGTCCACTGTAAGCGCAGGGACCAGTTACTTCAACGGCCTTCCCGTCAGCAGGAACGCCTTCATGAGCTTATTCGACAACCTAAGATCCTGACTCCGGGTCTTCGCGGGAGCTGCGATGATGAGTCCGTTGGCGGCGCTCCACCCTGAATGGTGCCACTCTTGTCCCGCAAATGCGGTAAAACTCCGATTGGGATATATCGCGCCGTAGGTGTGGAAGCGGTTCGATCGCGAAAAGTATACGATGAGTCCTTCGGGAGTAAAAGGGATGGTTTGGTATACCCCATTGGCCCGGTCGGGCCATGTCGAGCCCGTAATGTCGACCGCGCCGGAAAAGGTTTCTGGCCCAAACAGAGAAAGTTCGCGGGTGCCGTGAAGGGTGAGAGTCACGGGAGTCGCCGGCTGCCTAGGATGTCCCAGGTGGTACTGCACCGTTCTGATGGACTTATTCATTTCTGACCATTCCTAATCAAATTTGTCGCCATCTTCTTGGTTCATCGCGTCACGGCTTCTTAGGGTCTTTAGGACCGGTCGTCCCCCTTCGGGGATTTCCGGGGGTCATCCACCGGAGGACGCTCCCCAAGCACGTCACCGAGCGGGTCTGCCGTCAGGCAGACACGGGTGCGGAGCCCCTCGCCGCATCCCCAGGACTCGCTGTAAAGCTCGTCTCGGCCACGATTCGCAAATTAATCGCCGCATTGATGTCGCGGTCATGGTGTGTGTGACAGGCTGGGCACGTCCACGCCCGCACCGCGAGCGGCATTTTCGGCACTTTGTATCCACACGACGCACACGTTTTGCTGCTGGGATACCAGCGGTCCACGACGACCACCATCTTCCCCCGTTGAACCGCTTTGTATTCCAACTGACGTCGGAATTCGCCAAAGCCCATATCCGCAACAGCCCGGGCCAACGGATGATTTTTGAGCATTCTGGCGAAGCGGGCGACGCCAGCCGCCTTCCGGAAATACGTCTCCTGTTCATCGTTGGGATCGAGCGCAATTTTATGGGCGATAATCATGACGACGCCTCCTCCACCGCGTGTTTCACGTCATCGAGCTGCTTTTGATTCTTTCGGGAACGGCTGCCATACAGCCGGGCCGATTACCCAACGTTTTAAACATTGACCTTCTCTCCTTAAACTATTGACACAGGCATTAAGAAAGCTCATGAATGCGGGCTGGCCTTCCTCGTAATTGGTCCGCGGTGCTGCAAACATTTGAGGTTGATTTACGTAAAATTTCGGATACAGGCAAACTTTGGCACGACCGCCGCCGAGAGCTGTAGTGGTTCCTCTTTTCTCGATATAATGCAGCGAAAGGTGTTTAGGAGACCATAGCACGAGAGACGGATGTCCCAAAGCCCCCCAACGGTGCATGTACGACTTGAAGTGCATCAAAATAAGACGGATAATTTGTAAAGTTTAGCGAAACGTGAGGCTATATCGCAACATGGTTGAGGGGAGAGGAAGGTCGCTATGAAATTGGCCGAAGCGCTGGCTGACCGAAAGACCTTGTCGGACCGAATGACGTCGCTTTCCGCGCGGGCGCGGCGGAGTGCCTTGGCCCCGGAGGGGCGACCCGCGTTGGAATCCGTGACGGGAATTTTGGACGACTTGGATCAAACTCTGGTCCGTTGGGAAGAGCGGGTGGTGCAAATCAACCGCGCCAACATGAGTGTGAAATTGGACAATGGCATGACGATCATGGAAGCTCTGGCAAAACGAGACGCCCTCACTCGACACCTCACGATTTTGGGGGAAATTATGCAGGCGGTGACTGGCGGGGGGCATGAGCGATTTGGCATGGTGCATCGGGAGATGGCGATCATGGTACCCACCGTCGACGTAGGCATTTTGCAACACCGCATTGATGCGCTGTCAGAGCAGCGGGGGGCACTCGATTTGGCCATTCAAGAGGCAGGGTGGACCCACGACATTTGAGGCACTAGAGCATGGTGTAGTGGCGGATGTGTCCAACTCCAGCATCCTACGGTGGTGGAGTCAAAAGCCTTCGGCGGCCTAGCATGCACAGGGTACTGGGTAACATGCACAGGCGCAAGGGGTAATGCGCACGGGGTATTTGGGGATGCATCGCGGCATGAGGGTGGGAACGGGGATGCCTGCCTCTTTTGGGCTATGAAAAATTCTGACGCATTGGACGGGGATCGCGTGGCGTTTAATGATGAAATCATGGGGATGGGTTCGCCGGTTGTCTTTTTCCCGGGTGCCGGGTGGTCCGGTCGGGCCGGCCTAATCATCGCAGAAGCGTTACAGGAAAGCTACCAAGTGGCGTTGGCCGACTTGCCGGGCTACGGAAGGAATCAAGGGGGTTTAACCGTTTCATAAATCTTTACCTATAGTTATCCATGGTTGTATAATTTAGGTATGAACCGGACACTGGTGGGCATTCGTGAAGCAGCCGAATTTTTAGGCGTGACTCCCTCGGCGTTACGTCGATGGGAGCATGAAGGTAAACTGATACCCGATGAACGTACCGCGGGTGGGTATCGTCGTTACGACTTAGCTCGCTTGCGTCCTGATCAGTTTCATCACCGCGGGACTCCTCGCCAAACCGTCGCCTACGCTC
>DAHWKG010000201.1:0-10216 GCA_027343765.1 Sulfobacillus sp.
GCTAGGAGCGCCGAGTCGAAGCGATCAAGAATCCCTCCATGTCCGGGGAGCAGTCCGCCGGAATCCTTCACGCCAGTGTAGCGTTTGAACTGCGACTCCAACAGGTCGCCGACCACGCCCATGGCCGACACTACGAGCGCAAATATGGCCCCCTCCACCCAACTCAAGTGAGCCAACGGGGCGGTAGCAATTCCCACAACGAGAGCGGACAGTCCCCCACCGAGCGTCCCCTCCCAGGTCTTTTTGGGGCTCACATGAACCATTAGCTTGTGCCGACCAAAGTGTCGACCCACGAAGAACGCGACCGCGTCGGTGGCCCAAATGATGACGAAAAAGAGCACAACCAGTCTCCGCCCGCCGTCGAGAGCACGTAAGGCAATCAGAAACTGGAAGAGAAGCCCGACGTATACGCTAACCCATGCGGTCGTCATGGCCCCCTCAAAACTTCTGGCTTCCCGTCCCAGCACGACAGCCCCGATGACAACCACCAAGAGCCCCGCCAAAATTCCCCAGACCAATGGCCAATGAAGCGCCTGGCAGAGAAGAATAGCCCACACCCAAAACACCGCCATGCGGGCAAAAAAAGTCATATGGCTGGCGTTGAACATTTTCGCCACTTCGTAAACGGCAACCACTTCGAAGATGGCAGTGGCGGCGATGAGGGGCCACCCACCAAGATAAATCAGCGCCAATAAAACGGGAATCCCAATGACGGCGGTTATCACTCGGCGCAATAACAAGGTTTTCGCCCCTATCCTAATCCCCCAAACCGCCGGTGGCGCATTTGATACGCCTTTATTGCCTCGTGCAGCTGACTGGGCCCGAAGTCGGGCCAAAGACGATCGGAGATGTAAATTTCTGCATACGCCAACTGCCAGAGCAAAAAGTTCGACACACGAAATTCCCCACTGGAGCGAATCAATAGGTCGGGATCCGGCAGCCCGGCCGTATCCAGGTATTGACTGAAGGTCTCTTCGGTGAGAATCGATCCTTCCGGGGTCGTCTCGCGCCAACGGTTCACTGCCCGAAGGATCTCGTCTCGCGCCCCGTAATTGAGGGCCAAGTTTAAAATCATATGACTCTCGTGGGCGGTCTCTTGCTTGGCCCACGCCAAGGATTGGCGGGCCGATTCCGGCAAACGCGTCAGGTCACCAATGGTGCGAATCTTGACCCCTTCCTCTTTGAGCTCGAACGTTTCCGAGGCCAAGAATTCCACTAGGAGAGACATAAGGACGTCAATCTCGCGATCGGGTCGGCGCCAATTTTCGGTTGAGAATGCGTAAACCGTTAATACATCAATGCCCAGACGTGCCGCCTCTTTGACGATTGGCTTAAGCGCTCTCACCCCTTGACGGTGTCCGAGCGTTCGGTCCAGTCCTCGGTTCGTCGCCCAACGCCCGTTACCATCCATAATGATGGCGATGTGATGGGGCAACGAGCGGTCGAGGTCAGGCTTGCCGGCGTGGTTCGATTCCGGACCCAGCAACAGGCATCCCCCTTTGCGAAAAGGTTACGGTGTCATGATATCCTTTTCGCGTCCCTCTGCGACACGATCCAATTCTTTTATATACTGGTCGGTTAACCGTTGAATGTCGTTTCCGCCGCGGTGCTCCTCATCCTCAGACAACTGGCCCTCTTTCTGGGCTCTCTTTAGACTGTCTAAGCCGTCCCGACGGATATTACGCACCGCAACCTTGGCTTCTTCCAGCTGCCGACGCAATTGTTTGACCAAATCGCGGCGCCGCTCTTCGGTGAGCGCGGGTACATTCACTCGAAGGAGCGCCCCATCAACGCGCACCGACACCCCGAGGTCAGCTTTCATGATGGCCTTTTCAATGCTTCCCGTGGCCGTTTTGTCAAACGGCTGTACAACCAAAACCCGCGGCTCCGGAGCACTAATGGACGCTAAATGCTGCAGTGGGGTCACCGCACCATAGTACTCTACCGGAATCTTTTCCAACAGCGCCGGGTGCGCACGTCCGGCGCGCATGCCGGCCAAATCGCGTTGGAACGCCTCCACGGATTTTTGCATATGTGTTTCGGTCTCTTTAAGAATGTCCTTCAACATCGCGCTGCCCCCCACCTACATAAGTCCCAATTGGCTCACCCAGAACCACCTTTAGAATGTTGCCGTAAGTGTTCATGTTGAACACCACGATCGGTATGTTATTGTCCATGCAGAGCGACGTGGCCGTAGCGTCCATCACCTTCAAATTTTCTTTGAGAACGTCTAAGTAGCGAATCTCGTCGAGCATGCGGGCATTAGGATTGGTCCTGGGGTCCGCATCATAGACGCCGGCCTCCTTGGTTGCCTTCAGCATCACGTCGGCCTCGATTTCAGCTGCTCGAAGCGCCGCCGTGGTATCTGTGGAGAAATAGGGATTGCCGTTTCCGGCTGCAAAAATAACGACCCGTCCCTTCTCTAAGTGCGTCAGCGCCCGCCGACGAATATACGGTTCCGCCACCTCTTTCATTTCAATGGCTGTCTGAACGCGTACCACCACGCCGTGTTTTTCTAAGGCATCCATGAGTGCCAACGCGTTGATAACTGTGGCCAACATTCCCATATAGTCGGCAGTGGCTCGGTCCATCCCTTTGCTGGAGCCTGCTTGACCACGCCAGATGTTGCCACCGCCCACCACTACAGCGATTTGCACCCCAAATCCCAGAACTTCTTTAATTTGCCGGGCAATGCTGTCCACTACCGTAGGGTCAATGCCAAACCCTGCCGCTCCCGCGAGCGCCTCCCCGGATAGTTTCAATACCACGCGCCGGTACTTCGGTTGCTCGGACACGCCATATCCTCCTTGCCTATTACCTAAGAGAAAAGGGCACGTTGTGCCCTTTTATTCGCCGTCGCCAGTTTGGAGGTCCTCGCCCCGTTCAAATCGGACGAATCGCCGCACTTGAATCTGCTCACCTAAGCGAGCAATGTGCTCTTTAATGAGCTGATCAATTGTCTGGTCGGGGTTTTTCACATAAGGCTGCTCAAGGAGGCAGACCTCTTTATAATACTTGTCCACCCGGCCTTCCACCATTTTCTCAACAATGGCGTCCGGCTTGCCCTCATTCTTGGCTTGGGCTCTTAAAACCGCGCGCTCGTGGTCAATCACACGGGCGGGTACGTCCTCCCGGCGTACATACAGGGGGCGGGCCGCTGCCACATGCATCGCCACATCATGCGCCAAGCCACGAAAATCCTCTGTGTTAGCCACAAAGTCTGTCTCGCAGTTGATTTCCAGCAACACCCCGATGCGTCCTCCGGCGTGAATGTAGCTCTCAATCAACCCTTCGGAGGTAGCCCGTCCTGCCTTCTTGGCGGCCGCAGCCAGACCGCGCTCACGGAGAATGTCCACGGCCCGATCCATGTTGCCGTCAGCCTCTTCCAAAGCCTTCTTACACTCCATCATCCCTGCCCCGGTCCGTTCACGGAGCGCTTTTACGTCCTTGGCCGAAATCCCCACAAAATATCCTCCTCGTAAGGAAGGCGACCTTGCGGTCGCCTTCTCCGTCAGCGTTCAGGCGCGCTACTGCACAGCCTCTTCGATGTCCTCGGCGCCGGTGCTTTCACCTTGGCGGCCTTCAATCAAGGCATCGGCCATTTTGGCCGTCAGCAAGCGTACCGCACGAATCGCGTCGTCATTGCCGGGAATCACATAGTCAATTTCATCCGGATCGCAATTGGTATCGACAATCCCCACGATAGGGATGCCCAATTTGCGCGCCTCGGTCACCGCGATGTGTTCTTTACGCGGGTCGACCACAAACATGGCTTGCGGCAAATCCCGCATTCCCTCGATGCCGCCCAAATACTTCTCCAACTTTTCCTTCTGCCGCGTGAGCGAGCTCACTTCCTTTTTAGGCAAGCGCTCCCATTGTCCTTGGGCTTCTTGCTCCTTGAGCTCTGCAAGCCGCTTCACACGCCGCTTGATGGTGTCAAAGTTGGTTAACATGCCGCCCAACCAGCGCTGGTTGACGAAAAAGTCACCCGAACGGCGTGCTTCCTCGGCCACCGCTTCCTGCGCCTGCTTCTTGGTGCCAACAAACAATACCTTGCCGCCATCCATGCCCACTTGGCGGACAAAATTGTAAGCGTCGTCGACCTTGCGCACCGTCTTTTGCAAATCAATAATGTAAATGCCGTTACGCTCGGTGAAAATGAAGGGCTTCATTTTAGGGTTCCAGCGCCGGGTCTGGTGGCCGAAGTGCACACCGGCCTCCAGTAATTGCTTCATCGAAACAACTGACATATTTTCCTCCTGGTTAGCCTCCGCAGTTCGACAACAACACCAGGGCTGAACTGCGTGCTAGATTTGGCGATCTTTGGTCAAAGACAGCCGATGGTAGTATAGCACAGGCATTCAGCGGGTTCAACCAGGCTTACCGAACCTCAATGGTCACGGGAATAGGAATTCGCCATACGTCGACCCAAAGATGCATCGTTATGGGCTCTTTAAGAATCTTAGCGACCACATCAGGAGTGAGAAAAAGGCTCGGCTTAAATCGATCGCGCATGTATTGGGATAAATTTCTTTGTAGTACGTGGTTCAACTTTTCAGCCAAAGCACCACGCATATCGACCGGCAGACGAACCGGTATCCCCCCAATATTAATCGTTGTCTGGTTGACCATGCGCGCTACTTGCTGGCGGACGATGGGCCGGACGTTGGCCATCATAGCGCCTTGAATCGTGGGCCAGCGACGGTCAAGCTCCATAGCGACGGCATGGCTCGCCTGAACCGCCTGTTGTTTCATGACCACGGTTTTAAGTCCCGCGCCATAAATTAAAGCCCCCTCCGCGGCCAACACCAGCGCTGCGCCAAGCGCCGTGCTTCCCCATCGATTCAACCGCTCTGCCTCCTTACCGGTTCCTTCCAGTATGAACGCCTCGACACCTTCTCATAATATGCCGTGAGATTTTCGGCTCGTCTTCCTTTTTCAGTTTAACCCGGGCCGAACCGACAACGAACGTAGGCGGACAAGGAGGGATAGCGATGAAAAATCCGTATGTTGCTTGGTTGACGGCGGCCGGCCTGGGTTCCCTGTTGCTGGCTGGATGCGGAACGCCGGCGCCAGCGCCCAAACCGCATGCGAACTCATCCAAGTCCACTAAAAAACCGATAACCACCACGAAGAAGACGACCAAGCCGCTTAAAGTTATTGCCTTCTATGATCAGACCCAGTCAACCGTACCCCCTGACCCATTTACCTTGCTCAAAGCGCATCCCGGGCTGGTCGACTTCTTATCGCCATTTTGGTATCAAGTGTCCGCGTCAGGAACGCTGATTACCAAGCCTGAGGGGAATGTAGCGGTCCTCGCCAAACAAGATCATCTCCCTCTCATGCCGCTCTTTACCAACGCCGGCGGTACCGACAGTTTTCTCCATACCGCGGGCGCGCGTACCAAAGCCATTCACGCCATCGTCGGAGCCGTAAAGGCACACACTTACCCGGGAGTGCAGATCGACTTTCAACTGCTGAAGAAGTCCGACCGCACCGACTTGACCACCTTTGTGACGGCGCTTCGAAAGGCTCTGCCTAAAAGCGTGACCTTATCGATGTCCGTGGTGCCTCTCACCTCAGGCAACGGCGAAAGCGCCGCTTATGACTTCGGCTCCTTAAGCAAGGTCGTAGACTCCATGGTGCTGATGGCCTATGACCTCCATGGTGACGGGACCCCTCCGGGGCCGGTGAGTCCTTACGCTTGGGTGCAAAAGTCCATTTCGACGGCGATCAAGGCGGGAGTTAGCCCAAAGAAGTTATATCTTGGCATCGCCGACTATGGATATCTCTGGACTAACGGCTCCACCAAGGCCATTACGGTCCCCTTAAAGGCCATGCATCAACATAAGTACGGCGTCTATACATGGAACTCGACCTACAAAGAGGCCTATGACAAGTACACCTCCAAGGGTGTCTCCCACATCATCTGGTTCGTTAACGATCGGGCTGCAAAAGACCGCATTGACTTGGCTAAAAAGGACCACCTTGGAGGTGTCGCCTTCTGGCGCGTCGGTTACGAAGATGCCAAGTGGTGGGACACGGTCGCCTCAGCCATTGGAACCGGCAAGGGCACCACGGCAACGAGCCGCGCTGCTCCAGTCTCACCCCAATACGCGAAGCGGACCGGGCACAAGGCAAAAAAGACCATCATTGCCCCGGCCAAGGACGTCAAAAACACGGCCAAGAGGGCCGGGAAGGCAGTCAAGACGGACGCACACAAGGTGGGCAATACGGTAAAGAAGGGTGCCAACACCGTCAAGAAAAACACCTGAAGCAAAAGCGGCCCCGCGGGGCCGCTTTTCAAATCATGGGCAGTTCGACACGACGGCGTGGCGATGGCGGAGATACCGGCTTTCCCACCTGCTGGCCGGTGAGGTAAAAGGTTTTAGCATTGGTGATGCGTACCGGTACGAATCGGTCAATTAAATCCTCGGCCGGGTCGCGGTCAATCAGCACCACTTTGTTGGTATGGGTCCGACAAGCCCAGACACGCTCGTTCTTTTTGCTCAGGCCCTCGACCAGCACCAACTGTTCCTGGCCGATAAGGTTCTCATTAGCCTCCAAGCTAATTTGGTATTGGAGCGCCATGAGGCGGTTCAATCGGTCCTTTTTGACCGGGTTGGGTACCGGATCTCGCCCTTCCCACCGCGCCGCCGGCGTCTTTTCCCGGGGCGAATAGATGAAGGTGAAAGCTGAGTCGTAACGGACCCGCCGCACGACGTCCAAGGTTTCTTGGAAGTCCTCCTCGGTTTCACCCGGGAAGCCCACAATAATATCGGTCGTTAACGAGGCGTCAGGAATTTTAGCCTTGACCCGCTCAATTAGGTCCAAATACGCCTCCTTGGTGTATTTTCGGTTCATCCGCTTCAAGATCGGATTAGACCCCGCCTGCACGGGTAAATGCACGTGGCGCGTGATTTTCTCCGACCGAGCGATGGTATCGATGAGCTTCTGGCTAAAGTCCCGGGGATGCGGAGTGGTATAACGAATCCAACGCACCCCGTCAATCTCTTCCAGGGCTCCCAATAAGTCAGCCAGGTCTCGCGTAGGCTCTAAGTCGTGACCATAGGAGTTAACGTTTTGACCAAGGACGGTGATGTCCTGATACCCCTCTTCTGCCAAGGCACGGACCTCGTCGATAATCGGTTCCATCTCCCGGGAGCGCTCCCGCCCACGGGTGAAGGGCACAATGCAATAGGTGCAAAACTTATCACAGCCGTAAATGATGTTGACAAACGCTCGCACACCATCTTTGCGGCGTGAGGGCAAGTGCTCCACGACCTCGCCAGCGCTTTCCCACACATCGACAATCATTTCCTCAGACTCTTGGACACGCTCCAACATCGTCGGCAATTGGTGCATGTTGTGCGTGCCAAACACCAGGTCGACCTGTGGTGCATGTTTTTTAAGCCAGGCAATGGTACCCGGCTCCTGGGCCATGCAACCGGATACGGCTAGAGTGACATCGGGGCGCTCATCTTTGAGTTGGCGCAACTGCCCGATATAGCCAAAGGCATGTTCTTCGGCGGTTCCACGTACGGCACAGGTGTTGATTACGATCAGGTCCGCATCGCGATCGGTGGGGGCCGCTACGTACCCCATTTGGTCGAGTTGCCCCGCCATTATTTCGGAATCGCGCTCGTTCATCTGACACCCATAAGTTTTAATAAAGTAGCGCGGTTGTGCGGACACCTGGACGCCTCCTCCCAAAAATCATCACACTATTGTACCATCTTTTAGGGATGCTTGCGGCTGCCCTTTTTTTCTCGCTTCCGCTAAAAGGTGGAAGGCTCGCTCGGTACCGCGCACCCGAAGGTCCGCCCCCTCGGGCCCGTCCGAACGCCCCTTTACCACAAATTCACGCCAAATCACCTTCCATACTTCCTGATCGTGCCATGCCACCCGCACGGTCTCTTCGCGTACGAAGGGTGCCAACGTATTTGCCAAAAGGTCCAATAAGCGCTCGAGGCCCGTCTTCGAGTCCCGTGAGACAAAAACGCCGTCGGTGGGCAATGCGGTCCCCGCTGGAACCCGGTCCCACTGGCTCCACACGCGTACCCGACGCGTCGAACGGGCTCCCAGACTCCCCAGCGTCTGGTCGATGACCGCCATCTGCTCTAATGGGGGAACCGGAAAACTGGGGTCAGCCGATACCACTTCCACAATCACATCCGCGTCCCGCACCTCGTCTAGCGTCGAGCGAAACGCCGCTACCAGTTCGTGGGGAAGTCGGTCCACGAATCCCACCGTGTCGCTAATCAATGTCGGTCCAAAACCTGGCACCATTAATCGGCGCACGGTCGGGTCAAGAGTGACAAACAAAGCATTTTCTGCCTCCTGCGGCCGGTGGGTGAGCAGGCTAAACAGGGTAGACTTACCGACGTTGGTGTACCCTACCAAGGCAATCAGAGGAATCTCCGTCCGTCGGCGCCGCACGCGACGGCCACGACGCTCTGCTTCCACCCGCAGGAGCTCCTCACGTAGCGCGTGGATGCGGTGGTGAACGCGCCGGCGATCCAGTTCCAGTTGGGTTTCCCCCGGCCCCCGCGTCCCGACCCCGCCGCCGGGACGGGACAGCACTCTCATTCCCCGAAGACGCGGCTCGAGATACTGGTATTGAGCTAGTTCCACCTGTAGACGGCCTTCCCGGGACGATGCTCGCCGAGCAAAAATGTCTAAGATAATTTGCGTGCGATCCACTACCTGCGCCCGATCCCCAATTTCCTGCTGCACCGTTAACAGTTGGCGAGGACGCATCTCCTGATTGAAGACGACAAGAACGGCCCCCGACTGCTCAACCGCCGAAATCAAGCTCTGAAGGGCTCCTTGACCCAACCCACTATCCGGAACATCGCGCGCCTGGCTTATCCATCCTGTCGCCTCCGCGCCGGCAGCCTCCACCAAACCCTCAAGCTCCCTGAGCTCTCGGGTCACCGCGTCCGGTCGTATGCCCTTCTGATAGACGGCGACCAATATGGCCTTGTCCAAGTGATCCCCCCAATTGTTCTCCCTTAACTATCCCAGCCCAAAGTCCGCCGAACATCGGGGTTTTTAAGGCACTCTTTCATCCCCTCAGCCAATGGCAGTACATCCCATTCAGCTTCGCATACCCAACGGAGCGCATCGATATCCGACGACGGCTGTAACTCGCCGACCGCATCTTTGACCAAAAAATCAATGAGCACATAATGATGAGATTCACTCACCAGTTCTGCAACGTAAATAGGCTTGGTGGCGGTCACGGTAAGTCCGGTCTCTTCGCGGAACTCCCGGGATACCCCTACCCGAAGGCGCTCTCCAAAATTTAAATGACCACCGGGGAACGCCCAGAGCCCACGTCCAGGGTCCTTGGCCCGGCGCCCTAGTAGCACCCGGCCCCGAGACACTAAAATGCCGGCGACGCCAATTTTAGGCGTTTTCGCCATCATGAGCATCCCCATCGTAAACGGTGAGCTCCCACTCATCGTCAAACTGGCGGAGCCCAAAAATAAGCCCGCGCTCCTTTAAGGACTGATTCAAAAACGTAACCACCTGATATGGTCGAAACCCGTCGAAACGCCGCTGGGCAAGCCGCGTTAATTTTGCATGTTGGGCAGACAGCTTCATGGCATGCACCTCGCCTTCTCTGCCTCTATTATATCCCAGAAGCGCCAGAGCTCGGGGCCAAAAAGCTACCACATTCATGCATGGGGGAAATGTGATGACAGGAGATGCAGTTAATCCTAACATGCCCCGCCCAAGCTCCCGACATACTAAAGGTGTCACCAAAAGGAGGTGCGCCAAGCATGGCTAAGTGGACAAAGACGCCGTCGGTCCTGCCGAATGACGTACGCGATAAATTTAAGTACGAAGTCGCGAGCGATCTCGGCATTCTGGACGAAATCAAAAAGAAGGGCTGGGCGGGCATGCCCACCCGACAGCTCGGCCGCGTGGGCGGAAAGATCGGCGGGAACATGGTCAAAGTGATGATCAAGTACGCCGAAGAATCTCTAGCGCAAGGTGACAAATTGGAGTAATCGAATATCGAATTCTAGAGGAAACTGGCGAGCCGTGCTTCGCCAGTTTCTTAATAGAGGGTTTTTCATAACTGGACAAAACACGGCTGTGGATAAGTGGCACCCCTATGATAATGCCCTTCCTAACGTTCTGACCCAGGCTCGGGGAGGATGATCCACGCGCCATGGCAACACGATGCCCGGCGAACGACCCCGGG
>DAHWKG010000206.1:0-25094 GCA_027343765.1 Sulfobacillus sp.
TTTGTACGCCAACCCTGGATTTGGTCCATTACCGCGGCCTTCACGGTGATGAACCCTGTAGAAATGGGGGCGTGGCGCGTCCTCGGGCCCCTCATCGCGTCGCGCACCTTTGGGGCAGCGGGCTGGGGATTAGTGCTGAGCCTCCAAGCGGTCGGCCTGCTAATCGCGAGCCTCGGAATGCTGCGTATCCATTTCGCCCGACCCCTGCAAGCGGCCATGACGGCGGCAGCCCTGGTGGGTCTACCCATGGTGGTCTTGGGGCTCAAGCTGGGATTGCCAGCCCTCATGGTGGCCGCTGTGGTGGCCGGGATGGGTTCCACCGTGTCCGGGATCGCGTGGAATACCGCCCTGCAACAGGGCATCCCCCAGGACAAGCTGTCGCGCGTCATGGCCTTCGATAACTTTGGCTCGTTTGTGGCGATTCCGATCGGCTTGGTGCTTGCCATCCCTGTCGCGGACCGGTGGGGACAGACGACGGTGGAGACTGTCGGTGGGTTGGTATGGATGATTGTAGCCGCACTGCCGCTGACCTGGCATGGGGTCCGCCAAATGACGACAGCAGATATTGAGGCGCGCGGCAGGGAGTCGGAGGACGTACTGCCCGGGTAGGACGCTCGGGTTGGGATCAGACTCGACATATTGCAACGCATAACTATTGGTGAGACCAACGAGCGACTCTCGCGGATGGGGCACCCCTTGAAGGCGTTGGCATTACTCCAGATGTCGGGGTTGCGCCAACGCGCGAGGACTTGCAATGCAGGACGCGATATGGCGTTAGAGGTAGCTTTAGACAGAGTCTTGTCATGACGGGCAACGTTCAAGTGCCAGCAAAACTTTAGGGTAGCAAATAGAAGTAGATTCGGGGCGAGAACGTGAAGGCACGCCCAGAGAAAGGAAACGAGGAGATTTTTGACGGGTAACGTCTTGTTGGTAGCGGCGAAAGGGCGGCCCCAAACATTTTGGGAACGGCACTACCATCGTCTCGTGGCGATGACCGGATTCGATGCGCGCGTAAAACTCATGGGCCACTTGCGAGAACGATTCCCAGTCCTCCCAGAAGACGTAGTGGCCCGTCTCCATTTCTACAACGTCAACCCCTTCGACGCGCGTTGACATTATCGACCGCTGCGCGAGCGCCGCGGCCCACTCGGGGCCACGAGGGAAGCGTGCGACAAGGACACGAGTGGGTACCCCGACTCGTGGAGACGATCGGCGACCGCTTGCGGATCGGGAGTAGGCTCTATAGTGGCTGGCGGACCCGGCCGGCGTGCGATGATCCGGCCACCGAGTAGGCGGTCGAGCCTGCTGATTGTTGGCACCAGATAGGCCATTGGGCCCACCTCCTGGGGGACGGCAATGGGATTGAGGCCCCCGTCAATGAGGAGAAGCGAGCGAAGCGGTAGAATCTGCGTCGCGGCGGCCGCCAAGGCGAGGTAGCCCCCGAGGGAATGGCCGACAAGATGGAAGCTTTCGAACCCGGCCTCCTGGCAGAAGCGCTCAGCCACTGGGCGAAGGCCGGGGCGGTGGCGTTTCCGAGCGGCTGGCTACCGCCGGTTCCCGGGAGGTCGAGCAGGTACCACGAGAAGTGGGCGAGCGCCTTGGCCACGGCGAGACCCTGAACGCCGGTCCACCCGCCCGCTGGAAGGAAGACTGCCGGTTCGCCATGGGGGTCGCCGGCCCGTTGTAAAAACCGGACACCGGCGGCCTCCTGCGACTTCAGCCCGTTGTGCACGTTAATCTCTCCTTAGCGTTAACAGGTAAGTGCCAGGAGGCTCTACTCCATAGGCCGCCCCCGTCGATTTCGTGATATTCGATTTACGTGAGGGACGATCCTGCTCGAAGACGGATCACCTCGTCTTGGCTTTAGGGATCACGTTGTTCTGAAGGAGCCCACCCGCGATATTTTTTGTCCTCTGATAACGGGGGTGAGAGTCAACCTTGGGGCACCCCAGTCCAGTTCGCCATAAGCCCGTCGACATTTATGCAAACCGCATCGGCTAAGCCTCGTGCCCTCGGGGGCGGACTTTCCGGATCGGAAGCCAGATACGCAAGGAATGGCGGACATTCGGGGGCGTGGGCGCATCACGCGTTTTCGTCGCCGGACACCCCTGGGCTCGGCGGATGAGGGCGCTCCACGTGGTTGGTCGTAGCCGGTCGGATACCTGCGGCCCAGGACCCGATGCACAGGGCGGCCCGGTATACAGCGTCGGCTAACTCGACGGGCTCCATCACCCGAACGTCCGGAGTAAAGCTAACGATGTGGCGCGCTGCACTCGCTATATTCTCAAACACCATCGTCACGTGGTAGTGGGGATTGTCCCCGAAAGGCTCTTGGATTGTAACGACCGGCCAAGCCGACGATTGCAGGAAGGGGCCATATAGGGCGGGGGACACGGCCAGCCGGGCCACGAACCGGGGGCGGCTCGCTTCAAAGGCCCGCGTCCAATCAGCCCAAAACTGGGGAAGATCAAAGGTCGCCGATCGCTCCGCGGGGGTGTCGAGCACGCGCAAAGTGGCGATGCGATCTGCCCGATACACCCGGAGGTCCCCCTCGCGTGCCGCGACAAGATACCAGACGCCGGCTTTTGCCACGAGCGCGTACGGGGACAGGCACCGCTCGACGGTGGTGCCGTCCGGGCGCGTGTAGGTGCTGGCGATTTGCCGCTTCTGCCTAATGGCGGACAGCAGCGGGACGACGATGGGCTGGGGTGGCGCACCGGCAAACCAGGGGCGGTCATCGACGAGGAGATGCTGGCTCAGCAGGTCGGCCTCGGCGACCTGGGCCGGGGGGAGGGCCCGGCGGAGCTGAACTTGGGCAGCGGCCGCCTCCTGGGTCCACCCCAGCGCATTCCATAGGGCCGAGCGGTCCCCCAGGAGCAATGTGTGGAGTTCTACCCCGTGGATCCCAGATACATCGAGGGAATACCCCTCCATGAGGCGGATCCCCCCGCTGGATCCCCGCTCCGTGTAGATCGGGACCCCCGCGGTACTCAGGGCTTCGACATCGCGCAGGATCGTCCGGTTCGAAACCTCCAAACGCCGCGCGAGATCGGGCGCGGTCAACCGCCCATGCCGTTGCAATAACGCCAGCATTCGAACCAAGCGATCGGCGCGCACGATGCATCCCTCCGTCCCCCATCATGACACAAGGTGTCATCTTTGGCACGTCATAATGGGCGAGACGGCCGAACACAAAGCGGCCGCGAGGGGGGATGGGAATGGGGGTCAAGCCCGGATCCACGAAACGCCGGGGGACTCCGACGACCTCGGGAAGACCGTGGGTCGCCGGGATTTTGGGCATCGAGGTGCCCCCGCCCCTGCGTCCGGCGTGGGGTGTCGCGGTGCTGGGCAATATCGCCTTTGCGGCTCTGTGGAGTTTTGTGGGGATTTGGGCGATCCATGTGTTAGGGGCTTCCCCGACGATCATTGGCGTCATGTATGCGGGCGATGCGGCGGCGTCGGCACTCTGCGGCTACTACGGCGGCCGCCTCTCCGATCGGGTGGGGCGACGCGGGGTCCTTGCAGGGGCCTGGACGGTTGAGGCGTTGGCGGCGGCGGCGCTCGCTCTGGTCGGGCATCATGTCATCTTGGGGGTGGGTCTGGTGATGCTCGCCGGGGCCGCTTCGGGTCCGGGCCTGGCCGCCACCACGGCCCTGGTGGCCGACTTCGGGGAGGCGTCCGAACCCGCCACGGTCTTTGGGGCGTTTCGCGTGGCCAGCAACCTCGGGGCGATGGCGGGCCCCGCCATCGGCGGTGGGGTCTTAATTGGCGCCCACTGGCCCCTCTTCTTCGGTGGGATTGCCGCCCTGGGCCTCGCGGCCGCGGGGCTCGCCTGGTGGAGGATCCCGAGTGCGAACCCCACCCCAATCAAGGCCCGAACCCCGGGGGCCGGGACTCCTGGGCCTGCCCTCTGGCGCGACCTCCCCTTTGTGCTCTTGCTGGGGAGCACCTGGGGCGGATCGCTCGTCTACGTTGGATTTGATGTCATGCTGCCCCTAGCAGCGGTGCAGGACTATGGGCTCCGGCCAGCGGTCTGGGGGTTTTTGGCTACCGTCAATCCGCTGATGGTCGTCGCCTTCCAAGGCCGCTTAAACCGCTGGATCGCACCCTGTCGCGCCGAGGGCGTCTTACTGGTCAGTGTTATGTGGATGGGCGCGAGTTTCCTCGTGCTTCTGGTGCGGCATGGGGTAGCGTTTGTGTTGGTGAGCCTGGTGCTGTTTGTCGTGGGCGAGATGGTGTGGTCGCCTGCTGCTCAAGCGTTGGCGGCTAGGCTGGCCGCCGACGATCGGCGGGGGGCCTATATGGGCGCCCTGGGATCGGCCGGTTCCGCCGCGTGGGTGGTGGGTCCCCTTGTGGATTTGCGGGTGGCGGCTACGGGTATCGGGAGCGTCTGGGTCCTGTTGGCGGTCTGCGGCTTGGGCGCGGGCGCTCTGGGGTGGCTTGCGGCCCGACTCGGCATCCGTTCCCCATGAGGCGGTTGGCAGGGAATCGACAATGCCATCGCGAAAGGCCAAGGAACGAGTCCTCGAGAGGTGCAACCATGTCTCCATCGTTTGGGGATTTCTTGGCAGCTAACGCCAGACGTACGCCGCTCAGGGTGACGATGCGTCCCTGGACACCCCTCTTGCCGGGAACTCGGCAACAGGAATGTCGCCGCGGAGCGTTCTTGTACCGGGATGTTATTTTGGGCTGACGTATTTTATCGGGTAGGAGACGGTTTATGATGAGGACAAGCCGTATCGGTCGATGAGTATGGCAGGTGGTGTCGACCCGGCGGTAACCGTTACGGATGAAGTCTGGAGGATTTATGCCCTTCTGCATCCGCGCTCCGCGCAGTTTCCGTGGCTGCCCCTTTTCGGGGCCCTGCTGATTGGCGAACGGCCCATTTCGAATATCGCAATACCGGCCAAGGACCGCTTCATGCCTTCAATGGGACGGAAGCGATTCGCCAGTCGAGCCGCATCGGTGTATACCTTGCGGGAGCTGGGGCCGTCGCAATACCAAGAGAACTTGGAGACATTGCGCACCCAGGTGGTGAACCGCCCCGCCGAGGATGGTGAGCCGCATCAATTTGTTCTGCTCATTGCCGCGTTGCCCGGGATTTGGGACAGCCCAAGAACGCCTTAAGGGGGGCCTATTGCAGGGACAAGGCCACCCATCCCTCACGATGATTGGGGTGGGTCGGCTAGTGCGTAATCGGATAATACGGGTCCAGCATGCTTGTTGATGAACAACGCACGGAAGAGGGATCGCGGGGAGGGTAAAGCTTGGCAACCACAGGGATCGCGTTAGCGGGGGATCTGCGGGCGGCCGCGGCGGCCATCACGGGCGAACCCATGAGGGTCGAACGACTGAGCGGCGTGGGAGGGCCGGGCGTCCTCTGCATCGCGGGTCCCCGTGGCCGGGCTATCGCCAAATATCCGGTGCAGCGGGAAGCCACCTTCTACCGCCTTTGGGCCCCACGGGTCCGCCAGTACGGTCTAGGTGTGCCGGCGGTGTACGCGTACGGGGGAAGTTCTACCCGCCCGTGGATTCTGATGGAGGCGCTTGACGCCACTTTGACACCCCCGTATCGCGACCACTTACCCGACATGGTCGCCTATCTCGCACGGTTGCACGCGATACCATGGGATGGAATGTCACTCGATGGGCCCGAGGCGTTGCCCGTCCGCCGCGTGGCTCTGAGTCCCGAGGACATTCACGATGCCGCGGCGCTCTGGTCCCAGGAGGCCCACGAGTCCTTAATCCATCGTCTTCACTGGCCCTGGCCTGAAGTGCCGGCGAGCCTACAACTGGTGTCGGGTGACCCAAACCCCACCAACTGGGGTCGGCGTGCGTCCAACCACCTGGTGTTGTTCGATTGGTCTGAGGTGGCCTGGAGTCATCCGGCCTACGACTTGGCGGTTATCTGCGGCGGCCTGCCGGAGATCCCCGTGGTGGAGGAGGTCGTCGACGTCTATCTCGCGAGCGCGGACGCGCCATCGTCGGAGAGCCATGCTCAATGGGTGGCCTGGGTCATCACGGCGCGCTTAGTGGCGTTTGTATGGTTTGCTGCATGGTGGAGACGGGGACAGTTGACCGAAGCGGCGCGCCCGGGCTTGACCATGTTGCAGGAGGGGCTGGTGGATTGGATTGATGCGGTCCGGCCAGCCACAACCGCATTTCTTCCCTGACATCAACGGCCCACAGGTTATGCGTAGCGCGAACCGCGCGGTCAGCCGCCGTCTGCCAAGATGATCATAGGCATACTCTGAGGGCACCGTCGCCGATGGGGGTATTTTTCTTGACGCGCGTCGGGAATTGCCCCTCGTGCGGGAAATGGGGGCGCAAGCGCCCAAAGCGGAGGGCCGGCTGTTTGAGAGACACCATCCTGGGCTAATCCAAGAGTGACGAGTCGGGGTGGTTGCCGTTTGTGGCCAGCGGGAGACTGATTCGGCTATGCCTTCCCCTAGCGTGCTGCCTCCGGTGGGGGGCCAGTGTCGTCCGCGGACCCACCACCAGGTGGCACCGACGAGCATGGACCCGATTCCGGATCCCACGGCGACGTCCCGGGGGCCGATCCAGGCCATGACGAGCGCCGTCAGCGCCAGCGACGCGCGGCCGACCATGCCGTAAGTGGCGGTGTGCAGGCTGAAAACGCGGCTATGCAATCGGTCCGGCACCGTCTCCAAGAGCAGCGTGGTATCCCAGGCGATGATGAGGCCGCTGGCCATCCGCATGGCGAAGAGCCAGGGGGTGGCGAGCGCCCACCGGTGGCTAAGGGCAAAGAGGGTCCAAAAGGCGCCTTGCAGCAAATACGCGAGCCCGTAGGCGTGAGGGCGCCATCGGGCCCGAATTTGGCGCGCCACCCACGTCCCCAGCAGAACCCCCAGGCCGTCGGTGGCGTACAGCTCGCTAAGGCCCAAGCCGCCGCCGTGCAGGAGTCGTACCCCATAGTCACTCAGCAACACGTCGTAACTCCCGCCTAAGACCCCCCACGCGATGCCGACAAGGAGCACGCTCATGGCCGCCGGGAACTGCTTCAGCGCGCGAAATCCATCACATCGGGCATCGGCTGGGTGAGGGGACACCTGGCTTGACGCGGCGTGCAGGGTGCGGACGCGCGGGGCCAAAGACCCAAGAAGGATGCTGGACCCCAGGCGTAGGGCTGCCGACACCAGTAGCACTGTCGTCAGTCCCCAGACGGCCACGGTTCCCCCCAGGAGCGCGCCTACGATGGTGGTGGTGCCGGTGACGCTGCCCAGGCGCGCATTGATGTCGGCCTGGCGATCCGCCGGCACTAACTGGTATCGGAGCTGCTGACGCGCGGAGGCGCTGAGCGTTCCTGTCACATTGTATAGGGCATACACACAGGTGAGGAGAACGAGATGGTGCCTCACGAGCAGCCCCGCCATCACGGGGAGTAGTACCGCCTGTACACCCACGGCCCACGCGGCGATTTCGGGCCGGGCCCGCCGATCCAGCCACGCCCCGAAGACGGGCCCCGCCAGCAACGCGGGGAGGGTTGCGACGACCAGGACCATGGCCAGCGCGCGCGCGGAATGGTGGGACAGCAGCGCGGCAAAGAGCGCCACTTGCACCATCCAACTGGACAACCCGATTTGCGCCGTCGCCAGCCACAACCGCCAATATCCGAGGAGCCGGAACTTTGGCTCGGAATTCACGGCTCCACCTCCTACTCGCGATAATAGCAGGCCGACCCTGCCGGCACCATACGCCCATCGGCGTAGTCCTTTTATCATCACCGCCACCTCCCGCGATGCGAAGCGGTCGATCCAACTCTTGGCTCATCCTTTGCCCGGTTGGTTCGAGTGTGCTGGCCCACGGGTGGGCTCGGCCGACGCGCTTTGCGCGGTCCGGGATCGCGCGACATATTTTCCCATTTCGGCGGGTGCCGAATAATGGGCACGATACGATCCCCGTGATGGCTCTGGCCATACACCATAGGGGGAGGGATGGATTGTGGGTCTAAAGAAAACCGCGTGGCGCGCCAACCGTCACCAGGTAGCCCGGGGAACGCCGCAACATGCGGAGTTGGGGGTTTGCCCCCGTGCGGGGACAAGGGGGGATAACACGTGAACCAGCAAATCGTTCCGCTGACGCCCCGTGGCGCCTATGGTTTTGGGCTCGTGCTCGCGTATCTGCGCTCCTCGCCATCCGCGATTCTTGAACGTGTCGAGGCGCATGGATTTCAACGGGCGTTAGATCTCGGCCCGGGCGTCATAATCGAGGTCGCGCGGGAGAATCTGTTTCCGTCGGCGGAGCCCCTCACCTTGACTGTCCGGGGTGAGACGCTCACTCCCAGCTTGGTAGAGGCTGCCATCGCGCACGTGCGCAGCTTGCTCATGCTCGATGTTGTGGATGGGGCCGCCGTCGAAACGCACCTCATTGCCCGGGACCCGGCCCTCGGTGCCTATGTGCAACGATATCGCGGATTTCGCCCTATTCTTCTGGGATCGCCGTGGGAAGCTCTGCTCTGGGCCGTGGCGGGACAACTCATTGGGGTCGACCAAGCCCGGGTAATCAAACAACGACTGGTCGATCGTGGTGGGCGCGTCGTGACAAAAGGGACAGCGGGTGTCAGGCCGCCGTTTCCACTGCCACCGGACCCATCCCGGGTGATCACGCAGGGGATCGAGGGCCTGCGCGCGGTGGGCCTGAGTTTGTCGAAAGCCCGGGCGATCGTCGCCGCGGCAGAGGCCATCGTGCACGGCACCTTAGATCTGCGTCCCACCCTGTCCCCCGCAGAGGCAGGGGCGTCCCTGGCGCACCTGGAGACGATTCCGGGGATTGGACCGTGGACGACGGCGATCGTGGCGCTCCGTGGGTTTGGCCAGCTGGCGGTACTGCCGGAGGGGGATGCGGGATTGCAAAGCATCGTCGGCCGCCACGCCCGGCCGGCCCACCGCTTGACGCCCGGCGAGCTCCGGGCGTGGGGCGCGCGCTGGGCGCCCTATGGGGGCTGGGCCGCCTACGTCTGGTGGCTCCAATTGCAGGCGGAGGCCCTAGCACGAGGCGCAGGGGCGGCCGGGGATGAGGGGAGCTCCTCCGGATGAGTCGACCCCAGCGGGGATTTGGCGTGGTGGGCGGGCTGTTGGCATGGATGATGGTGGGTGCCAATGTTCCGGCGCCGCTATACGCCCTGTACGCGGCGCGTTGGCACTTTGGGACGGCGACCATCACCGCCATTTTTGCGGTCTATGTCGCGTTTTTGATTCCTAGCCTGTTGGTGGGCGGCCCATGGTCCGATCAGCGGGGGCGAAAGCCTGCGATTGCCGCCGGGCTCGCCTGCGCCCTCGCCGGCGCGGTCGTGTTTCTCTGTGCCCAGGGCCCGGTCTGGCTGTTTGTCGCCCGAGCGGCTCAAGGGGCTGGGGCGGGTCTCCTATCGGGGGCGGCCACCGCCCATTTGGCGGAATTAGATGGCCCTCGCGGCCGAGCCCCGCTCGTGGCGAGCTTGGCGACCGGCGGGGGCACCGCGGTCGGTCCGCTATTGGCCGGATTGCTAGCCCAATACGCGCCGGCTCCCTTACGCCTGGCCTTCCTTGTCGTCGTGGGAGGCCTGGTTGGCGGTGGGGTGGCGCTCCTCGTGCGTGTTCGGGAAACGCGGCCACGGGCCGGGAAGCCCTTGCGCTGGAGTCGGCCCCGCATTCCCGTCGCGATCCGCCCGGTGTTTTGGTTAGCAGGGGGGACCGCCTTCGCCGTCTGGTCCGTCACCGCCTTCTTTATGTCGTTGGCGCCCAGCTACGTAATGCGTCTCCTGCATGTCTGGAACCTCGCTGTGGCGGGCGGCGTGGTGTTCCTGATGCTCGCGTCGGCGGCCATCACCCAATTTCTGACGCGCACGGTGACCCCCACAGTGGCGATGCCGGCGGGACTCGTATTAATCGTGATGGCAGTGGGCGGGCTTCTTCTCGCGGTGCCCGCGCATGCCTTGTGGATCGTGGTGGTCAGCACGGTGGTGGCCGGCATGGGGCAGGGAACGGGCTTCCTAGGGAGCATGGCCACCGTCACCCGCATCGCGCCTCCAGCCGTCAAAGGTCTGGTGGTATCGAGCTTTTATGTGGTGATCTACTGCGGGGTCGGAGCACCTGTGCTGGGCCTCGGACTCGCGGCCCAGTACATCGGCCTTGATGGCGCGATGTGGTGTTATGCGGCCTTTATTGTTATGGTGGTCTTAACCGTGCTGGGCGGTCTCGCCGCCCGCCGCCGGGCCGTGGCACCGTCGAAGCCCCGGAAGGAGGATCTCGCCCATGAGTGATCCCAAATTGCATGCGGTGGCGGCCCTTATAGGTGACGCGTCGCGGGCTACTATGTTGGTCGCCCTCATGAGCGGTCGCCAGCTTCCCGCGTCGGACTTAGCCCGGGCGGCGCGGGTGAGCCCGGCCATCGCCAGCGAGCACTTAGCGAAGTTGGTCGCTGGGGGGCTCGTGCATGTCCGGCGGCATGGACGGCACCGCTATTATGCGCTCGCCAGTCCGAGGTGGCCCACGTGGTGGAGGGCTTGATGCAGTTGGCCCCGCCGGAACCCATACGTTCCCTGAAGACATCGACCCGCCACGCGCAATTACGGGCGGCGCGCACCTGTTACCACCACCTCGCGGGAGCTCTCGGTACCGGTCTCGCCGAGGCCATGATGGCCCAGGGGTGGCTCACGTTTGATTCCGTATATGACACATTCTCGCTCACCCTACGCGGAGAGCGGCAGGCGTTGCAATGGGGGTGGTCACTCGATGTGCACCAGCGCACTCCCCTGGTGCGTCCCTGCTTAGATTGGAGTGAGCGGCGGTATCATGCGGCGGGGCAAGTCGGGCGGGAACTAGCCACGTGGCTCTTCGCCCAAGGTTGGGTGATGCACCAGGGCACGGATCGCATCGTGTGGGTCACAGACGACGGACGCCACGCCTTAAAAGAGTGGTTTGGGTTGTCGTGGCCCCCCGTCAGCGGAGGCGGTGAGCGATCCGAGGAACGGCAGGGCTAACGGGGACGTCTGCGGGACTGCGGCACCGGAACGAAACATGCCGCAGGCGGATTTCTGCCACGGAGCTAGCTCTCGTCAAATCTCTCGAATGGCAATGGCGCCTGTCCGAGTCGTGTATGGGGCCGACGAGCCCGACATCGTCAGACGCTGCCATTACGTTCCACGACCAGGATTCTCGCCTCTGGTACCGGATGCGCGACGTGTTCATCTCCGGGCTCGCAGTAGCACACCCAGCCGGGCATCAGCCGTTTTTTCTGTTCTTCCCCGTTTTCGCGATAGTACATGTCTACCGCTCCTTCGAGAACGATGAAAACTTCGGGGCCATCGTTCACGTGCCAGTGGTAGGGTTGGTTGGTCCAGTGAAGGCGAATGCTAGCGGTGTCGATTTCGGCAATGTCAAGAGCACCCCATGGCCGTTCTGCCGTGAATCGGGAGGCATCGATAAAGTGCATAAGGACGGACCTCCTTAGACGTCAATGACTTCAACATCATCGTAACGCATCACCTGGCGCGGTGGCACCAAAGAATTTGGTTCTCCGGTGCCCTTTACCGGGTTTCATAAAGAGCCACCGGGTCTTCGCCTGGCCGAACAGACGGGAGGTGAAAGAAGGGACAGGGACCTTCGCACCTTGCGGTCAGTCACGACACGCCATCATGAATCTCCAACGGGCACCGTTTCCGTTGCGATGCCTTTAAGGGGTGGCATAGAACTCACGTCGCGGGATCTCACTATTGGGGTCGTTGAGATAAGGTGAGGAAAGAGTGCATATCTCTTGCGAAATCCTTAGATTGGTGAAAGATGACTCCGAATATCATCTTGTTATGTTTGGAAGGCGAGGTGACACACGCCCATCGCGGTATTATCTCAAGCGGCGCCGGTCCCTCGTGTGGCCGGTATTCCTAAACCTATGAAGACGGGGGGATATCCGGATAGCGCCGTCGACATTGCTTTCGCGTTATGGGGCCAGGGAGGCCGGGCAATTGACCTCGGGGCGAGAGTCCTCTGGACCAACACGGCGCTTTATGAGCGTCACCTTCTTGACCGGTATGCCATGCGACCCATCGGCCAACCTACGAGCCTCGCCGCTGTTGTCGAGGATAAAGCGGTCATGGGCCAGTGGCTACGGGCGCATCACTTTCCCGGCGTTGATCACGTCATCGTCCCCGCAGACAGGGCTGGTGAGGAGTCCCCGTTGCCTTTTCCCGTGGTGATACCGGAGGCGGGGTGTCCAAGGTGTCCGTCGGATCGGCAACGTGGACGCGTGGCAGGTCGCACTCCGCGCGTGGGATGCAGCACGCTTTGGCGCTCTTGCTCTCCTTGAGGAGGCCCTTCCGGAGCGAGAGGCCACCATTACGGTCATGCCTCAAGGACACTATCACGATGGTGGGAAAAAGCATAGGCATGACCGGGCGTTGATACCCTCCCGGCTGTCGAGCGCCATGGGCACGTCGACGGCATTGTTCCCTATGGCGGGGATGTGCCGGTGGTGATGAATAGTGTAGCGGTTACGGACCCTGACGCCCAACTCCTTCAGATCCTGGAGACGTGCGCTCGAATTGGCGGTAAGCTTGGCATACGAGCGCCCTTACGAATCGATAGCCAGCCAATCCCGAGGATCATTTTAGGGTGATTGACGTCAACATGAAACCCAATCTCACGGGTCCCGGGCGTCAAGGACGCGCCCACCAGCTAAGCTTGGTCGGACTGGCTGCGGAAGGCCTGGGCTAGACATATGGAGAACTCGCTTCCCAAAGCTGGATGGCCGATTAGAGGAATTCGGTCATGAACGGAAATCCGGGGATCATTCTGATGATGGCGCGAGAAAGCGGGGTAATGGGGACGTTGTCTTTTGAACAGGTCGGGACTAGGGATGACTTTGAGATGGTGTGGCCGCTGCTTGTCCATGCCATGGGTGCCGCCGACGATGCCCACAAAGTGCGATGGCAAGAGTCTTATTTGAAGCATCCCGCTTACCAGCTCTGGGTATTGAAGGATGGCGGACGGCCTCGTGGGGTCATCGGGGTACGATTAGCGGATCCGGCGGAGATTACCCACATTGCTGTCGCGCCGGACGATCGGGGCCGAGGCTATGGCACGCGACTCATTCAAAGCATTCGGGAGTGGAAGTCGGGTCTCACCCGTTGGTATGCCGAAACTGATGATGAGGCGGTGGGGTTCTACCGGCGTTTAGGATTCACCGTCGAGATGTTGCCTCCCCAGTATCCCGGCATTAATCGATACCGTTGCGACTGGGTGGATGGGTCGATCTAAACGCGAAGATACGCCTATCGGTGAATGCCTTTGTCAACGAGTCTAGGAAACGATTCAAGTCGGGGCTACAGGGTTCCGATTTTTGACTGGCTCTCCTCTAGCGTAGTCCCTCATGTAAACGAGCATTCCCTGGCCCGCTGGCCGAGTCCGACAACACGGTCCGACTCGCTAGGACTTGGAGGGTGGCTACGGTAGCACTCCATACGGAACCGATATTTCAGCATGCCATAAAGGGGGCGCCTCTTGTTGTGCTACAGTCAATCCTAAGACGAGGAGGGATGTCGTGACACCCGATACGGTGGACCAAGCCTATCAGCGATTACAATCGGTCTTGCTTTTACCCACTCCCCTGGAATATAGCCCGTGGCTCAGTGAGCGCATTGGGGGTAGAGTGTATCTTAAGTTAGAAGTGTTCCGTGAGACCCGGACCTTTAAGGTGCGCGGCGCGTTCAATGTGTTGTTGCAACTTCCGGAAGCGGCCCGGGCTCGGGGGGTTATCACCGCCTCAGGAGGGAATCACGCCTTGGCGGTGGCCTATGCGGCCCATCGATTGGACATCCCCGCCACTGTGGTGATGACCACCGGGGCTCCGGCGAATGTGGCCGATCTCTGCCGCGCCTATGGCGCGACCGTGCTTGTGGAGGGGGCGGTCTATGAGGAGGCTGAGGATACGGCCCAAACACTAAGCCGCCGAGATGGGTTGGTCTTTATTCCCGCATTTGACGATCCGGCGATTATCGCCGGACAAGGTACGATTGGGCGGGAAATACAATCCCAGATACCGCAGTGTACGGATGTCGTGGTCCCTGTCGGCGGTGGCGGACTCATTGCTGGGATTGCGCTCAGTTATCAGGATTTTCCCGAGCGGCCGCGGATCGTGGGGGTCGAACCGGAGGGCGCCGCAGCCTTAGCCCAGGCCTTGGAGACCGGCGAGCGGGTGTCCCTCGCGCATCCTCAGAGTCGATGGGCGGAAAAACTCATGCCGCGCCAAATCGGGGCTCGGCCTTACGCTATCGCCCAAGCGCTGGTCGATCACGTGCTGCAGGTGCCGGAGGTGGCCATTGAATCCGCTGTCGTGCAGTTTTTGGCCCGGAGCAACCTCCTCGTCGAAGGGTCGGCGGCCATCGCGGCGGCGGCGGTCGAAGAGTATGCGGAGATGTTTCGGGGGCGTGAGGTGGTTTTAGTCATCTCCGGGGGCAACATCAACCTTCCTCTCCTAAGGGAGGCCTTGGGAGGAATATAGGGACGAAGCCGGGGTGGCGGGAAAGCGTTAGCGCGTAGCCGCTCCCCAAGGTCGATCATCACGCGAGAGAGCGCGCCACCCGCCAGATTGCCACCTACGCCGCTGACCGGTCGACTGCTGGCGTCACGGAGTTGCGATGCCTCTTCATCTGGCGGTTGTTCGGTAGAATTGTTTCGGTTGCCGTCGGGGTCACGGAAAGGCAATTGCGGACCCGACAAGCATGCGGAGCCCCGACACCCCAGTCTGAGCCGCCAACCTTGGGGTGTCTTTCGCGTGACCCGTGGAGTTCAGCCGTCGGCGGTTATTCGTCTGGCAGTGCCTCGATACGGTAGCCAAGAGGTGTGGGCGCTCCCTGGGACGAGGGCGTGCTGCTGCGGGCCCCACGCTCCTCATCACCAGCGAGACGGCGAACGGGTTGCTCTTGTCCCCGGGGGCGTTTCAGCAACTCTGCAGGACGCTCTCGCCCGCTTCGCCGCAGGGGTCTGCCGAGCTGTGGAGGCGTGTTAAGAAGCCCGCGGATCCTAGAGGGCGGGAACGAGGCCATAGTCCAGCTAAAATCGGGTATGCGGATTCTATGATGGCTCGGGCCATTGTCGCGGGGTTCGTCATGTGGAGGCCAAAGCGGATTTTGTGATGGATCAAGTCGGTCCGTCACATGCAGGTCAACCCGGATTATGTGATGGATCGGAAAATTCCCATCGCAGCATGTTTTCCGCCGCAGCCGATCGCTGGGACGTGTATTAAAGTACTCGAGAATCGACTGTCTTAAGGCATTAACGGGCCGGGAATGACATAGCACAATATTCGGTCAAATCCGCGCGATGGGCTTGGGGACGACGGGAGGAGAGGTATAATGAGAATTGTTAGGGTCAACGGTGCCAACTCCCGGACCAGCAGTGGATGAGCGAAATTTGTTGGGTAGGAATGTCGGGATGGACAGGAATACAGAAGGGCAGGAGGGGAATTCGGTGACCCACGATGAACTAGAGGTCGAACTACGGAAGCTCGATCCCCGAGAGCGGGCGCGATTGGCAGCAGCGCTGCTCAACAGCCTAGAAGAACTGTCGGACGAGGAGAATGCGCGTCTCTGGGTGGAGGAGGCGGAACGACGGCACGACGATCTTCTGGCCGACAACACCTTGGGCCGATCCGCCACGGACGTCTTCCGGGAGATTCGGGAACGCCTCGGTGGATAAGATGCGCGTGACGTTTCATCCAGCCGCGGAAATTGAACTGTATGATGCGGCGTTGTATTACGAGAGCCAACGAGGCGGGCTGGGCAGCACATTCCTGCAAGCCATCGAGACGGCGATGGACGAAATTCGCGAAAACCCGATGGCGAGTCTGCGGGTCCAGGGCGTTGTGCGAAGCAAACGGGTGCGGCGGTTCCCCTATTCGGTCATGTACTCCGCAGAGAATGGTGATCTCCGGATTTTCGCCTCGCCAATCAAAAGCGCCGACCACTCTACTGGTTAAGACGTCAATGATCGCGACGATTTAGGCCTGCGGCCAGAGTCGAGAACTGGTGGCGGTTCTTAGACACACATTAGGATAGGTACGGGGAACAAAGTCCCGTTAGACTTGTAGGCTGCTACGACTTCTTCCTGCGGGTTTTTGTGGTCGTGGATTGATTTCGCGGGAACGGTGGCGTCGCGATTTGGTGAAGATAGGAGGTCCCGACCACGAACAAAATGTAACCGGCGCCGAGAAGGCTGGGCCAGACGCCGTGTCCGAAGATCCCGGTTCCTAGCTCATTTGGCGAGACAAGGACCAATATTTTCATCGCAGTGACGAGCGAAATTTCGGCGCGCGATCCTTACGGCGCTCTTGGGGGCGAGTGCGCATCTGGCTCGTCCGCCGGTACGTCATGACATCGGGGCGGTTCCCGCGGGCGGGTCAGGAAGTCGCAATTATTGCTTCGGCGTAATCTCCAGAAATCTTTGCACCAAATCGGGCCACTCCTCCTGTATCAGTTCCACGGTCTCCCAGGCGAGGCGCTGAAAAATCCGGAGTCCTTGCTTCGGAGCCACAGCAAATGCCGATTCCAGTCGGGGTAATAGGCGATGGGGAACATGCGTCATCCGATCGACCAGTGCCCGAGCCCATTTAAAATCAGGATGCGGCAGGTATAACCGATTGAGGCCGCATAAACAGGTCATCAGTGATAGTTCCGCCCGCGCTAATACCTGATGTAGCATAATGGTGTCGTGCCGGTCCGCCAGTCGCTGGTAGTACCATAAGGCCTCCAAGTCCATCCCTTGAGCGATAACAGCCCGGGCCAGTGCGTCGGGATATATGAGACGTTCTTGCAGTTCACGCAGCAATCGGTCGCCGGACAAGGGACGACCATCCTGTAGGGCCGCCAATAACCATTGGCGTTCCGCCTCAGGATGACAGCGCCCCGTGACCTCGTTGATATATTGGCGTACGGTGCTGGTGAGGAACCCTGAAATGTC
Source organism: Sulfobacillus sp. (assembly GCA_027343765.1). Taxonomy (GTDB): domain Bacteria; phylum Bacillota; class Sulfobacillia; order Sulfobacillales; family Sulfobacillaceae; genus Sulfobacillus_B. Next base: position 16,950 of record DAHWKG010000206.1, read on the forward strand.
GACCTGCAGGCCGTTAAGGTAGTATCTCTCCGACCATTCGTCGTCTTCATACGCGGCGATGAAGTCAATTTGGGCGGCGGTCACATCCATGGCGTAACGTCGATCCTGGTCAGAGGGGGGCTCTCGCCACAAGATGTCGATTTCCAAATCAGAGCCAACATCGGCAGTACCCCGCGCCACAGAGCCCGCGACAAATAAGGCGTCGACGGTGGGAAGCTGGCGATACACATCGGCCAGCCGACGGGCAGCGTCAAGTCGACTTTGTACGGGATCGCTCATCATAGCACTCCTTATTTCAAATGAGGCAAGTGTAGCCCGGCACGTCCGCGCCCGCAAGTCCTAGGGAAGTGTTTCATGGCGTACATCCCTCGGGTGACAACGTCCCCCGGTATCCCAGTCACAAGGCAGTGCGTACCTTGGCCGCGAGATTTCGGGGAATCCGCTGATGTTTGGTTATAACGTTCTGCCCTCTGTAATAAAGTGTTGAGGTCTGCAACAAAGTTCTGTGTTAACGCCGGGGAACCCCGGCGTTTCGCGCTGTCTCCCACGGCATCCTGTGGACCTATACTTAACGGGGCGAATGGCCTGTTATCGGGGGCGAATGTTCCGCTAGCGATCGAAGCGTGCACGATTCTCGGATCGTGGGATTGATGTATCATATTATCCGTAACTGCCATTGGAAGAGCTTCTCATAGTTAAGCCGAGTCGCTCCTCCATGATCGTCGGCGGACGAAAGGGGATCGGTGTGGTGAAGGGGTTCGCCCAGGAGCCGACGAAGCCATAGAGAGAGCGCGCGTATCGCGGTATGCCCGGCCCACAGTCATGAAAGAAGGAACCACGTTGCCTTGGTCCATTGAGCTCTACGTCGACGAAGAGAATGCCGAAGCCATACGGGCCGTCAGTGCACCGGGAACATCCCCCCATGTGTCGCTGGCTGTGACGGCATCGATTGACCGGGTGCCGCTGGAGGCCGTTCTGCCTGATTGGGCGACACGACAGGCACCCGTCCCCGTGACATTCGATCATTGGGGGCTGTTCCTCTCTGAATCGGCGGTGCTTTTCCTGGCTCCCCGTGAAGGTGCGGCACTAGCGGCAGTTCACCGGGATTTTCATCGACACGCATCCCATCTGTTAGTGGGCGAGTGGGACTTTTACCGACCCCAACGATGGGTCCCGCATTGCACCGTGGCCGACCACGCCGCCCTCACGGACTTGGCCGCGGCGGTAGAACGAGCGCGCCATTTGTCCTTGCCGATGACCGCGCTGCTTAGCCGGATGGCTTTGGTCGAGGTCGGGCATCGTCGGATCGAGCATTGGGTCGTTCCCCTGGAATCAAGTATCGATGGCTGAAGGACGCTCGCCGATGGTTGTTTAACCCCTGCACCACGTAACTATCATGGGCATACAGGACACCGTGGCATTGACGGGGGCTTGTCGTAAATCGGGCCATGAGAATCCTGTGACAAACCAGGATATCATTATGCACATTTCTGACAATAAATCTCCGCGGCGACATCAAGGTATGACAAGGAAGGAGAGGGGGCATGGGATTGCTGATCGTCATTCCGCGACGGCAACAACTGACTCAATTCGTGGAGGCGCTTCGAACGGATCCCGCGGCCGAGCGCCGCCCCTTGTTCGAACGGCTCACGGGACTCACCCCCGAGGAGGTAGACGACCTCCTCGCCAACGGACTCTGTTCACTGGACACTTCGAGTGACGATTGGGAGCGGGCTCTAGCCGACATGGAATCGCTGGGCATAGAATCCCGCGTGCGTGAGACGCTCCTCAATCTTCAGGCGCGTTTTGCGTGCGGTCAGGATTTGTCCGTCGAAGTCTTTCCGATGGATGTGGCCGACACCTTCGGACGCGAAAAATTGGGCGGAGTCTCGGGGTGGACCAATTGGGAAGGGACCACGATCTCGTTGGTCGTCTATCCGGCTGCGGAGACGTTGCCGGTGCTCACCTCGACGGTGGCTCACGAGTATCATCATCACTACCGCACGGTGGTGATGAACAATGGCCATGATCGCATCCCGCTACTGGAAAGTCTAATTCGGGAAGGCATGGCGGAGCACTTCGTGGCGGAAGTTCTCGGCGACGCTGCCCGAGGACCGTTCGCCGCCGTGTTGAGCCCGGACGAAGCCCGATCGCTGTGGCGCACCATTTACCGGCATCGGATATTCTTGCAGGGCGACGACATGAACCCCTATCAATTTGGTGGGGGAACCAGCGGCCTACCGCTCTGGGCCGGCTACTCCATCGGATACCACCTCGTCGACTGGTATCGGGCGGAGCATCCGAACCTATCCGTGGTCGAACTGACCCGCTTGGATGCAGCGTGTTTTATTCCGGAGGAGTGAGGGAAAGTACTGTAATTTATTTGGCGCTCGCCGCTGGTCTGGAGAGACGGGTGGATGCGTCGTGCAATACTTGGCATCAGCAATAGCCGGGTAACGGGGGCGAATGTTCCGGAGTCCCGCTCGGGAGGGCCCGACAACACGTTAAGTCGTTGGGGTTTCGGTTGGGAACCGGTGCTGCTGGCCGTGTTATAATAAGGCAACACTTTCCCGAAAGGCGGTTCGACTGGGCATGATGACACTCGGCGCTCCGACCTTTCGTTTAACGCCCCCGTAGACTCCCTCTCGATAAGAATTTAGCCAAATTATCTTAACGAGGGGATTGCTATGTCTATGCGGCAATATCCTCAGTTCCTGCGCTATTGGATTGGTGACACGGCGTCCGCGTGGTGGGGCAACGCTTTTCAAGTGGCCCTCTATTGGACCCTGGCGACCCATGCCCACGGCGCCCAGGAACTCGGTTGGTTGAGCTTTTGGTCCACGGCTCCCGTGCTAGGTGGTGGTCCGATCGTGGCCCGGTTGTTTTACCGCTTCGGGATCCGCCCGGTGATGGTCGCGGATTTTTGTGTGCGGGCCGGGGTGTACGGCGCTCTCGCGGTTTGGCTCACCTGGCATGGTGTCGGCCATGGGTGGTTCATCGATGCTGCCAGCGCCGCCTGGGGCCTGACCTTTATCGCGAACGCCAGCGGTGGGCCTAGCTTATGGCCGCGGCTGATCCCCGAAACGGGCCTGCCGCTCGCCATGAAACTAGAGCACACGGGATGGAATGTCTCGGCTGTGGGCGGGTCGATTACGGGAGGGTTACTGGCGATGGCGGTGCCGCTCTCGGCGTTGGCCCTGATTGCCGGGGGAATCTTTCTGGTAGCCGGTCTGAATCTGGCGGCACTCTCCCTACCCCCGCATGGTGTGCCGAGTTCCAGCGAATCAGAGCAGTCCGCCTTACGGCCATGGTCTTTTGTGCGGTCCGATGTCCGCCTGTGGGCGCCGCTCATCGTGTTTTGGCTGAGTAATCTCGGGGCCGGGGATCTGACCGTGGTGGAACCGGTCATGGTGCACGATTGGCACGCCCCGGCGTTCTTCTACGGACTCTTGGGAGCCTTGGGCGCTCTCATGGGGACGGTTGGGGCGTGGTTTTGGCCCAGCCGGCGATCTGCGCGGCCAATACTAACTCGCCTGTTTCTTATGGAAACCGTCGCGGGCTTGGCCATCCTCGGGTATTGGGTGGGCGTGTCACACCCAGCTGTGGCGTTTGTGGGGATGATCGTGAGCACTGGGCTCGCCGGCGGCGCGTCGGTCATGGTGATGCACTTACGGTTTGAGGCCTTGCCGGAAGCTATCCGCCCGGGGGTCCTTGCACACATCCGGACTGTACTACAAGCCGCCGGCCCCATCGGCGCCCTACTAACCGGGCAATGGCTTGGGCACCACACGTTGGGCCCGGCGATTGGTGCGGCGGTACTACTCTCGGTTGTTCCTAGCATGGGATTGATGGTGACCGGCGTAGGCCGAGATGGTTCCTCAACGCCCAGAGCCATCGGTTAAATACCTATTTACGTCCTCGCCCCCGTTGGGAAACTAACGGGGGCGAATGTGCTTTTACAGGTCGGCTCTGCTACGTCTCTACGCCAACCCGTGTTTCGCGTGGCGGGTCGAGGGTCATGTGTCGGGTTCTGTCGACAAATTTCTGGGAATCAGGCGGACCGCTGGGGGCCGTCGCATTAGACATTACCGTGTTGGTTTGCGAAAATTATAGTCAAGGAGGGGATTGACATGGCGCTCGACCGGTTGGTGTTGTCCTTACCGGAAGAACTCGTTCAAGAAATGCGCGCGGCGGGTCCCGACATGGACCGGTTTGTGCTGGACGCAATCAAGCGGGAACTCACGCGGGGGCGTCAAGTCAATGCCTTGCGGCAAGCCGCCGGACTCTGGTCTCACTATGAGGACATTCCCGACACCCCCGAAGGCATTGTGGACTTTGTGCGGAAACTGCGGCAAGATGCGGAGCGGCCCCTTCCGTGACCTTCATGATTGACACGGATGTGCTGATTTGGGTGTTGAGACGCAATCAGCCGTCCCTCGAGTGGTTGGAAGCGTTGGCCGCCCAGGGCGGTCTCGCGTGCTCCGTCTTAACGGTCTCGGAGATTTTCCGCGCAGCCAAGGAGTAGGAGTTGTCCCGGACGCATGGCGTATTGCAGGCCCTTGACATTGTGCCGGTCACTTACGAGGATGCGATTCTCGCCGCAGACATTATGCGGCAACGGGGCCCTGGGCTTGTGGACTCTCACATCGCGGCCGCTGCCATTCGTTTGCAAGCCCATGTCGTGACGTATAATCGGCGTGATTTCGAACGCACGCCAGCCACCCTTGTGCCTATTCCCTCGTCGACGCCTTAGGCGGGCAATGATGCCCTAGCTCGGTGGAACGCCGCCGTCATGTGATTCTCGCCCCTCGCGGGACCCCCTGGCAGGAGGCAAGGATAAGGTGTGTAAATGACCGGCTTTCGGGGCGATCTGCAACAAGTTCCGGGGCATGATCGATCCGGGTGACGCGACCCGCATTGTTTCTGAGGCAAAAACGCACTCGCACGTGAAACATCATCTCGAACCGCGCCGTTTTGCATGGTGAGGTGAACCCCATGAACAAGTTTTTGCGAGCCAGTCTGGCATCCATGGTTGTCGTCGCGTCAGCCGGATGCGGTGCATCCGGCAACGGACCGGGTGCCTCGTCATCCGGAGTGGCCCGCCAGTCCCATCACGCGGTCGTGGCGGCGTATTCTTCCGCCGACCCCGCGTCGCCGGTGTGGAACCCCTTGATTGCCAAGGCCTGGATGGTGGGGCACTCGGAAGCCCTCGTCACTCGTTCACCCGAGCATCCATCGCAAGCCGTCACGCTCGTGCACCGGCTGCTGAAGGCGGGGGTGCGCGCACCGAATGCGCCGCCGGTCACCGTGCCACAGCAAGTGCGACATCCGGTTACGAGCGAACCGTTCGGTCCGCCCACGCTGCATCTCAAAACCTCGTCGGGAACCTATCTCCTGTATCCCGACTACAGCATTGTCCCCGCGATTTCATCGTCGGTTCAGGTCACGTCGACGGCCTATAGCAATGGCCATGTGGTCTCCCGCACCACCACAACACCCACGTCGTACCATCTCGTCCTGCATGCGCCGTATATTGTGATCCAGCAACAAGGGCAAACAGGCCGAGAACGGGCCATTAAAGATGTGGCGATCTTTCAATGGCTTGCGAACAACAAGTGGCTCCCCGAATTCAAGTAGCGGGTCGACACGTCGGGAATGTCGGTGGCCTGGTGCTCAATTGAGGCTGGAAGGATCGCCCCAGCAGATTCGCGTCTTCGACTACAAATGTGCGGGTTCTGTTGGCACCCTCGGTTTTGCGACTGTGAGCATCGGGCCGACGCCGGCAAGGATAAACTTGCGCCGGATAATAGTACATGTGATGAATCAGGGATTATTGGGGAGTACCGTAAGAGATGCCTTCGGATCCACCCATTCTGATCGGTTTGCTGTATCTAGAAAAGTGGGTCCAATCAACATCGAGCCGTTCCGGTGGAATTCAAGCGCAAAACCCGTTGATCCATCACAAAATCCTCATACCCCTAAAATCTAATCCATCTGCCGGGGCTGGATGCTAACCTGGCCTAGGACCAAAGGCGCATACCAGAGCGCTAGAAAGCTGCGTAGAATCTTCTTATGAGCACATCTTCTCACGCCTGGATAACCCGCCGGTTCCTCCTGTATGCCGCCGGCAACTCCATTAATAACCTGGGCAATGCCATGTGGACCATCGCTCTGCCCCTTTTGGTCTATCATCTCACGGGGTCGAGCTTATCCATGGGGATGACCGTGGCGATCGAAGCGCTGTCCATGCTCTTACAGCCCCTCGTGGGCACCTGGGTGGACCACGCCAATCCCCGACGCCTCCTTGTAGGCTCGCTAATCTACCAGGCGGCCGTCAGTGCGCTTGTCCCCTTGTTATCTGACGTCCACGCGCTTACGGTCGGGGTCATTTACGCGGTGGTATTTCTATTGGGAATGGGCATGAACGCCTTGCAGACGGTCCAGACCGTCGTCGTCCCCTTGATGTTTCCGACCGTCAAAGACCAGGCGAGCGCGGGCCTCACGACGGCGTACACCGTGACCACCATCGTGGGGCCGGCCATGGCGGGGGTTGTGCTGGGTACCTCGGGCTATCCCGCCCTCTTTTGGCTGAACACCCTCTCCTTCTTGGCGCCGGTGATCCTGTTGCCGTGGACGCGAGTCCCGGGCCATCGGCCCGGCGCGTCCCGGGGAAAGGAGTCGGGCTGGTGGACGCGGACCCAGGAAGGGTGGCGGGCCCTTCGCCAGTATGCTCCGACGCGTCATTTGCTTGCGGTACTGCTGGCGTTGCGTTTGAGCAACGCCGCGTTGCTGCCGTTGGTGGAGTTTGTCTTGAAGCACCGTTTCGGGTTGAGCAATGGCCAGGTGAGCGGCGTCTTCGTGGCGGATGGCTTGGGCTCGTTCCTCGGGACCCGTGTGCCGATCCACTGGCATCCCACCTCCCCGAAGACCCTGCTGATCGCCATGGGGGGACTCAACGTCGCGGGGCTCCTTTGTCTCTGGGTCCCTCTGTGGCCGGCCCTCCCCGTCGGGCTCTTCCTAGTGGCGGTCGGGTATCTAGGGGCGGCGGTGACCCGCAACCTCTTACTCCAGAACGCTTTCCCCGTCGGCATGCTCGGGCGTGTCAGCACCACATTCCGGACAATCACGGGCCTCGCCGGGATCGCGGCGCCTCTTGTGGCCGGGGCCCTCACCGCCGCTTGGGGACCGGAGTGGGCCGTGGCCGTGTTGGTGGCGGCGGCCGCCGTCTCACTTGGGTACGTGGTGGCCCCGCACGTCCCGTCGAAACCGGATGCGGCATAGGCGCGGCTGAAAGGATGGGGTTGAGGTGGGCGCCGTCCGTCATTAGGGGAGCCCACGCCACTTGGCTTCATGCGGGTTGGAGGGCAATACAAACCGAGGCTTTAGGGACTTGCGGCAGGAAAGTGCTGCAAGATCGTTGAATTCCTCCCGTCGAGGATGGGTGGATTCTGGTTGAGGAAAGACTTGGGGTATCATTGGTCCGTGGGCTAATTATCGGGTAAATCGTCGTCTTTTTCTGCCTTAAAGAAGATACACAGTCAGGTTCCAAGCGTTGAGCAAACCGTGCTGCCGTGAGCGAGCACTATTCGCAAGTGCTACACTCGGATTGTGGAGTGCTGCGTTCTCTAACACAAGAAGAGTACCTATGAGCTCTTAGAGCAGCATGTGGATTACATCGAGCAATTGTATCGATGGATCGGTTCCCTGCGACCAACCAAGACGTTCAATGGCATCTTTTACTTGCTCGAACGATAAACGCTCGCATTCGGTACCGGTTCCGGACTTTGGATGTTGGAACAACGGCTGGCCAATCGCCATGCGCACTGTGTGCTACTCACTTTATCTCCCGAAGTCGTGGAGTCACGATGACATCGAAAGTCGGCGCGCGGGTTGTCAGGCATACGTTATGAAAAATGGACGGTCCGTAGCAAAAACGTGTCGGCAGTTCTTGGATAGCCAAGTTAGACTACATCAATGGGCGGCCCATTCCTTGATAATGCTGAGCCGTTCTGATGGACTTATCCAAGTCTGATCATCGTTAGTCAATTGATCAAACGGAGCCACCTTCCTGTTTCATTATGCCACCGCTTCTTAGGGCCATTGGCCGGTCGTCCCCCTTCGGGGATTTCCGGGGGTCATCCACGG
>DAHWKG010000212.1:0-10648 GCA_027343765.1 Sulfobacillus sp.
ATGAGTCCCTTTTTGTTGCGGGAGGCTCGCACAGGGCATCGTCGCCTTATTCGGCATCTCTCTTATTATCTTTTTTATGCTGCATCTTGACCCGGCCAGCCCCGCCCATGCGATGTTAGGAAAGACTTGGACGCCTGCTAAAGGGGCGGCCTTAAACCGGCAACTGAGGCTCAACCGCCCCGTCCCCGTTCAATTTATTTTGTGGATACGGGGGGTGTTGGCAGCTGGAGGAGTCGGTGCCGTTATCCGCCAAAGCCTCCCCCCCACCTTGGAGCTTTTGGCGTTAGCGATTTTACTTTCCGGCTTAGCCAGCGTGATAATCGCGGGGGTCGAGACTCGCCACGCGGGCACCCTATTAGACGCCCTATTAGGTTCCATCACCGGGCTTCTCAGTGCCATTCCCGGGTTCTTTATGGGGACTTTTCTCCTCTATAGCTTGACGATTCGGCTGACATGGTTTTTCGCCAGCGGATTTGCCGGGCCACAGGCGAGTTGGGCGTCATGGGTGTGGCACGAAGTCCTCCCAGTCGCGACCCTTTCCTTAACCGCGATGGGTCCCTGGATCCGGCAACTGCGCGCCTGTGCAGGGGAAGTGCTGCAAAGCGAATTCGTGCGCACGGCACGGGCCAAAGGGCTACCGGAATCGCGAGTGATTGAGCGCCACGTGCTTCGAAATGCGCTCCCGCCGTTTCTGACGCAAGTCGGCCTGTCATTTTCGGTAATGATTAACACCATTATTGCCATCGAAGTGATTTTCGGCATTCAAGGAGCTGGGATGGCGCTCATAGGCGCCCTCAATAGTTTTTTCTTTGCTCAGGCGACCACGGTAGCGTTTGTTGGCGTCAGTCACCTCGCAGGAAGTCTTCTCGCGGATCTGCGCATCCACTATCGATAAGTGCTTTCTTGACCCCAGCGTATGTCCCAAGAAGGCCAGGGATCTTTAGGGACGCGTCTCGGGGTTGAACGGAGAATTGAAGTGCAGAGGATTTTGGGCGACGTGTGGCGAATGAGCGCGGTATGACGACAACCAGGCGTGAGCCCGGCCGAGTATCCTATGGGCTTGGCAATCTCGGTGCCAATATTTTTTCCGAGGCCTTCGCCACCTTCATCCTCTTCTTCTACGTGGACCATTTGCATGCACCACTGGGTCCGATTACGGTGGCGATGAGCGTCCAAAGTGTCTGGCATGCGGTCTTGAACCCGACCATGGGCCTTCTCTCCGACCGTACTCGGTCCCGGTGGGGCCGGCGACTACCCTGGGTGGCGGCAGGCTTTCTACCGTTAGGGCTCGTGTTTTGGCTTCTTTGGCACCCGCTGGTGCGAGGTCCGGGGTTGGTGTGGTACTTTTTCGTCGTGGTGGCACTCTTCGACTTCTTGTACCTTCTTGTGGTGATTAACTGGACGAGTCTTTTTCCGGAGCGCTTCCGAACGCTCCATTCCCGCTCCCAGGCTGCCCAGTGGCGCCAAATATTTGGGGTTTTGGCATTGATAATTGGTGTATCATTGCCGCCGGTGCTATACGGACGTTACGGCTGGAGCGCTATGGGCGTCATATTGGCGGTGATCGGCACGGGTGGCTTTGCTGCCGTTGTTTTCGGTAGTCGGTGGGTTCGCCCCCTCCCCGATACCCATGCGCCTGCCCAGAATGAGCCGCTTTGGACACCTTTTTGGGCGGTGATTCGAGAACCTGGGTTTTGGCGTTACCTCGTCATGAACTTTCTGGTGCAGTTTGTCTTAGTGTTGGTTCCGGCATCGATTCCTTTTTTCGCCAAGTACGTCCTCCATCTAGCTCATAGCCAACTTTCGGTCATGCTGGCCGCGACCTTCGTGATTGCCCTGTTGAGCCTATACCCCTGGTCACGGGTGATTCAGCGGATCGGTTCTCATCGGGCGATGCTTATGGCCATTGCCATTATGGGTCTGGGCGTGGTGCCATTTTTTGTCGTTAATGACTTCATCGGCGGAGTATCCGCAACCATCGTCTTGGGAATGGGGCTGGGCGGATTTCTCATGTTAGTCGACATCGTGATGGCGGAAATTATTGATGCCCATCAGGGACGAGCCGGTGTGCGCCGTGAGGGTGCATTTTATGGCGTCAACGGATTCATTTTGCGCTTCGGCACGACGTTGGAGGCCTTGATTATCTATGTGGTTTTTCATGTTACGGGATACCACAGCAACGCTGCCGGGATGGCAACAGCGGAGGTTCGTGACGGTATGCGAATCCTGATGGCTGCCGTGCCGCTCCTGAGTCTCGCCATCGCCCTAGTGGTATTCCGACGTTCTCCCTTGGCCAAGCAGGAATTTTCCGGCAACTAGCGAATTTCTGTTAGGAACCATTCTACCATATTCATCCAAGGAGGGAACTATCCATGAAGCGCCCGTGGGCCCTTTTGAGCTCCGTGTTTTTGGTCGGTTTGCCGGCCACGATATTAGCATCGGGATCGGCCTCGGCCGTCCAGTATGGCCACGTTACGGGAAACGTCGCCCATCGGCTGTTGGCGGCGTCGACCCATAAGGGAGCGGCGTCGACGTCCGCCCGCATCACTTTATTCATTGGCTTTAACTTTCAAACGCCCGCTCACCTTCCTAGCCTGAACCAATACATTCGAGATACGGTGACGCCGGGTAATCGGTACTTTCACCGATTTTTGAGCGAGTCTAGCTTTCAGAAGAACTATGCGCCTTCCAACGATCAAGTTCAGGCGCTATTAAACTATCTGGCCCAGTATCAGATTACCCCGGTCACCATGGGCGGGAAGACGGTTCAATATGCGTTAGGCGTCAACGTCAGCGGAACCGTCGGCAACATAGAAAAAGCCTTCAGCGTTTCCATCAACAACTATCTCTCCAAGGGCCGGTCATTTATTGCCAATGACAATACCCCATCGCTACCGACAGCCTATAGCTATAACGGGGGGAGCTATAATTTGGCCGCGCTTGTGTCTGGGATTGCCGGCATGACCACGTATAACGGATTCACGTCGAACGCCATCCAGGAGAAAGGGGTCACGGGGCTCGCTAAGCAAAATCACGCAGTTGGCTACAGTCCCCAGCAAATTGCCAAAGCCTATGACGTGAACCCTCTATATCAGAAAGGAGTGACCGGCAAAGGGGAGACCATTGCGGTTGCCACCCTTGCACCCTTCAAGCCCACCGATGCGGCCCACTTCTGGAGCTACTACGGCATTCCGCGGACCGGAACCCTAACCGAAGTGGGCGTCGATGGACAGTCGACGACCGCCTCCGGCTACGGTATTGGTGGCTCGGAAACTAGTCTCGATGTGGAGCGTTCTGGTGCTATGGCGCCCGGTGCTAATATCGTCGTGTACGAAGCCCCCAACACAACCCCGGGGTTTCTTGACCTCTATGATGCGGTAGCCACTCAGGACAAGGCACAGGTGATGACCACCAGTTGGGGGGAAGCGGAGTTTTTTGAGCCCTTTTCCTACGCCTATATGCTAAATCAGGCCTTTATGCAGGGTGCTGCCGAAGGCATGACCATGATTGCCGCATCCGGGGATTACGGTGCGTATGACGGGTATCCCACAGACCGAAACTTGGCCGTCGATTCTCCGGCGTCGAGCCCCGACATTTTAGCGGCCGGTGGGACCACGTTGCCTCTCAGCTCAAAAACCAATCCGAACGCGGCTCCCATTAAGCCAGGGAGTTCCGAGACGGGCTATGTGCAGATTCCGGGCGGGGCAATCCCCATGACCGGAGAGCATGGATGGGGCTGGGATTACCTTCTTCCCTACTATGCCAATATGGGTCTCACCAGTGAAGCCCGTTGGAAGAAGGATATCTATCCGGTGGGTTCAACCGGTGGTTTCAGCGCCTTCTGGAACACCTCAGCCCCGAATGACGGTGCAAGTTTGTACCAGTGGTGGCAAACCGGTACGGGGAATAGTTCTCGGGGCGTTCCAGACCTGTCCTTGAACGCTGATCCGTTCACGGGTTACGCCATTTATGACACTAACTCCCCCTATACCACTCCCACGGCCGGTTGGACGAACGGCTGGGGTGGCACGTCATTCGCGGCGCCCCAATTAGCAGGGATGGTGGCGCTCCTTGACCAAGACCTGGGCGGGCCGCAAGGACTTCTCAACCATGCCCTCTACGCCAACGCAGGTTCAGGGGGCTTTAATCCTGTCACCGCTGGCGACAACTGGTACTATCAAAATGGTCCGGGGTGGAATGCGGTGACCGGCCTAGGTACGCCGAGGCTGGCCCGCCTGGCGACGGTGCTTTCGTCCTGGAACCACAAATAGCGGCCTTTATACTCTGGAAAAACCAGCCATGGTGGCTGGTTTTTTCGTGAACCGCATAAATTCCTCCTAAGTCCGGCACTCTACCGGTATGCGATTGGGAAGGAGGCCCTAAAATGGAAGATTCCGTGGTTGGACAGTGTTGTTGTGCGAGTTGTGCTCAGGGACATTGCGCGGACACCTGTGCGTGTGCGGGCGGATGCAACTGTAACGACTGTGGGTGTGGATCCTAGCGGGGGAGCCCTAAGTGGCTCCCTTTGGCGTAAGCCCAGTCCGGGGGACTTTCTGTGATTCCAGCAATCGTTCACCCCATGATTGTCCATTTTCCCATCGCCCCCTCTTATTTACGGCATTTCTGCTTGACCTCATCGCGATTTGGAGGCGGGACGGTCTGATTACGGGCGCCCTGATAGCCGTGTTCGTCATCCTACGGCTTCGGATGAACGGCCGTTGGCGGCACGAAACGCGTGAACCGTCCAAGGCATTCCCCTCGGCGACGCGTTCAAGTCTTGGCCCTATCCGTTGGCCGCTTATGTTGTCGGGCTGGTCATGATTTCCGCTACCGGAGTCGTCGGGGGAAGTATGGTGTCGACCATGGCCTCGGGGCCGCTGCCGCACCCGCGCCGAGCGCAGTCTCGAGTGCCCGAAAGGCTCCACCGGTCACTCCTGCGACCATAGCCGATGCGAGCGCCGGGAAATCTCTCTATCCCAGTACCTGTTCCCGCTGCCATGGGCCTACCCCGCCATTTAGCCACTCCTTGGTGTCCTCGATGGGCATCACCGGTATGGAAAATGTTATTTCGACGCGCATGCCGCCCGGGCATCTGGTGTCAAAATCGACGGCCAAGGAACTCGTGGCGTACGTTAATAGTCTCTAGTGATAGCCTGCGACGCAAATCGTGGGACGCCCGAGACACCCCCGCGAATATCGGCTCGAACACAAAAAAAGCTCCGTAAGGGAGCTTTTTTTACGCGATTAGACGACCATGGCAATGAAGAGCGCGGCGATATATATCAAAGAAAACCGAAAGGTTTTCTTGGCCCATCTGAGCTCCCCCGGAGGTTCGGTGAGAAGGCGGATATTGTAGCCGACAAAGGCGACTCCCAAAACTACAGCGGAAACCAAATACACGCGACCGACGCTATGAGTCAGGTACAGTGCAATGGAGACGGCCATGGACAAAATCGCATAGATTAGGCTCTGCACCTTTGTCGCCTGCGGCCCCCGAACAATCGGCATCATGGGGATGTTGGCGTTCCGATAATCATCCTGCTTGTATAACGCCAAGGCCCAAAAGTGGGGCGGGGTCCACATAAAGATGAGCAAAAACATTAATCCTGCTGTGAGTCCCAAATGACCAGTGCTGCCCGCCCACCCCACAATTGGGGGAAAAGCGCCCGCCGCCCCGCCAATGACAATATTTTGAGCGGATCGACGTTTGAGCCAAATCGTATAGACAAAGACGTAAAATAAATAGCCACCGAGCGACGCACTAGCCGCGATCCAATTTACCAAAAGACCCATGCCTACAAAGGACACGGCTCCAAGAATAATACCGAAAGCTAACGCCTGTTGGGGACGAACGCGTCCCGTCACCACCGGTCGTCGGCGAGTCCGCCGCATAATCTGGTCGATGTCGCGATCGTACCACATGTTCACAGCGTGGGCCCCACCTGCTGACAGTCCTAGACCCACCAACGTAGAGATGGTGGTCGTGATCGGGGGAATACCATGGTGACCGACAATCATCGCGCAATAGGCGGTGATGAGAAGCCACACCACGATTCCCGGTTTCGTTAATTCTAAGTAGGCGCGGCCCGTCTCCTGAATCTTTCTCATCATTTGAACCACACCCTCGTTCAGGTTAATCACCCCTCATTGTCCCCTTTAGGAACCCGCCACTCTGAAATCCTGAAACAGAAGATCCGGCGGTGGGGATCCCACCGCCGGCCTTCGCTATCCCGGGATTCCCGGTCCTTCGGGCGGCACCTGGGGTGCCTGGGGCCGAGTGGACTTGGTACCGAACTCGGCGGCATCACGATCACGGTCTACTCGAATTGCTAAATGACGCAGAGCCAATAGCAACCCGCCCATAATCACGAGCTGGAAGCACCACCAGAAGATATCCCACCAGTGAGGCATGCCGGGACTGCTCGGAATAAAATACGGGAAATGGGGCCAAAAACCATTGCCCATGTGAATCCTCCTTTCCCAAGCAACGCCGAACTATAAGAAGTACAGCACGACATACAGCGCGATCCAACCAATGGCCGCGTATGTCCAGAAGTAGGTTGCGGCATCGACATCCCAATGGTTGTCGGTGGTATATCCGCCAATGCGTCGTCCCCGTATCGGAGCCGCATACAAGGCAAAACCCGCCACCAAGGCGACAAGCATCCAAATGCCGGTTAAGACGTAATAGGCTTCAGCCGTCGGTTGCGTTACGGCAACCCCCTGGTGTGCTAAAAGAATCCACTGGAGCAGCACCGAGGCGACGGTGAGAACCCCAAACCAGACGCCGGTCTTGAGGCGCCGTTGCATGGCACGGTTGTCGCCTCGTACAATCGCCACCCGCCCAGAGCGGGCCGCAAACCCGCTGATGAGCATAAACAGCGTGGTAATCGCCCCAAGCCATTGGCTATAAGAGCCGACGGTACCGCCGGCGGTGAGGTAGCGAGCCGCAATCAGTGTCACAAAGACGACACTCTCGGAGGCTAGAAAGATACCAAAGCCAGCCCGAATTGCCCGCATGTCCCCGTTGCCGTTGGTCTTTTGCTGCGTGGCCATACATTTTCCTCCTTCCTGCCTTCTGTACCGGTCCCTCTCGCGTCTATCCCTGGGAGCCCGATTGCGCGGCTACTACCGGCTCAGGTGCCCCTTCGCCGTAGTTGTAGAAACCAGCCACGACGACCGGCAACTCCTCAAAGTTGTAGCGAGGTGGTGGCGAAGACGTTTGCCATTCGAGCGTCTTCGCCTGCCAAGGATTCTCCTGCACCTTGGGGCCCTTCACCCAGGCCCAGATAATGTGGACCAGGTTGACACCGAATCCGGCGCCCAGGAAGAATGCGGCAATGGAGGTCCAGAAGTTTTCTGGCTGCAGGTAGGGCGGATACACGCTGACCCACCGGTTCATACCGCGAAGTCCCAGCACGAAGAAGTTCATAAAGGTGGCGTTGAAGGCTACGAATACCCAAATAGCTCCCAATTTCCCCCAGAACTCGTTGTAGGTCCGTCCCGAGAACTTCGGCAGCCAGTAGTACATCGCCGCAAGCCAGCTAAACACCATCCCTCCGATAATGGTGAAGTGGAAATGTCCCACTACCCAGAAGGTATTGTGCAATTGCAAGTTGGCCGGCACGTCTGCGACGAAGAGCCCTGTGATCCCTCCGATGAAGAAGTTATACATACTCATCAGAATGAACAACATGGGCGTGGTGATACGCATTCGGGAATTCCACATCGTTCCGATGGCCGCGAGGTATGCGAATCCCGTCGGAATCGAGATCATCTCTGTGAAAAACGAGAACGGCAACATCTCGCTATAGCGCATGTTGGTGAACATGTGATGCGCCCACACCATTCCGGAGAGCATCATGACGAAGACCAGACCGAGCACAGCGATGGGTCGTGCAAAGAGAGATTTCCGCGTCATGACGGGGATGATCTCGTTCCATGTAGCTAAGGCCGGGACCACAACGATGTAGACTTCTGGGTGTCCAAAGAGCCAGAAGAACTCCGAGAAGCCCAGCGCATGGCCCAAGGCATTAAACATGTTCATCGGCACTATCTTGTCAATGGTCGCCAAAAGAAACGTGGTTTGAATCTCTGGGAACCAAATGACCGTCAAAAGACCGACCGTGAGCATGCCCCACACAAACAGTGGCAGGCGATTCCATGTCAGTCCCCGGGTGCGCTTGTAGATGATGGTCGTCACGAGGTTGATTGCCACAATCAACGAGGACATCGTTAAAGCGAACACGCCGAGGTAGTAATACAGGATACCAACCCCGTCCGATGCAGCTAGAGGCTCATATCCACGCCAGCCGGTGGTCCAAGCTCCGAGCAAGGGACTAAAGGCGACCGTCAAAACACCGGCCGGAACTAGCCAAACGCCGATCCCGGATGCTTTGGAGAAAACTGTTTCGCGAGCCCCGATCATCAGCGGCACCATGTAGTTCCCCAGTCCGCCGAACATGGCCACGGTGGCTACTGTAAACATCATCAAGGTTCCGTGAATTCCGACCGCGTTAAGATAGCTCTGCGGGTACTGAAACAGCGTCGGACGGTAGTTCATGAGTTGGAAACGCATCGCCATGGCAATCAATCCGGCCACAAGGAACGTCCCCGTGGAAAACGTCAGATATTGAATACCGATAACCTTGTGGTCCTCGGCGAGCTGAAAATACCGTCGCCATCCCTGTTGCCGGTATGCAGGTGTCGGGTGTCCCAACATCGGTTTGATGACGTACTCATACCCCCCGATTCCCAAGAGCCAACCGATCAATGCACCAAACCAGCCAGCCACCGCTCCCACCTGACTGATATAGGGGGAGTTGGGGCTGTAATCAAGCAAGGCGCTCATGGCATCTAAGACAACGAAGCCAATCAGCGCCCATAATAGCGCGCGCAATACGGGGGGCATGGGCCGCCGATCCGGCGTGACCGGAGTCGGCTGGTTGCCTTCCTCTGCGACTGCTCGCTGCGCCATCTATTTCAACCCCTTTCCAATGCGTTCGTGTGCGGCTTGGATCATGTTTACGACCCCGAGGCCTGCGCCTTGGTCCATTTCGCAAAGGCACTGGCCGTCACGATGTGGATGTTGGCTTCCATATAGGGGTGCCCGGGTCCACAAACCTCCGCACACTGCACGCGAAGCATGGGGTCCTGTTCTGTGGATGATAGCTGGGTGGGGGTCAACACCAACGTGCGTGTCTCGCCCGGGACCACGTCGAGCTTCACACCAAACGCGGGCACCCAAAAACTATGAATCACGTCCGTGGTGGTATCGTAGGTGTGAAATGGGTCAAACGACCGCATGACGAATTTTACGGGACGGTTCTTAGGTAGGTACAGCACGTCATTTCCTGAAGCGTCCAAGGACTGGGTAATCCCATACTGTGGATAGCTGAAGATCCATTCCCACTGTCGCGCCGTAACGTCGACGATGAGGGGCTTTTGGCTCGGAGACAACCTTTGCGCGGCAAATACCTGCTCCAGACCGCTGGCGTTGGGATGCAACCAAATGAAGATGTTCAAGAGGATGCTGGCCACGATCCAGATGCCAATAAAGGCCTTGTTGGCCCGGGTCTGGTCTTTGGCATCCCCTTTATCGGTGGAATTCTTCCGGACCCCGAACCGTATCATGCTAAAGACCAACATCAGCACCACGAAGGCGAAGATGGGGACCGCGATGATTAGAATGAAGTCAAAGGCCCCGGCCGTAATAACGCCCAGGTTGGACATCGTGCCCCAGAAGACGCCAGTACCCTGCGGCGCCGAATGGATCCATGCGCTGGCGCCCCATTCCCCCAGCAGCGACAAGACGATCCACATAATCCCAAAAACAACCACGTTAGCCAAAGAAATCGGGCCTCCTTCCCTATTTGTTCGCTTGAAGGACTCGTGTTAGGCCCGCACTACGTTGAGGATGCCACGCATCCCGAAACGCCAATGTTCGGCGTGTTGCACAAATCACCCGTAGTGCCAAATGCCGGGCTTATCCGGGACAGTAAAGCTTATGTCCACGTGCCCTCCCGGCTTCAGGGTGGGACTAAACCCACCCCCCGACGCAAGATTGTAGGCGCTTTTGGGACCTTCGTAGGTCACGATGGCTTTGTTGGGCACGAAGTTGTCCATGAGATACACGTTGGACATGGTAACGTGCACGTTTTCCCAAAAGTCCTTGGTGAAGCCGTCGGCGGTAAGAGTCCCAAATACGGTATTTTCCGTACTCACATCCCGGCCTATCTGCATCTCGTGCCAGCGAGTCAGACTCATGTTGTGTAGGCGCATGGTCATTTTGTCGCCGACACGCCAGGTCATGTAATTGGGGACAAAATAAAAGTCCTCTTGGTAGACATGAATGAGCCCGGTCGATACCGGAGAACCAAACACACCGCGAGCCGCGTTCGCAACGACGCCGTGGCCAAAGAGCGCCACGACCCCGACTACCGCCGCTCCGGCGGTACCCCAGATAAATTGGCGCCGGCTCCACTTCTGCTCTTCGGGAGCTTCCGGAGAACCGGACGGGCCATATTCCGGCGTAGTGTCCAATTTATCTTGCCTCCTTTGAGAAACATCGTAACGCGTGCAACGGGGCTGATACGACCGTCCTTAGTACGGACGAGGCACCAGCACTGTATTCGCGTGAAGCAGGACA
>DAHWKG010000254.1:0-16246 GCA_027343765.1 Sulfobacillus sp.
CTTTTTACGAGGATTACATACAGGAACAAGATCTGGCGATTGAGAACTTGACGCCACGAAGGAGGGTTATCGATGAGCTTTAACTGGGAACTACGGAAAGAGTACTCAGATGTCCTCTTCCACCAAATGGATGGTATCGCGAAGATCACCATCAACCGGCCCGAAGTAAGAAATGCCTTTCGCCCGGACACCCTATTTCAATTACAGGACGCCTTTAATATCGTTCGTGACGATCCCCATATTGGCGTGGCCATCCTGACCGGGCAAGGAGACAAAGCGTTTTGTTCTGGAGGAGACCAGCGGATTCGAGGTGATGCGGGCTACGTCGGTTCAGATGGCGTACCGCGGTTGAATGTCCTCGATTTGCAGCAACAAATTCGCTACCTTCCCAAGCCAGTGATTGCTATGGTGGCCGGCTACGCCATTGGCGGCGGACACGTTTTGCACCTGGTCTGCGACCTGACCATTGCCGCCGACAATGCCCGCTTTGGTCAAACGGGACCCCGCGTGGGAAGCTTTGATGCCGGTCTCGGGGCGACCCTATTAGCCCGCACCGTGGGTCATAAAAAAGCCCGTGAAATTTGGTATCTATGTCGCCAGTATGACGCCCAAGAAGCGCTTGATATGGGCTTGGTGAACACCGTGGTCCCTCTGGACAAGCTTGAGGAAGAGACAGTCCAGTGGTGCCGTGAGATTCTGGAAAAAAGCCCGATTGCCCTCCGATTCTTGAAAGCGGCTTTCAACGCCGACACTGACGGCCTCGCCGGCCTCCAACAACTCGCGGGCGACGCAACCATGCTGTACTACATGACCGAGGAGGCCCAAGAAGGCAAAAAGGCCTATTTAGAGAAGCGGAAGCCCAACTTCGAAAAGTTTGGGCGATTGCCCTAGTGCCATGCCTGTGAGTCCAGATTGGCTCCACTATCAAGCGGAAGTGCATCCCCATCGAGAGGCGCTGGTCTATGGCCAGCGCCGTTGGACTTTCAGCGAATTAGACCGCGACGTTTCGCGTCTGGCCGGAGCCCTTACGGCCCAAGGGATCGGACGTGGCGACCGCGTCGCCTATCGCTTGGCAAGGATGCCGGAACAGGTGCTTTTGGTGCATGCCCTGACACGACTTGGCTCCGTGCTGGTCCCTTTAAATACGCGCCTGACCGGAATAGAATTGGCCCCGATTTTAGCCAACGCCGAGCCCAAACTTGTCGTCGAGGACAGTGACGACTTCGCTTGGCCTCCGCTCCGAGTCCGTCGACTGCTACTCTCCCACCTGATGGTCGATGGCCACCAGTCATCTCCGATCGTCACCTCAACCTTGGACTTTGACGACCTTCACGCGTTGGTCTACACCTCCGGCACCACCGGAACTCCTAAGGGAGTGCAGATCACAGTAGGCAACCAATGGTGGAGTGCCGTCGGTTTTGCGTTAAATGCTGGGATTCACGATCAGGATCGCTGGCTACACATCATGCCCCTTTTTCATGTGGGCGGACTGACGATTCTCTTTCGCAGTGTCATTCACGGGTCAACGGTGATATTAGGCGAACAGTTTGATGCGGAGACGACGTACCATATGCTCGTCCAGGAACGGATTAGCCTACTCTCCGTGGTTCCCACCATGGTCCACCGCCTGCTGACTTTAAAAGGGAATGCTCCCAAAGACCTGAGGTTGGCGCTCTTGGGGGGTGCCCCGGCTGCGCCCGCATTAATTGAGAGCGCCCGGCAACGCGGGTACCCGGTTGTCCCGACCTACGGGATGACGGAAACCTGCTCGCAAATCGTTACCCTTGAAGGCGGAGAGTGGCCTCACCTGAGCGGCTCGTCGGGCCATCCCAATCTCCCCGTCGAGATTCGCATCGTGAATGGCCAAGAACCGGTGAAGCCTGATGAACGGGGTGAAATTTGGGTGCGCGGCCCGATGGTGGCGCGAGGCTATTGGAATAATACCTCCGCGACCGAAGCTACATTCGTCAACGGGTGGCTTCGCACCGGGGATGTCGGCTATCTCGACGAGGCGGGCTTTTTGTATGTGGTCGATCGCATGAAGGACATGATTATTCGGGGCGGCGAGAACGTCTATCCGAGTGAGGTGGAACAGGAATTAGTTCGCCATCCGGGGATTTCCGACGCGGCGGTCTTTGGTGTCGGGGACCCCGAGTGGGGAGAGCGGGTAGCCGCCGCGGTAGTTGTCGCCGACGACTCGCTAAGCCCCAATGCCACACGAAAATTCTTGTCGAATCGGCTAGCGTCCTATAAAATTCCTACGATGTACTATCGCGTGGAGGCCATCCCGCGAAATGCCAGCGGAAAGATTTTACGCCAGAAACTTCGTGACTCGGCCTCCACCTTCAGGGAATGGACGGAGAGACATGACCTTTAAGGCGTTTTTACGGGTGAGCCGCCCGCCGACGCTGGCCGCAACGGTCGTCCCCATGCTGGTCGGCGGGGCACTCGCTTGGCGCACCTTGCACGTGATGGATTGGTGGGCGTGGATGGACATCATTGTCATTGGCTTTCTGATGCAGATTGGTGCCAACATGCTCAATGAATACCATGACTACGTGAAAGGCTTGGATACCGAAGAATCGCTTGGCATTGGCGGAATTATTGTGTCGGGTCAAGTGGCCGCGAAAAACGTCTGGTATTGGGCGATTGGCCTTTATGTCACCGCACTGATACTGGGCCTGTTGCTGGTTATCTTTCGCGATCCGTGGCTTCTGCTCATGGGAATTTTAGCAATCGGCGCTGGTTTTCTCTATGCCGGGGGGCCTTTCCCGATTTCGGCGACCCCGTTCGGTGAGTTCTTCGTCTTCATGATTATGGGTCCGTTAGAGATCACGGCAACGGAACTCGCGGCTGGTGGTCGCATTACCCCCATGGCCTGGATTGCGTCGATTCCGGTGGGCTTTTTAGTGGCGGGTATTTTGCTGGGCAACAACCTTCGCGACCGCGTTAAAGATGGGCATTTCGGTCGGCGTACCATCCCCGTGGTCTTCGGTCATCAAAAGGGCTATGCGATCATCACCAGTGTCGTGTTGGCAGCCTATGCGGCCGTGCTGGCAGCGGTCCTTACCCACCACTTACCTTGGCCTTCCTTATTGGTATTCATCTCCCTACCGCTCGCTTTCTCCACCCTTAAACTCTTAAGCCGAGAAGAGGGCCTGAAAAAGGCGGTTCCGCTGATGGGCCGTTTACACATTGTCACGGGCCTTTTACTCGCCATCGGCCTGATTCTTTAATATTGCATGAGGGTTTAATGATTTGGCCGTTGGCGCTTTTTAAGGTAGAGATGCACGCCTCTTCTTTGCCGACACCTTAGTTTTGGCTGATTGTGAGCCCTCGTTCTGCATCAGGATGGTCTTTTATGAAAGCCATACGCGGTTATCGATCCCGACCGAACTGAATCCACGGTCCGTGATCCACAAATTCGCAATGGTGTAAGAGGTCGACCTGCTCCAGAAAGTCTGCCAGTTCATCGACCATTCGGACTATAATCGGATTAGCAGCGATTTTCCGATTTATCTCGACGTGGAGGGATTGTAATGGATTCATATGATGATCAGCTAACGATGATCCGGCAAGCTCCCTTAGTTCCGCCACCGTATCCCGCAACAGACCGGATGAATGTCCATAGCCTGGCAGATTACCGAGTCCTATACCAGGAAGCCCTCTCCCATCCCGAAGCGTATTGGGCCCAGGTAGCCACCCGATTGGAGTGGTTCAAGCCTTGGACAGAGGTGCTGGAGGGACAATTGCCCCATGCCCGTTGGTTTGTGGGGGGCGAAGGCAATGTGGCGGTCAACTGCATTGACCGCCATGCGCGACTCCGTCCCCACCAGACAGCCCTCATCGGCATCACCGAAGAAGGCGACGAGCGCCGTTGGACATACGAAGAATTGCGAAACGTGACCGCCCGGTTTGCTGGTGCGTTGGAGGATCTCGGCGTGAAGAAGGGCGACGTTGTCGCCATATTCCTTCCTAATCTTCTCGAGACAGTCGCGGCCGTCCACGCATGTTTTCGTATTGGCGCCATCTACAATATTATTTTCTCGGGATTTTCGGAGCAGGCGCTGCTGGACCGATTACACGATACCGGTGCGAAAGTGGTAGTCACGGCAGACGAGGCCATCCGTCGTGGCCGCACGTTGCCGCTTAAGGCAAAACTCGACGCCATCCTCGCACAGGTGCCTAGCATCGAGAAGGTCGTTGTAGTGCGCCGAACGGGGCACCGGGTCTCGATGCAGCCCGGCCGCGACCTATTCTTTGACGATCTCGTTGCCCAGAGCACCCATGAGGCGAAGCCCGTTCCCGTCGAAGCCAACGAGCCGGGTTTTATCATTTATACCTCCGGTACGACCGCGAAGCCCAAAGGGCTGGTGCACAGCGGTATGGGGTTCCTCCTCGGCAGCTTCCACAATGTACACTATGCGCTAGATCTGGCGCCCGACGACATCTATTGGTGCACCGCCGATGTGGGGTGGCTCACCTTTCCCATTTTCGAGTTGGTCGGCGGCCTCGCGTTTGGTGCCACCTATATTCTCTACGACGGTGCACTCGACTTCCCCGACCCTGGCCGACTATATGACATCCTCAGCCGCTATCGCGTCAACAAGGTCTTCACCGCCCCCACCGTGCTTCGTTCTTTAGCTCGGCAAGGCGAATCGTTAGCTTCCCGCTATGATCTCTCACGATTAGAGCGCATTGCGCTGGTTGGCGAGCCGCTGGATGGACACACCTGGCAATGGGTGTTTGATAAACTGGGCCGCGGACGGGTCGAGATTAACAACACCTATGGTCAAAGCGAAACCGGCAGCGCATGGACCTCGAGTGTTGCCGGTGCTACGCCCGCCAAACCTGGCTCATGCGGTCTCGCTCTTCCCGGGCATGGTGTGGCCGTTGTAGATGATGAGGGCAATCTACAGGGTCCGGGGCACGTAGGAACCCTAGCCATCACCACCCCATTTCCCACGTTGGCACGCACCATCTGGGGAGATCCCGAACGGTACACGAACGTCTACTTCTCCCTTCCTCATCATCCCAATTGGTATAACACCCACGATGCGGCCGTCATCGATTCGGATGGCCATGTTTGGGTACTGGGACGTATGGACGATGTTATCAATGTGGCGGCGCATCGGCTCTCCACGATGGAGATGGAAAGCGCGGTACTCGCTGTTCCATCCGTGGCGGAAGCGGCCGTCATTGGGATTCCTGATGATTTGAAAGGGGAAGTCCCCGCCGCTATCGTGACCACTCGAACCCCGGTGGATCGGGAGCAATTAGCCCATCAGGTTCGCCAACAAGTTGAGCGGCAAATTGGTGCCATTGCCCGCCCCGCTTTGGTCGTCCCCGTCGAAAACCTCCCCAAAACTCGGTCAGGAAAGATTGTCCGCCGGTTGTTAAAAGATCTGCTCATCGGAACAGGTGAGGTCGGCGACGTGAGCGGTGTCGAAAATGTTGAGATTTTGGAGACGCTGCGGGAGGAATTGGGACACTCCCGCTCATAAGGCGAATGTCCTCAGGGAAAGCCCTTTTGAACCGGGGCATTATACAAAATGGCGGGGGGCGGCTCGCGGTTAGGTTCGCCCATCACTCTAGTTAGTGATCAACCGCGTCCATCGCCGCCGTGGTTGATAGTTGAGGACTAACGCACGACCCCCTCGCAGGGGACGCGGTCGCACCCTGCTCACGAAAACGTAACCGCCTCACCGCGAATAACGAGGACCGATTTGATTGCGAGGGCCACGTCTGATTGATACTACAAGAAGGGAAAGGGGGCTTCCCCGCGCGCGTGTGTTCAGGCCCGACGAAGGCTACAAGGTCGCCAGCAGTAGTCGTTGTCTAAGCTTGGACCCCGCGCTTCGGAATTAAGCGCTGGCGGATGAGGTCCGCATGAACCACCAAATGAGAGAGAAGCGTGTCGGTGGGCGGTTGGTGGGTTTGACCTCCTCCAGCAACACATGATCTTTGTCATTAGCGTGCCCCATGGCGGATGGCGCCGAACACGGAGTCCGAATACCTCTAATGTTTGTACCTTGACATTTGGAGCACACTACAAGAAGAAAGGAGGCCTGCGAATGAAAGGAACGCAAATGATAATGCGGCTGGCCTTCGTCATTGCCCTCTTGGTGGGCTTGGGTGGACTGTTGGGATTTTGGGCAATGACGCCCGTACTTCTTGACGTGCACATTGTTGCCGGACTCATGGTGCTGATCTCTGCGGGTTGGCTCGCCTTTCAGGTCAAAAATCCCACCGTCGGTGTGGGAGCTTTGCTGGTGCTCTTAAGCGGATTGCTACCGCTGATCTTGCGCGCCGATTCCTTAGGGGTGCGCATTTTTCATTTCGTCGTTATGATTGTGGCCGTTGGCCTGGTGGAGATGGGGGTTGGGCGATCCACGCGTACCCGCACTTGATGCGCCATCAGAAATTTTAACGGGATCGGCATTGCTCCGGGATAGATCTGATGGAGCGTGTTGCTATCGGCTAAAGTATCAATCTGCAATACGCCATCTGGTAATCGATGCCAATCAATGGCCCCCGGAGGAATGTTTGGTCCGCCCACCTCTCTAGGGTTAAAGTGCATGCGGGTCATGGCTTCGAGAAGGCTCGCATCGTAGGCGGCCGGTCGCCCCGGAAATGGCGAAATCCGATCGGCAACATTAGCCCGGGTGCCCAAGTCCTGCTCAACCGCGTGAGGATTTTCATGAAAGGCTACGCGAATCGGGGCCAACGCGTCGAGTCGCGTGGTCCAAAATTCTCCCCTTCCGCGATGAACGAGATCCTGCTTGGGAAACGAGGTGAGGCGAATGTCCTGGCTCCCACCCCCACTCAGGAGAAAGCGTAAATAATATTGCCCGCTCTGAAGATCATAGCGTCCCCGCCAGCCCAGCACGATATTTTCGTGAATGCCCTGGCCAAGCGATGTGGTTACAGGAATAAACATAAGGAGAGCTACCATACTTCCAGCGGCCACGCCTGCCTTAGCCCCAAATCCCCATTTAATGGTCTTCACCATATCCCTCCCCCACTAGCATGAGAAGATTGAGGAAGAAATATGCAATTCACGAGATACGGAGGGCAGCCCTCTCTCAGGGGTTGCCCTCCGTAGGGAATTAGTGTCCGTGAATCGGACTTAATGTAAACACCGTGACCGTGTACCCAGGAAGGGTGAGACTCCCGTGGGCATGAGCTTGGTGAATCCCATCATTACCTGGCCCAAAGCTGTAGACCCAGCTTCCCGGCTTCACCCGATAACCGGGCACGTGGACGTTCAGCGCATGCGGGTTGGACGCACGGTCGTTGACTAGCATCACCCGAATGTCACCCGTCTTGGTCCTCACCGCATACGTGTTCACAGTAGACTGGTCGGATGACGCCCAAGGAAGTGATCGCGGGGATGGATGGAGCGACTTAACATCACGAGCCCGTAACACGAGGAAAAAGGCGTTTCCGCGGGAGGCTCGCAGATGGTCTTTCCCCCAGACGTGGCGCAGCTGCCATTTGCGAAAATTCTCCTTTGTTTCCGCAACAAATGAAGTTTTGGGTTAGTTGGCGTCTAACAAAGCTGAGCCCGGTACTCGTCGACTCCCGAATACCCCATCCCACGAATTCCTGCAGTGCGTGCCCGCACGGACGCGGGACTCCGTTTCTGTAGCGTCGTCATTAAACGCATCACCAAAAGAGTGCTTGACGCCCTCAAGGCATAAGAAGCGGGCTCATCGCATCCGGAGCCCGCATCAATGCGATGATGTAAACAAGCAAGCTTCCGTCTCCAACCCCATAAGAGCGCCCACCCGGTATCCGACCCGTTTTACCACGCGGGACAGCTGGGGCCCCACTGTAAAAGAGACTCCCCTATCGCGTAAACGGGTTGGGCGTCGGGCCATAGAGGTTGGCAACGGAAACGTTCAACGTGGCCACAGGGGCTCCATTTTTATTTATCAGCACATTTCCTACAATCTCATATCCGCCCGTAAAACTCGCGGAATCTCCACGGGCCCGATGCATCACCTGGCGCGTTCCGGTAACCTCGTTGAAGGCCACTATATACGATGGATAGGGTTTCAGCGCGGTCGCATCCGTCGATTCCCCCGTCACAACGAGATCGTTCCAGGCACTAAAGGCCTGAAAGAAGCCTCCTCCATTCGTGAGGCTCGCCAGTCCGGTGATTTGTCGGGTTTTTAGATTGAAATAGTAGACATTCGACGAGAGGCCCTGATTAGCCCCTTGAAGATGGGTGTTAATCACCAGCACGATGCCATTATGGGCAGCACTTAGTGTACTCGGCCAAGCCACCGTGGGACTCGATGATCCCTTCGACGGGGTATAGGCTCTGGCCACGTTACCCCAATGAAACCAACCGGCCCAGGCCATTCGGGCCATGACCCGGACATCGCTCTTCGTGCCCATGGGTTCAAAATGCCGTGAGGCAAAGTTCCATTGGCCGGTAGTACTCCAGAGGGGAGGAATGTCATTGGTCACCAGCATCGCGTGGGTGGTGAGAGAGCCCCCCGACGGGACCAGGGGGTCATCCATAGGCTTGCCGGCGTGCTAGGATCAGTCGTAAGGCCATCCCCTGTATGGGCCCCGAGATGCGCCCACACTAAATAGGGTTTCCCACCAACCACGGTGGGCACCACGATATAGTCGGCTGGGTTGGCGTCGCTTGACGGCCAAGTCCATCGCACGCCATCGACCACAAATCCCGACGCACTATAGTTCTCACTAGCGAATGACCCCTGGACATGCTGTGTTGGTGCCCCCTTCAGCGGCCAATGGGCATTAGTCTCCAGCGCCCCTGCCATCCCAAAAACCTCAGGCGCCCCGGTTCGAGGGGGCAAAGGAGCGACCGGACTGCTGGACCCGGATGGTGACGGTGAAGCGGAGGGCGTTTGGGGAGCATTGGACGGAAGTGTAAAGTGTGATTCCGACGTTACCCCACAACCGCCTAAAACTGCAACTAGCGCGGCAGAAACCATCCAAACCCCGTATTGTCTCAATGTGATAATGGCCTCCCCGATCGTCGTTCCCTTGATGGTAACGCCGCGGAGTGCCATGGTCACGACGCGATGGGTTCACGTCTCGCGCGCTCCGTTCCGTGCACCGGGGCCGGCTTTACCAAAACCGCTCGGGTCGAAACGGAGTGAGGTTCATGGGTGTGGGCTGCCCAGTTGCCCATCCGGCCACAATATCCGCCGTGATTGCCGACAGCAACACGCCATTACGAAAATGGCCGGTTGCCATGTAAAGCCCGTCTATTCCCGGCCATCCCCCCAGAACGGGCAAGCCGTCCGCGCTTTTCGGACGTAGCCCGGCCCATACACGCTCAAGAAAAAAGCCATGCCTGGATACCCCGAAGAAGTCCATAATCTCGGCCAGCCTCGAGACGCCCGCCGCCGTCACGCGGGCATCGAACCCGGCCGCGTCTTCAGTAGCCCCAACAATGAGACGGCCATCCCGTTTGGGGACGAGGTAGGCATGTTCATGAAACACGATATGGTGAAGCGTTCCCTGATCCATGGTTAGGGACAAGACTTGCCCCCGAATCGGCTCTATGGGGAGGGACTGATGCAAAAGATCCGTCAAGAGATTGGACCACGCGCCCGCCGCAATAACCACACCGCCGTCCGCATACAAGCTTTGTTCTCGTAAAGAGACCCCGATGACACGCGACCCCTCGGTAATGAGGGCTCGGACTGGTTCTCCAAACCAGGAATGAGTGCCCCGTGCCAGCGACGCCCGGACTGCTGCCCGCACCAAGAGTGGTGGGTGAACTTGGCCTTCGCTGGGGCTGTATATGCCCGCCGATGCAAACCCAGCAAGCCCGGGCTCGACATCCCGAATCTCCGAGTCATCCAACCAAAGGGCACCCATTGCTTCCTGCCAGGCATAACGACGGAGCAATCGCTCCCGACCGTGGTCATCGACCGCCAATTGCAACACACCGGAGGCATGGTATTGGACGTCCATGCCCGATTCTTCGATCAGTTCGGCAACCATGGTCGGGTAGCGCTGTAGGCTCAGCGTCATCAACTGGGCCAATGGACCTGATGCCTCAGCCTCCGCCAAGGGCGATAAAATACCGGCCGCTGCGCCCGTCGCCTTTTCGCCGGGGACGCCGGCCTCCACCAAAGCGACGCGAAACCCCTGTTGGGCTAAACGCCACGCCGCCAGGGAACCAATGATGCCGGCCCCCACGACGATCCAGTCATACTGTGCGTCCATGATCAGCGCGCTCCCCGGGTGTCCCGCACACGGGACAGGATGAATGCGTCGGAATCATCACCACGCGGGCCCGACCCCGATATAAATCGAAAGTCCACAGAGCCCCCGGTGGCCCGGTAAGGCCCAGCAACAGTTTGATCGCCTCCGCCGCCTGAAGAGCCCCCACGACGCCGACCAGGGGCCCAAGGATACCTGCCGTGGCACAGTCCTGATCCGCACCTTCCAAGGACGGCCATAAGCAGGCGAAGCAGGGCGATTTCCCTTGGACCACGAACACTTGGGCTTCGTAACCAACGGCGCCAGCAAACACCACAGGTACGCCCGTCCTGATGGCCCATTGATTGAGCCACTGACGCGGAGCGGCAGAATCGAGACCATCCAGCACTAAGTCGTGGCTGGCCAAAAGATCTGCGCCGTCATCCGGCGTAAGAAATCGCGGGACCGCCCGAACCTCAAGGTCCGGGGCCAGACGGTGAAGGGCAGATGCCGCCGCCTCCACCTTGAAGCGCCCAATATCGGAGGGGCCAAACAACACCTGCCGGCCCAAGTTGGCGGGTTCCACCCGATCCCCATCAATTAACGTCAGATGGCCTACCCCTTGCGCCGCCAAATATGGAGCGGACGCGTTCCCCAAGCCACCCACGCCGACAATGGCGACACGGGCCTCCTGTAGCCGTGCCAACCGCTCTTCCCGAACGCCGGGGAGGGCGACCAAACGCCGAACACGTTCCTTGTCAGTAATCAGTGGGACGATGCCATTAGGCGCTGACATGGGGCACTCCCGACACCGGGGACGAGGGGACGGCCTGCGGCCTTTTAGGCATGCGTCCGGCCATGCGACCCCAATAGCCAGCTACCACAGCCGCTTGCATAGCCCGCGCCATGACCACGGGATCACGGGACTGCGCGATCGCCGTGTTCACGAGCACCGCGTCTGCTCCCGCTTCCATCGCCATAGCGGCATCCGCTGGACTTCCGATCCCCGCGTCGACAACGACCGGCACGCTCACCCGGGCCTTAATCCACTGAATTTGCGAGACGTCAAGGACGCCCTGGCCGGACCCAATCGGCGATCCCAGCGGCATAATGGCATGCGCCCCGGCCTTTTGCAAATAATCCGCTAGGATTGGATCCGGCGACGTGTACACCATGACCGTAAACCCATCTTGGACCAGGCGACGGGTGGCCTCCAAGGTTTCTATGGGGTCAGGCCATAAGAGCTGCTGGTCCCCGATCACCTCCAACTTGATCAAATCACCAATGCCCGAAGCTCGTGCTAGATGCGCCACCTGAACGGCCTCTTCTGCAGTGTGGCAACCGGCCGTGTTCGGCAAAATCGTACAGCCTTGAGGAATCGCGTCCAAAATTGTGGGCTCCTGAGGATTATTCAGGTTCACGCGTCGGAGCGCCACGGTCACAAGATCCGTACCTGAGGCCACCAATGCTTCCTGCATGACCTCCAGTGTGTCATACTTACCTGTCCCCACAAATAGCCGGGAACGCAGGCGATAGCTGCCGATCGTGAGCTCAGGTAGGTCTGAAAATCCCATCGTCAAATTATCCGCCTCCTACAAACCGTATAATTTCCACGGAATCGCCGGGTTTGATGGGGAAGCTTCTGAAGGCTTCCCGTGCGACAATTTCCCCATTAGCCATGACGGCCACCGCCTGGTGGGTTACCCGGAAATAATCCAGTAATTCTCCGACGGTCCCGATGTCTGAGAGTTGAACAGGTTCGCCGTTCACCGTGAGCTGCACTCAATCCCCTCCTATTCAGAACAAGCTAAGTGAACCAGTGAGCCGCGTCCATGATGGCGCGCATGTTTCTCACCGCCTGCACCGGGTCGGCGGCGAGCCAAATGCCGTCGCCGACGACAATGCCGCTCAAGCGCCGACCACTTAACCGCGGCAGGGTCGACGGCGTGATTCCGCCAATAGCAAGAACCGGACGACGTGCAACACGCGAGACCTCACCGAGCGTCTGCCGAGGCGGCACCTCGGCTTTCGATCGTGACAAAAACGCATGTCCCCAAATAAAGAGGTCGGCGCCTTGGTGCCAGTTTGTCTCCTCGGCAGTGTGGGCCGAAGCCGACAAAGTGCCCATCCACCATCGTCTCATATCCGATGCGGGAAGTTGGTTCGCGGGCAAATGCCAGCCCTCCGCCTCAACCGATAGTGCCACTTCAAGCGGACCATTGATCCATAGGGGGACATGGGGCGCCAATTGTCGAACCCTTCGCCCGAGATGCTGCAGGCCTTGAGGACCGTTCGTTTTGTCCCGAACCAACACCGCGTCCACCTCGTAGGATACAGGGGAGAGGTGAGCCCAGGCATCCTCGGGAAACCGTGGCCCGTCGAGTAAGGCAACGATGCGTGGCCTTGTGTTGTTTACTACGGCGCCAGAGAACTCCACACGCTATCGCCCCTCCCCTTGAATCACACGAAGTGGGTTCATTACTGGTAAAGCTGGTGACCGCGTTTGCGAAACTCATCTGCCTTTTCCCGCATGCCTTGCTCTTGCGCCATCGCAATTTCTAGGCCATGGGCCTCGGCATAAGCACGAATGTCGTGGGTGATGCGCATGCTACAGAATTTGGGCCCACACATCGAGCAAAAGTGGGCCGTCTTGGCCGGCTCCGCGGGCAGTGTCTCGTCATGAAAGGCCATAGCCCGCTCAGGATCGAGCGACAAATTAAATTGATCGCGCCAACGGAACTCAAACCGCGCCTTGGATAGCGCGTCATCACGTTCCTGGGCTCCAGGATGTCCTTTGGCTAAATCTGCGGCATGAGCGGCGATCTTGTACGTGACTACCCCGTCACGGACGTCTTCCTTATTTGGCAAGCCTAAATGTTCTTTGGGTGTAACATAGCACAGCATGGCGGTGCCAAATGAGCCAATCATCGCAGCTCCAATGGCTGACGTGATATGGTCGTAACCCGGGGCAATGTCCGTCGTAAGGGGCCCTAAGGTGTAAAAAGGCGCGTCATGGCATTGTTCCATTTCCCGATCCACATTTTCCTTAATCTTGTGCATCGGCACGTGCCCAGGGCCTTCAATCATGACCTGCACGTCGTGTCGCCAGGCGATCTCCGTGAGTTCTCCCAGCGTTTCCAGTTCCGCGAATTGCGCCTCGTCATTGGCATCCTTGATGGAACCAGGTCGCAACCCATCGCCGAGTGAGAAGGAAACATCGTACGTTCTCATAATGTCGCAGATTTCCTCAAAATGCGTGTACAGAAAGTTCTCTTGGTGATGCGCCAAACACCAAGATGCCATGATAGATCCGCCACGCGAGACAATCCCCGTTAGGCGTTTAGCTGTGAGGGGGACATAGCGCAATAGAACGCCGGCATGAATGGTAAAATAGTCAACCCCTTGCTCGGCCTGCTCAATGAGGGTGTCCCGGAAGATTTCCCACGTGAGCGATTCGGCGTCGCCCCCCACCTTCTCCAACGCCTGGTAAATAGGGACGGTACCAACCGGCACTGGAGAGTTCCGCAAGATCCATTCTCGGGTGGTATGGATGTTTTGTCCGGTTGACAAATCCATAATGGTATCGGCGCCCCAGCGAATCGCCCACGTCATCTTCTCCACTTCGTCGTCAATGGACGAGGATACCACTGAGTTGCCGATATTGGCATTGACTTTGACGAGAAAGTTCTTGCCTATAATCATCGGTTCCGCTTCGGGATGGTTAATATTGGAGGGAATGATGGCCCGACCCGAAGCGACCTCAGTTCTCACAAATTCCGGGCTGACCTGTTCGCGAATGGCGACGAATTCCATTTCCGGGGTCACGATGCCTTGCCGTGCATAGTGCATCTGCGTGACATTGTGCCCGGCTTTGGCTCGAAGTGGTCGCCGCTGGGGGGCGAGAAAGTCCGCGGGATTCTGCCCCCCGCGTCCACCATTGTCTTCAGGCCGAACCTGACGGCCGTCATAGGGCTCGATGTCGCGACGTTCCAGAATCCATGGTAATCGCAGGGCCGGCAGCCCTTTACGAAAGTCCGCTTGAAAGGATTCATCAGAGTAGGGGCCGCTTGTATCATAGACCTGAAGCGGCGGGTTTGTTTCCGTGTTTGATGTGGGACTCAGGGTAATTTCACGGGCGGGGACGCGAAGATCCGCTCGGCTTCCCTCACGATAAACCTTGCGACTTCCTGGAAAGGATTGAAAGCGAAATCCCTCGGAGAGCGTCATAAGGTAAGTCATCTCCCTCATCTTGAGAGGGCTGGAGCAAGTAAGAGAACGAAAACCGCCACCGAAAACGTCAAATCTCGGCAATCAAGGACGATGCGTCTTAGGTCCCTCCGCTGGCATTACCCAGATCAGGTTTCTCGGTCGGTAGTTCCCTACCCTCTCAGCCTGGCGCTCCAAGCTCCCGACAAGACAATTAATTTTAAGTGAACCGTAACACACAATGGGGGGTGCGGCAAGACTTTTATCCGTAGCGCCTTCTCTTCCCCTGTGTGAGGTCATGTCTACCGATTTAGTCGCTGATCCATAGAACCATGCGGTCAACGTTTATCACCGGGAGTCGGGCTCCGCGTTAGGAGCAGCTATCGAGCGCATGGCTCATCCCCTAATGAACAAAAAAACAACCGTGCTGAAATTACCGTCGACATCGTACTCTGGACTCTAACTCGTGAAATAACACCTGACCCATCCTGGTCACTGCTACCAACCGTTTCCATGCCCAGGACTGCGTCATAGTCGGTAACAATGGGATAATGGCGCTATTTTGGCAGTAATACTGGCGGAAAATCCCCAAATCTGCTACACCAAGGGTATGAACACGAAAACACGAGACTCCAACACGGGCGCGTACGCGCCCGAGGATAGCATGACAGCGCGCGTCCGGAGGGTACAGGTCCGTTTAGTGACGAAAAATGAAATGCCGCGTTGGATGGACCTCATGGCGCGACATCATTACTTAGGCCGGCCGGACATGGTCGGTCAAGTCTTGTGCTACGTCGCGACGGTCGATGGAGAGTGGGTCGCCCTACTGGGGTGGGCGAGCGCGGCGTTGCAGGTCAAAGCCCGTGATGTGTGGATTGGCTGGTCGGACGACCAGCGGCATCGGCGCTTGCGCTATGTCGCCAATAATGTCCGCTATTGCATCCTACCCGGCTGGAGCCTGCCCAATTTGGCATCGCGAGTCCTGGCGCTCAATACGCGACGTCTCGCCGCCGATTGGGAGGCGCGCTTCGGCCACTCCGTGGTATTGGCCGAGACCTTCGTCGACCCGAGCCGCTTTGATGGGACGTGCTACCGGGCCGCGGGGTGGCAACTTCTCGGGCGGACGCGCGGGTTTGGCCGGCATGGCCGGCAATGGGAAGAGCATAAGCAGCCCAAAACGGTCTGGGTGCGCCCCTTGCGGCGCCCGGCCCGGTATTGGTTGGCGGCCGATTTCGAGGCCCCCGAACTGGTGGGTACGCCCATGCCGAGCGTTGATCTCAACCGGGTCCCCCTCGAAGGGGCCGAGGGCCTCCTCGCGGCGTTAGCGCAGGTCACCGATCCGCGGAAGAAACGCGGCATTCGGCATTCGCAGACCACCGTCTTAGCCATCGCCGTCTGTGCCGTCCTCTCAGGCGCCCGGAGTTTCCTGGCCATGGCGGATTGGGCCCAAAGCCTCCCCCAAGATCTGTTGAAACGGCTGGGCTGTCGGCGGCGCAATGACGCGTCGATTGACCGCATTCCGCCCAGCGAACCCACGATCCGGCGGACTCTCGAAGCCATCGACGCCGAGGAGCTCGATCGGGTGTTGTCGGCCTTTCTCCTGCGCCATGGGTTGGGACGGGCGATCGCCTTCGACGCCAAGACCCTGCGTGGTTCGGGGAACGGGGCCGAACGGCCCCGCCATCTGATGGCGGCCGTCATCCACCAAACCGGCGTGGTCGTGGCCCAGCAGGCGGTGGACACCAAAACCAACGAGATCACCGTCGCGCGCCCCTTGCTGGAGCCGCTGGATCTGGTCGGTCGGGTCGTCACCGCCGATGCGATGCATACGCAATCCAGTCTG
>DAHWKG010000250.1:0-4021 GCA_027343765.1 Sulfobacillus sp.
CACCGAAGGGTTAACGTATGGCCAGCGCGTGACCGTGGTGGGGCTTCCTTCGGATCCGGTTTGGTTGACAGAAAAGGGAATGCAGACGGTCGGCCCCCAATATTTCGGCTACCAGGTGGCGCATGTCTCCTTGGCCGAAGGCGGGACCCCAACAGCCAAGACGAACGGAGGATGGGCATGAAATATCGACTCGGTGTGGATGTCGGTGGCACCAATACGGATGCGGTGATTTTAACGCCGGATGATCGGGTGGTGGCCAAGACTAAGACGCCCGTCACGGCGGATGTCGCCAGTTCCATTCGTTACGCGGCAAAAACGGTATTAGAGCAGTCTCGCCTGACGCCCTCGGAAATCTCCCATGCCATGTTAGGAACGACCCAGGTGACCAATGCCATTATCGAACGTCAGCGCTTAAACAAAGTGGGGTTGGTGCGCATCGGGGCACCGGCAACCTTAGCGGTGCCGCCCTTAACCGGCTGGCCGGCAGATTTGAAGGCGGTGGTCGAGCACGCGAGTGTCATGGTGCGAGGAGGCCACGAATTTGACGGGCGCACCATGGGACCCTTGGATATGGAGGCCATTCGGCGATTTCTGGATGAACATGCCCACAACATCACGGCGGTATCGGTTACGGCGGTCTTTGCTCCAGTAAACAGCGACCACGAGCTTCGGGTGCGGGATTTAATCATGGACGAATATCCGCATCTGGCGGTCTCGCTGTCGCACGAAATCGGATCGGTGGGACTCTTGGAACGGGAGAATGCGACGGTGCTGAACGCAGCTGTGACCCGCGTAGCGGCGATGGCGGCACAAGCCTTTGAAAATGCCCTCCGGGATCTTGGGATTGATGCGGCCCTCTACTTTGCCCAAAACGACGGCACGCTGATGGCCATGGACTATGCGCTTCGTTATCCCATTTTAACGGTGGCCTGTGGGCCGACCAATTCCATGCGCGGGGCGGCCCATCTCACCCGATTAGATGATGCGGTCATCATTGATGTTGGAGGGACCTCCTCCGACATCGGCATGATTCGCGGGGGATTCCCCCGGCAGTCGTCGCTGGCTGTTGAGGTGGGCGGCGTTCGGACGAACTTCCGCATGCCCGATCTCATTGCTCTCGGCTTAGGTGGAGGCTCACGGGTGCGGATGTCCGACGGGCGCGTGACTATCGGCCCCGATAGCGTGGGATATCGCATTGTCGAGGATGCGCTGGTGTTTGGAGGAGACGTGCTGACCTTTACCGATGTAGCCGTCTCACTAGAGAGGGCTCAAATTGGGAACCGTCGGCCGGCTGTGTCCCGGGAGCTAAGCCAGGCCGCGTACGCGGAGGCCATCCGCATGGTTGAAGAGGGGATCGATCGGATTAAGACCAGTTCGGAGCCGGTTCCGCTTATTGCCGTGGGTGGAGGAAGCGCTCTTCTTCCTGACCACTTGGCCGGTGTATCTGAGGTAATTCGCCCTGACCATTATGACGTCGCCAACGCCATTGGTGCCGCCATAGCCCAAGTTTCCGGCCGTGTTGACCGGATTTATGCGATGAACGGCCGATCGCGAGAAGATGTGATGGAGGAGGCGGTGTCGACGGCGAAGGCCGAAGCCGTACGGGCTGGGGCTGATAGCGCCACGCTTGATATCGTTGAGATCGAGGAGATACCGCTCGCCTATCTCCCGTCCAATGCATCTCGCGTCCGGGTGACGGTGGCGGGGGTACTTGCAGGTGAGTCAGCATGACGTGGACATTAGGGATTAACGACTTGGACGCCTTAGCCATCGGGGCCGCCATTTTAGGGACCGGGGGTGGCGGCGATCCCTATATTGGGCGGATTATGGCGGAGGCGGCTATGACTGAGAGCGGCCCACTGACCGTTTACACGGTCGATGAACTCCCTGATGATCAGTGGGTTATCCCCATCGCGGGAATGGGTGCTCCCACGGTGTTGTTTGAAAAACCCCCGCGGGGAACCGAACCCATGGAGGCCTTCCAACGGCTGGCCGAGCACATCGGTGCGCCGGATGCCTGGCCTTGTCCCATCGAAGCCGGTGGCATCAACAGTATGGTGCCCTTGCAGGTAGCAGCCCAACTCGCCCGTCCCGTGGTCGATGCGGATGGCATGGGTCGTGCATTTCCGGAGCTGTACATGCAAACCTATCACATCTTCGGCATTTCCGGATCACCCGCTTGTATGGTGAGCGAATTCGGCGATGTGGTCATCTTGGATCGCGTCCACGACAACCACCAGCTTGAGTGGCTCGCGCGGGGGCTGACCATCCGATTTGGAGGTCACAGCTTTCTCGCCCAATTTCCGATGAAAGGGCGGGACGTCAAACGTGCTGCCGTACGCGGGACGCTAAGCCTTGGCCTTCGCATCGGTCGTGCGGTGATGGAGGCGCAAAAGCGGCACGTGGATCCGCTGCGTGCCGTCTGCGAAGCCGCTAACTATGCCGGCTATGGCCCTGCGTTCATCGCTTTTCGCGGAAAAATCACCGAGGTTCGCCGACGGACCGAGGCCGGATTTGCTAAAGGCCAGGTGACCATCGAGGGTCTTGATGGGGATCGCGGATCCACGCTCGCGATTGAATTTCAGAATGAGAATTTAGTGGCGCGTCGCGGTGAGCAAGCGATAGCGATGGTTCCCGACTTGGTGACGGTGCTAGACATGCAGACCGGCCTTGCCATTACCACGGAGCGACTTCGTTACGGTCAGAGGGTAGCCGTGGTGGTCATTCCCGCCCCGTCGATTATGAAGAGCCCGGAAGCTTTGGAGGTGTGGGGACCTCCGGGATTTGGCTACCCGTTTGATTATATTGAACCAGCATTCCAGCTGGCAACTGAGAAAGGGGAGTAAGAAGGATGGCCTCATTTCACATTCCGCAAGATCGCGTGAACTGGACTTGGAACGCTCAGCACGAGCCAGCCGTCCGTGTGCAGTCAGGCGACGTGGTGACGTTGGACGTAGCTAATGCGTCGGGTGGACAACTTTCTCGGGAATCGACGGTCGACGATGTGGCGCTCATGGACTTTAGCCGCGTGAATCCCGTGACGGGACCCATTTATGTTCACGGGGCGGAAGCAGGCGACGCATTACGGGTGGATATCCTCGCGATTGACCTGGATTGCTGGGGCTGGACGGCCAATATCCCCGGTTTTGGCCTATTAGCCGACCAATTCCCGGAGCCCCATCTGCGCATTTCTCAAGTGACGGACCGTTATGCGGAAATATTGCCCGGCATCCGTGTCCCGACCGCGCCCTTTATCGGCACGATCGGGCTTGCCATGAATGCGCCGGGTGACCATCCGTTGGTTCCGCCTAGCGCGCAAGGCGGCAACATGGATCTGCGCCACCTCGGAGCGGGGTGCCATCTGTGGCTTCCGGTGGCGGTGCCAGGGGCATTACTTTCGGTGGGGGACACCCATGCCGCCCAGGGGGATGGCGAAGTCGCGGGCACGGCGATCGAAACCAGTTCCTCCGTCACCCTACGAGTGCATCTTGAGAAAGCCTCGCACTTGCGCACCCCGCGTCTCGAAACCCCAGCATCGGCCTATCCGTCGAATGCTTGCTGGGTGACCAGTGGGATTGGCCCGGACTTATGGGAAGCCGCTCGGGTAGCGACCCAGGAAATGGTGGAGTGGGTGGCTCGACTTGGGGGATTGGCTCCTGAAGATGCCTACTTACTCACGAGCGTGGCCGGGGATCTCAAAATCTCGGAAATCGTGGATGCACCGAACTGGGTGGTCAGCATGCACTTCCCCAAAGCGGTTTTGGAAGGAGGACCCCGATGAACGGCCTTAAGCGGGAACTGGGGATTTGGGAAGCGGCGGCCCTTTCCATCGCCATTATGGCGCCGACAGCGGCCATGGCCTTAAACGGGTCATTGGCGGCCTCGATTGCCGGAACGGCCGTGCCTCTCGCTTTTCTCGGGGCGCTCATTACCATTGCCCTGGTTTCTTATTCATTTATTGAGTTTAGTCGAACTTACGCCCATGCCGGATCCGTGTACGCCTTTAACGGCCGCGGGCTTG
>DAHWKG010000258.1:0-5046 GCA_027343765.1 Sulfobacillus sp.
CTCACGCTAGAGCAAAGTGCGGCGTTGAGAGCCTTTATATTATGGTGGGTAGCCACCGAATACGAAACACTCACCCACTGCTTGCGTTATGGGAATCCCCACGCGTGACGCGCCGCCGATTCGCCAAGGAGGAATTTCCTCACCCGATGTCCAATTGCATGGTCAACGAACGAAAGGGGCGCATTCCTTGGCCACGCATATCCCCAGTCATATTGAGCTGATGTTCCCGGTACTACAGGCCCTGCAGGCGCTCGGCGGCTCCGGCACCAATGCAGAAATTGATGAATGGGTCATCCAACATGAGCGGTTCACGGATGAACAAGTACAAGTGCTCCACAAGGGTGGACCCAAGACCAAACTAACCTATCGCCTTCATTGGGCCCGCTCGTATTGCAAAGCCATCGGAGCAGCCGAAAACAGTGGACGGGGGGTCTGGGCCATCACCCCCCTAGGTGCGCGTCTTACAGTTGAGGACACGCGGCGGTTGGTAAGAGAGTGGCACCGACAACAGACCGCACGCCGTAAAAGTGCGCCTGCAGTGATGAATGAAGACGACCAAGAACCCGATGACGTTGATTGGAAAGACCAGTTGCTACAACGTTTGTTGCGTTTAACCTCAGAGGGTTTTGAACGGCTTGCCCAGAGGCTTTTGCGGGAGGCCGGGTTCGTCAACGTCAGCGTTCTGGGACGAACCGGTGACGGAGGAATCGATGGTGTGGGCGTCTATCGGTTGTCCCTGGTCAGCTTTCCGGTGTTCTTTCAATGTAAGCGCTACAAAGGCACCGTGGGCTCCGGCGTGGTCCGAGATTTTCGCGGCGCGATGGCTGGTCGCGGCGAGAAGGGTCTTCTCATCACCACTGGTCGATTTACAGCGGACGCTGTATCGGAAGCCACACGGGATGGCGCACCCCCGGTTGAGCTGATTGACGGGGAGCGTTTGTGTGACCTGTTGCAGCAATATGAATTGGGCGTCACTGTCAAAAAACGGACCGAATTGGATATTACCGTGGACGAAAGATTTTTCGACGCGTTCTAACTGTTGGCCAAAAAACGGCTCAACGTAGGATATGGAAAACTTAAAGTCAAAAGACCGACTAGCCCTTTTGAGCATTTTCCCACGTCACATGAATCGGAGGTTAAGACAATATGGCGCATACACAAAACGAACTGAACCGCTGTGCATGGACTATTTTAGTGAACGTCGCCCGAGAACGCGAGTACATCACCTATCAAGAGCTTGCCAACCGCATCAACCGATCGATCGGCACGACATATTCTGCGAAGCATATTGGACAAAACGCCCTCGATCTCATCGAGCGCTTTTGCTTGAAACAGGGATTACCCGATCTGACAGCATTAGTAGTCGAGCAACAGAAGGAAATTCCCGGAAGAGACTTCTTTGAGGCCAACGGCGTGCCATACGACCTACCCCTTCCCTCTTTGCGCTACCGCTGGACCCTGATTAGGGATCAGATATGGGATACGTCCTGGCCGCAGAACCCTCCTAGTCAATGGTAACCAAAGATGAAATTACGTCCATGTTTCCCATGCTCGGTCGCCATCAAGTAAGACGGCGCCCGCGGTTCGGTACGGGCACGCTCTGCTTGGTCGGCATCCGTTGAGAGCGAATCTTTGAAGGCACTGCTGTTGCTCCATGCCGCTCGATGGGTAGAATTTCTGTATCCCCGGCCGGCGACACTAAAACCAAGAAGATGATGTTCGATGGATTGGATGCGATTGATGGCGAAACACTCGGGCAGGCCTGGACGCCTGGCTTACGGCCTTGCGGGCGCAGGGTCTGTCTGACCGGCGTGTTCGGGTGCTGGCCGGCTCGTTGGGAGATGCTATGAGCACGGGTGGGCCTCGGGGGGCCGAAGAAGTCCGGGTACTCCGGCGATTCGAAGCCTGGCGGCGTGAGGTATTCCATCCATAGTCGCCGGTCTGATCGTCGGAATGCGGGCTATTGGACAAGGACGGGATGAAGAGGAGCCTTCCCGGATGGTGCCACCTCTGTCACCGTCCACAAGGCGGAATCGGGTGTATTGGCCACATTAGAGAAGATTCTCAAGACGCGGGCCTTGATGGACCAACATCTTAGAACGCTATCCCTTGGCTATTTCTGATTGGACGTCCTGGTTGGCACGACTACCGCGGCTGAGTACATAGTATAGGGGCGCCGACACCGCGAGGCCTATCAGCCAGGAGATATCCCCGCCTCCCATGGCCTTCGCCACCGGCCCCTCGTAAAACGTGGCGTCCATGAAGGGAATTTCGACTAGTACACCGATCACGTAGACTAGCATGGTACGCCAATTCACACGATGGTAGATCCCGTCCAGCTTAAAAATGTCGGCAATCCGATATTCGCCGTTACGCACGAAATAGAAATCGACCAGATTGATGGCCGTCCACGGGATGAGGAAGTAAGCGAGGAACAAAATGAAATTACTGAAGTTATTGAGGAAGTTTCCTTGTCCTGCAACAGCAAGTCCGGTACCAATGATCGCCATAATAATCACAAATGTCGTTCGCGTTCGGCGGTTGACAGCAATGTTCACGACTGCTTGGGTACAGGTAGTCGTTGACATAAAAGCCCCATACAAGTTTAAGACGTTTACCGCAATGATGCCGAGCATAATCACCAAGAACATCAATACTGCCCATCCACCCCCGCCCAGCAGGTGAGCAACGTTGGCGCTCGAGTTGTTAAGGAAGTTTTTAATTCCGACAGTCAGCACGGATCCCAGCGTCATCATCCAGACGCTACTCAGAACGGTACCGGCGTACGTAAAACCGAATGTCCTGCTGATGGATGTGCTTTTCGGCAGGTACCGGGAGTAATCTGCCACATAGGGCGCGTAGGAGATTTGCCATGTAACCGCAATCGTGAGCATCAAGAGAATCATGGGCCAGTTGGGGTGAGCCAGCGACCACGTTCCGTGGGGCATTGGCAGCGAAAAGGCCTTGACGGTCACGATGATAAAAACGACGGCAAAGACCAGTGATAACCACCGTTCAACCGCGTGAATCAAGTCATATCCAACAATCGTCACAGCAGTAGCCACAATGCTGAGAATAATGATGGCCGGATCTATGCTCAAAGAACCACCCGTGAGCCCTGACAGCGCCTGTCCCCCGATCACACCACTGGAGGCGAAGAAGCCAAGATACATCAAAATGACAATGACCAAGGGGATAATGGCTCCGACCACCCCGAATTGCGCCCTGCTTTGAATCATTTGCGGGATGCCTAATTTCGGACCTTGAGCCGAATGATAGGCCATGAAGATGGCTCCAACGAGATTGCCTACCAGGATTACCACGATAGCCCACGCCAAATCTAGGCCCA
This sequence comes from Sulfobacillus sp., assembly GCA_027343765.1. Taxonomy (GTDB): domain Bacteria; phylum Bacillota; class Sulfobacillia; order Sulfobacillales; family Sulfobacillaceae; genus Sulfobacillus_B. The sequence goes on from DAHWKG010000258.1 coordinate 3,350, forward strand.
AGGTCACCGCTATGGCACCGGTTACTACGGGTGTGAGCTGCATGTTGGCGGCGAACCACACGGTAAAGAGGTTGGAAATGTGCCCGTGACGTTCGTCTTCGGGGATAAAATCAATCGAGTGCTTTTCGATCTGCATCGTCTGCTCCTCTCCCAAGTGACGACCCCGGATCCCATCCGGTTCCTCGCCGTTTTCTTCCATCAATGCATGCGGTCTTCCAGAGACACGTCCCGGTCTTGGCCCGTCCGCGCTGTGTCCACGATGGCATCACTTTCGTCATGCGAAAGGTCATGGGCTTTCGTCCGACAACGACAGCGCGTTGGGTGCAAATCCCCGGGGGGACACGATGCCCTTGGCGATGCGTTCTTCTAAACGCCGGACTTGCTCATAGGGTGGGGTGCCCCCGGGACACTCCAGCAGATAGTCGGCGAGTGTTCCGCGCACGGCCATGTCTTGTAGTCGGACGGCCCGGGCCGCCACCGCCCACTCGGTGGCCGTCATCGTCTGCCAGAGATCTAACAAATGAAGAAGCCTGACCGCCGCGACGCTGGCCATGCTGCCGTAGTCCTCAATCCCCTCGGCCACTTCGCCCCATTGCAGCAAGGGCCCTTGCGCCATGGCCTGGGCCTCGACCATTAACGCGGACACGTTAAAGTCGAGCAACCCGAGCCCGGCATCCCCGTATTGCGCCGCCAGCCCCGGTGTCAGCCCCGAATAATGATGATTGAGCAATTTGGCTGTGCGCTGGGCCTGCTGCGCCATGATGCGGAGGACAGCCCCGCGCAGCCCGTCAATCCGAAGCGCCACGTCCGTGGCATCAAAGTTGCCGTTGGATACCACGTCGCCTCCACCCAGCACCACCGGATTGTCTCGCGCTGCCCACACCATTCGTTCCACAGCGGACGCCAACTCCCGGGCTGCCTGTTCGGCTACCCCTAGCACGTGGGGCGCCGAACGCCATGACAGCGGGTCCTGAATATCGCGAGGGTCTACCGCGGTATCCGCGATCCACGACCAGATGGCCTGCCCCATCTCAGCCGCCTGGGGGCTGACTAGGTCGAGGACCTCCTCGCGGAGGGCCGTCGGATTGGCCCGCCACGCCACCCAGCTCAACCCTGTAACAAGCACCGCCGCATCCCGAATCCGACGAAAGTCGCTGAGATCGGTCACCACCACGGCCGCCATGCAGGCATTGCTACCGATCAAGGCCAATCCGTCACGCATCTCTAGTTTGGCTGGCACAATTCCGGCTGCCTTTAATGCCCGGCCGGCTGACACGATGCGCCCGTCGGCCCGCCACACCCGGCCTTTCCCCTGAACGGACAGCGCCAGGTGGGCCAACAGGGTGATGTCGGCCTCCCCGACCGATCCCAAAGCCGGCATGACGGGAGCGAGTCCGGCATTGTACACGGCCAGCAATACCGCGAAGACCGCCGGACTGATTCCCGATCCACCCTGAGCTAGCTCGATGATTCGAATGCCGAGCGCTAACCGAGCCACCTCAGACCTCAAGAGCGGCCCAAAGCCGGTTGCATGGTCCCGCACCAAACGTCGATTAAACCCCCGCACGGCAGCCTCGGGTACGCGGTAGGTCTTCATCGCCCCAACACCCGTGCTGGCACCGTAAATGGGCGGCCCATCCGCGTGAAGACAGCGTAGCAGCATCTCCCGCCGTTCCCCCAGCCGCTCTACGATGCCT
>DAHWKG010000002.1:0-29894 GCA_027343765.1 Sulfobacillus sp.
GAATGGGGTACCCAGCCCTCATCGGCCACGGGTCGCGACGACCCCAACGCCGCACCTAACGCGTCGGCCAGGTCCTCGAGGACTTTGAAGTTCTCGGGTGCCTTGATACCTCGGCCACCCGACACAATGATATCGGCTTCCGTGAGCTCTAACTGGCCACCTTGGCTCTCCAGCACCTCGGTGACCACGGCTTGAAATTCGCTTGCGTCGACTTTGGGTTCGAGGGACAAAGGTTCCGACGCTCGTCCACTTTCCGTCACGGTTTGGATATTGGGGCGCAAGGAGAACAACTGCCGGGGCGAATCCACGGCTACCCTGGCGTACGCCTTCCCGGCATAAATCGGACGAATGGCGCCTAAACGCCCGTCGTCGCGACGATAAATCTCGGTACAATCACTGGCTAAACCGGATCCCAGCAAACCGGCCACACGTGGGGCCAAGTCCTTGCCCCAAGCGTTCGCTGGGAAAAATAGCGCTTCGGGATCCACCGCCTCGACCACGTCACCGAGTGCCTTAGCAAACCCATCCGAAGAATACCGATGATATGTTGGGGACGTGAGCAACAACGCCCGGTCAGCCCCGTAACGACCCAGGTTCTCCCCGAGCGCATCGGCGCCTTCACCAAATGTCACAGCGGTCACGTTCCCCGGGGCCAACTTCTGGGCCAACGACAACATTTCATAGGCGACGCGGCGTACTCGGCCGCCTTCTTGATTGAACACCACTAAAATGCCTGATGCCATCGGGACGCCTCCTTAAATTACCTTGGCCTCTTCATGTAAGAGACGCGCCAGTTCCTTAGCCGTATCCTCTGGCTCGCCGGTTAGAATCTTCGCTTCTGGCCGCTCAGGCGGCAAGGTGAGTTCTTCAATCCGCACCATAGGCGTAGCGTCAATGCCCAGCGACTCGAAGGCCACCGGCTTTAATTCCTTCTTCTTGGCCTTCATAATATTGGGCAAGGTAGGATAGCGCGGCTCGTTGAGCCCACGTTGGGCCGTAACCACTGCCGGAAATGGGAGCTCAACAATTTCCGAGGCTCCCTCCAACTCCCGTTCCGCCCGAAGGCGTCCAGCCTCCACATCCACCTCAAGCTTAATCACGACCGTCACTTGAGGAATGCCTAATTCTACCGCAACCAAAGGTCCTACCTGCGCTTGGTCGTCGTCCACGGCTTGTTTACCGGTCACAATGAGGTCAAAACCCTCATTACCCGCAACCTTGGCCAACGCTTTACTGGTGGCGAGACTGTCCAGCACTTGGTCGGTGGTCACGTGGATGGCCCGATCGGCCCCCATCGCCAAGCCCTGCCGCAGTGCCTCCTCGACCCGACTGGGGCCCAGCGAAACGACCACCACTTCTCCGCCAAACTTTTCCCGAATTCTAAGACATTCTTCAATGGCAAATTCATCATAGGGATTGATGACCCATTTAATCCCGTCTATCTGAATGGCCACATCTCCGGCATGGAGCCGGATTTTGGTGGCCGTATCGGGCACCTGTTTAATCATCACGAGAATCTTCATAGTAACCCCCCTAATCCTAATGAGCTGGGTGAAGATGAGCGATCAAGGCGTCCAATAAAGGCTTTTCCTGAGCGGGAAATACCGTTCGCAGATCGACCATTAGCTTCCCCGCCTTAACCCGCACAATGACGGGCGTCGGTCCACGGCGAAGGGCAGCCTCCGCCCGGGTCAATGTCTCAGGCGAAAGCGCTATCGTCAACACGAAGCTTGGCACCCGCGTGCCTGGCATCGAACCTCCTCCAATTTCCGACCAATCCGGTTCAATGTCAAGCATCAACCCTGGGCACGCCGAGGCGAGCCGTTCCGCCAACCCCTCGGCCCGCGCTTTCACCTGTTCCGCATCCATGCCAATCATTTGCCAAAGCGGCAAATCCTGGCCTCGTCCTTCACGATACCAGCGCAAGACTAACTCCAAGACGGCGAGGGTCATTTTGTCCACCCGCACGGCCCGCGCCAAAGGATGCTTCTTCATGCGCTGTATCCATTCGCGCCGCCCCACGACCAACCCCGCCTGGGGACCTCCCAGCAACTTGTCCCCAGAAAAAGTGGTCACGTCTACGCCGGCTTGAACCACCTCGTGAACCGTCGGCTCCTCAAAGCCATCAACGCTCAGGGGCAACAACACCCCACTACCCAAGTCCTCCATGACTGGGAGTTGATGCGCCCGAGCGATGGCCACCAACTCGGCCCGACTCACGCTGTCGACGAACCCGACTTGACGAAAGTTCGACTGGTGCACTTTTAATAGGAGCGCCGTGTTGTCATTGATGGCCCGTTCATAATCGTAACCATGCGTCTTGTTGGTCGCTCCTACTTCAACTAAGGTGGCCCCGGAAAGCGCCATCACATCGGGAATTCGAAACGATCCGCCAATCTCCACCAGTTCGCCGCGAGACACCACCACTTCCTTGCCATTAGCCATGGTGGCCAGCGCGAGTAAGACGGCGGCCGCATTGTTGTTCACCACCATGGCCGCTTCGGCTCCTGCCAAGTGAGCCAAAAGCCCTTCGACGTGCTCGTGGCGAGAACCGCGTTCGCCCGCCTCGATACGGTACTCTAAGGTGGAATATTGCGTCGCTACAGCCCCTAGGTGCCCCATCATCTCAGCCGGAAGCGGAGCACGGCCGAGGTTGGTGTGAATGATGACCCCTGTGGCATTAATTACGGGGCGCAAATGGGGTTCATTGAGCTCTCGGGCTCGAACCCGCACTCGTGCGTCAATTTCATCGAGAGGGGGGACCATGCCCCCCGTCAATACCGTTTGGCGAATTTCGTCTAACACTTGGCGTGCGGCCTCGTGAATCCAGGTTGCGGCCACTCCGGGGATGTCACCGCGTCCCCGAATGACCGTCTGCACGGCGGGAATCTGTCTCAGCCGCCCCTCACTTGTGTTCACTATATCCTCCCACCTAGTGGGTCTCGGGCTGGGGTTTCTCCTCCTCAATGACCCCAAGACTCGAGTCCACGATGATATGGCGGTCATGGTCGAACACCTCGTCGGCGTTCATGTCATAGAGATAGATCGCGTAGTTGAACGGCTGCTTGGACTCTTGCACTCCATGGTCTCGCATAGGCTCGCCTCCTTGAATACCTCTAGCCTGACCGCTCTAGTTCGGGCTCATCCCTGAAGCCAGCGGCTCACCTCAGGCGCCCAATAGGTGATGATCATGTCGGCACCCGCGCGACGAATGGAGGTCAGCGTCTCCATAATCACCCGTTCTCGTTCAATCCATCCGTTCTGGGCTGCCGCCTCTATCATCGCAAATTCTCCGGAAACTTGGTAGGCGGCGATGGGGATTTGCACGCGATCGCGGATTTCCCGAAGCACATCAAGATAGGGCAGTGCAGGCTTGGCTATCAACATATCGGCCCCTTCGGCCACGTCCAAAAGGACCTCGCGGAGCGCCTCACGACGATTGGCCGGATCCATTTGATAGGCGCGCCGATCGCCAAATTGGGGCGTGTTCTCGGCCGCCTCACGGAAGGGTCCATAGAAACCCGAAGCATACTTCGCGGCATAAGACATAATCGGCACATTGACGAAGCCGCTCTCATCCAAGGCTTGGCGAATCGCCTGAACTCGCCCATCCATCATGTCCGACGGGGCCACCACCGTAGCCCCCGCGCGCGCCTGTTCGACGGCTGCTCGGGATAAGAGGTCGAGTGTGGCATCATTGTCGACCTCACCGTCTGGCGTCAGAATACCGCAATGCCCATGATCGGTGTACTCACAAAGGCACAAATCAGCAATCAAGACCGCTTCGGGTAGCGCCTCGTGAAGCCGGCGGAGCGCCTCCTGAACAATGCCATTCGGGTCATAGGCACCGGAGCCCAACGGGTCCTTGGTCGCGGGGATGCCAAATAGCAAAAAGGCCCGCACTCCATCCTGATAGACCTCTTTCAAATGATCCACCAAGCGATCGGGCGTCCACTGAAAGATGCCCGGCATCGCCCCGATGGGGACCCGGCCATCCCGACCGGGCCGAACAAATACGGGATAAATGAGTTCGCTGGACGAGACCCGAGTTTCTTGAACCAAACGACGGAGACTCTCGCTTTGCCGTAAACGGCGTGGGCGTTCAATGGGAAACATGATGACCATTCTCCTTTTCAAAATAGGATTTCACTGACTTGGCCAAGAGGTAGAGGGAGGGCTCAGATGCTTCCGCTACCACGCGAAGCCCATAGTGGCCTAAGGTCCTCGTGGTCAACGGGCCAATGGAAAAACTCGGCACCTTGCCCACCTCGCGGCGGTCGTCCCCGTTTAACTGATCCATCAGATATTCCACCTGCGACGATGCAGTAAAGAGAATGCCATCCAGGGTTCCGCTCTTCAGCGCTTGATAGAAGGACAATTCCAATGGAGCGGGCTGATTCTCATAAATCACGAGCTCCTCCACCAAGGCCCCACGGCCCCGAAGATGGTCGCCCAAAAAGGTGCGATTCTTTTGACCCCCGGGAAAGAGCACCACGGCGCCGCGCAGAGGCACCGCGCTAAACGCTTCGGCAAGCCCCTCCTGACTGTATTCCGCTTCGGGCATAATTTCCGGCACGAGGCCCCGTTCCCTGACCCTCACCGCGGTTTCAGGTCCCACCACGGCAATCTTGGCGCGCAGTCGTCGCACGTCCTGACCCAAGCGGCGCATGCGCTCAAACCACCGTTCAACGGCTTCTCCACTGGTGAAAACGACCCAATCGAAGCGTTCGACGCGGCTAATCACGCGGTCGCAAGCCACCCACGAAGGCGGATCAACCAAACGGGACACCGGACAGACTAGGGTGTCAGCGCCCCACGCCTCGAGCCAGCGAACCACCCGATGGCTCTTTGCCCCCGAGCGAAGAATCGCCACCGTCCGACCGTTTAGAGGCCGCTCTCGACGCCAGTCGATGCGTTCCTCTTGAAGAGAGCCGCTCCACTGATGATCCTGCCACTTCAGGAGTTCTTGCCCCTCATCGTCCAGCAATGAGGCACCATGGGCGGGCACCATCCACCCCTCTTGGTCCAATGAGAAGAGCGCCTCGGGAAGACCGGAAATCAGACGGACATGCTGCCACTTGGTACGAGGCATTCGTTTCAGCACCTGGTGGACTTGGGGGCAGAGCATCGGGGTCCCCGGAACCACCCAAGCTTTTTCCCCAGAATCCATTCCTTCGGCCATTTCGTCCCAGCTTGGCAATGGTTCCGCGCGGCCCAACCAATGGGTTCGGCCTGCCAAGACCGACCGAATGCCGGCATCCGTCCAAATAACCTCGGCCCGGTCCAACGCCTCTTCCGCCGCTCGCGTGAGCAGTTCCGGCTGCCCCGGGCCTCCACCGATAATGGTTAACATGGAATCACCCCTCTTGGGTTTGAATGAGCTGCATGGCTCCCCTCTCTCGGAGCGTCTGCCCTACCATGCGCCCAACCGCCGCGGCGTCGCTGGGGCTGGCTTCAGCCGTTTCCCGTATAACCAAAGCCCCGTCAATCGATGCCACCTGCGCGGTAACACTCAGCTGCTCGGGCCCAGTCCACTTGGCATACGCACCCAACGGGACCTGGCAACCTCCTCCGAGCTCGTCCAGAACCGCCCGTTCCATTACCGCGACGGTTTCGGACCGAGAGTCGTTAATTTTCTCGAGCAACCCCGCTAATTCCCGTCGATGGGTGGCCACTTCGACGGCTAAAATCCCTTGGCCGGGAGACGGCACCATCACTTCCGGATCGAGGTACTCGGTAATCTGGTCTTTCCAACCCATGCGGATAACCCCGGCGGCAGCGAGAACCAGGCCATCCACCTGCCCCTGATGCCATTTGGCCGTTCGGGTCCCTAAATTGCCGCGAATCGGTGCAATGGAAAGTTCCGGCCACATGTGGCGTAAAAAGGCCGTCCGCCGCAAAGAGGATGTACCAATCACCATTCCAGGGCGCCAACGTGAGAGGGGCTCGCCGGCCAAGAGGACGTCCCGGGGATCTGCCGGCAATACATAGGCGCCAATCCGGAGGCGGTCATCCAACTGGGTCGGCAAATCTTTCAGCGAGTGCACGGCCAGATCCACCGCGTCCGTGAGCAGAGCTTGTTCTAGTTCCTCGGTAAAAAGTCCCTTGCCACCGACTTGGTGCAAAGCCCGGTCGAGCACTCGGTCTCCTTTAGTATCCATCCTGACCAACTCCACCGTATGGCCTTCGGCTTCAATCAAGTCCGCCACGGCGCGTGTTTGAGCCACCGCTAGTTGACTCGAACGGGTGCCAATTTTTATGTGCGACAAGAAGTATCCCCCAATCTGGTCAACCCCCCGTATGATGCGGTCCGGGAAATAAGAGACTAATCCCGAACACCTGACCGAGGACGACCAAAAATGCCACCATGGACCAAACCGCCAAACGATGGCCTTGCCAATGTAACCAGACCCGTGCCCATACCAGGAACCCGTATACCACCCAGGTGGCGAGCGACCAGACTTCCGTTGCCGTCCCCGTTAGCACCCATGTGTGGGTCGCGTAAGCCCATAGCGCCCCCGACGCCAACGTGAGGGTAAACAGCAACCACCCTACCGTCACAAACCGCGCCAACCACACGTCCATATCCTCGAGCGATGGTAGTTGATAGTAGAACAAACGAACTCGCTTGGACTTCAACTCACGCTCTTTTTCTATGTACATAATACCGAAAACACAGGCCATCAAAAAGGCGGCGTCGCTCAGGGCGGCCGATACGATGTGGACCATCAACCACCCAGATGCAGCCTCGGGGTGGCCCGGCGCCAAGACCCATTGGCTTAACAGCCAGACCAGCGCTACCACGGGAAACAAGAACGCCCCGACCGATGCGAACATCAAGCGCCGGGCAAAAGCTAAATAGAGGCCGACCGCCAGCCACACAAAAAAGGCCACCCAAGCTTCTGGGGTGGCCGCCGGGAAGGCATGGGTGGCCCAGGCGATACGGATGAGCCAAAGGGTCTCTGCCGCAAAGCCTAGCCAGCCCGCCGCCCGGGCACGCCCGGCCTGTTTTAGACTGTAGAGTTGGGCCACAAACAATACTGCCGCGCTCACATACCCAAAGGAAGTCAGCGCGACCAGCAACGCTCCCACAACGTCCCCCCGGTTCCCACGCCGCTCTTAGGCCATATTTTGGTCAGCGCGGCTCTCATCAGCCAAGCGAAATAACTCGCGCACGGCATCTAAGTACGAGCGCTTGGCCTCATCGCCTCCCCAACTACGCATCGATACCATGGCGTCATTAAGAAACTTGTTCATGATGAGCCGCGTCGTTTCGGCGACCACGGCCTTTTCCTCGTCATTTAAATCAGGAAGCCGATGTAGGGCCTTCGCTAATTCCTCCTGACGAATGGCCTCCGCCTTCTGCCTGAGGGAACGAATAACTGGCCCCACTTGACTGGCACCCCATTCGGCTTCCAATTGCACCGCTTCCTGCTGAACAATTTTTTCCACTTTCTCCACCTCTCGTTGACGCTTGGCTAAGTTTGCGTCCACTACCCGCGTCACATCATCGATGTCGTATAGAAAGATGCTGCGCGAGAGCTCCTGAACACCTGGGTCAATGTCTCGGGGAACGGCCATGTCGAAGAAGAATCGAAACTTGTGGATTTTAGTTCTCAAAAGATGTTGCACCATCTCCCGGGTAATGATGGCCTCGGGGGCGCTGGTGCATGAGACGACGATGTCGGCCGACAAAAGCGCCTCCGCCAGATGATCCCACGAGCGGGCCTGCCCGCCAACCTCGTCTGCAAGCATCTTGGCCCGGGTCTCGGTCCGATTGACGATTAAAATCTGTCCCGCGCCTTGCGCACTCAAATGACGGGCGACCAGGCGGCCCGTTTCCCCAGCCCCCACCACCAACACGGTCCGATCGTCGATGCGTCCAAAGACCTTTTTTGACAACTCCACCACCGCATATCCCAAGGACAATGCGTTCTTGCCGATATCGGTCTCGCTATGGGCACGTTTGCCTGCCCGAAAGGCATAGTGGAATAACCGGTGAAGACGGCCCACAGCTCCCATCTGCTGCGCTTTTTGATAGGCGTCTTTGACCTGGCCAAGTATCTGCGTTTCGCCCAACACCATCGAATCAATCCCTGAAGCCACGCGCATCAAATGTTCAGCGGCTGCCCGATCCTGAGCCCAGAATGATGCCTCCGAAAACTCACCCCGAGGCACCCCGGCAATCGATTCCCACCAGGCATAAATATCAACTAGCGCCACGTCGCCTGCCACATAAATCTCTGTCCGGTTGCACGTTGAAAGGATGACGACCCCCTCTTGACCCAGAAGGTCAAAAGTTCGCCGATAGGCCTGGTCCAAGAGGCTCGGCGCAAAAGCCGCCCTCTCCCTGACGGACACCGGCGCGTCGCGGTGATTAATGCCCACCACTTGAATTTTCACGTCTCCACCTTCAGTTCCTAGAACATAGAAATCTTGGAACAGTGTCCACCGTTCTCCCCATTATGATACCATGCCTGTCTCAACCCGCACCGTCCTAACAGCTATTGACACGTACGCGGCGATAATTGGCGAATAACGTACCCCGGGGCAACGAATGATAAATGCAGTATGTCTCACATCAGGGAGGATTCAATGAGCACGATTGGTACCAGTGTTCCTCGCAAGGAAGCCCCAAACAAAGTCACTGGGCGCGCCCGTTACACCAATGATATTAACATTCCCGGAACCCTAAGCGCCGTCGTTGTTCCAGCCCACCGGGCGCACGGAAAAATTCTTAGCATTGACACCTCGGAAGCGAAAAAAGTCCCGGGCGTCAAGGCCATCGTCATCGGCGATGACCTTTCGGTGTTGACGGGAGATGTCACCCAGGATCGGCCGCCGCTCGCAAAAGACAAAGTGCGCTACTGGGGCGAACCGGTCGCTCTGGTGATCGCCCGTGACGAGAGTATTGCGCGGCGTGCCGCTGCATTGGTGAACGTTCGCATTAAACCCCTGCCGGTGGTAAACAGCATCCCGGACTCGCTCGCTGACAATGCCCCCTTGGTGCACGAAAAAAATGGCGACTACACCGTGGCCACACCGCCCGTCTCTCCGAAAAAGAAGAGCAATCTGGCGGACCAAGCCAACGTTAAGAAAGGCGACGTCGAGAAAGGCTTAAAGGCCAGCGACGTGAAGGTTCAGGTCCACGTCAGCCTTCCTCAAATTGACCACGCGGCCATGGAGCCCCGTGTGGCCAAAGCGGAAATTCTCGCGGACGGCCGGGTGTTAATTCACGCGAGCACTCAAGCGCCCTTTGAGGTGCAGAAGCTGGTGGCGCAATATTTCAACCTTAAGCCCGGACAAGTCATTGTCACCGCCCCATTGATCGGGGGAGCATTCGGGGGGAAAGCGGCCATTCAACTTGAGCTATTAGCCTACATTGCTTCGAAAGCGGTCGGGGGGCAGATGGTCAAAATCGCCAATACTCGTGAAGAAGACCTGACCATGTCGCCCTTAGGTCTCGGGCTTGAGGCCGACATTACCCTCGGCGCCACGAAGGATGGGCGCATCCAGGCCGCTAACATGAAGTTTTACTTGGACATCGGCGCCTACACCGACTCCGCCCCACGCATCGCCCGAGCGATTGCCGCCCAGTGCACCGGCCCCTATCACGTGGCTAACGTGCACACCGATGTCTTCTGCGTTTATACCAATCACACCTACACCACAGCTTTTCGGGGATTTGGCCACATGCCCATGACCTTCGCGGTGGAGCGTGCCGTGGATGAGCTCGCCCAGGCCCTCAAAATGGACCCCTTGGAGTTTCGCAGAAAAAATGCCATTGATATCGACAACATGACCCCCACCAAAGCCCGGCTCACCCGCAGCAACCTGGGTGATTTGCCCGCCTGCCTCAACGAGATGGAACGGCTGATTGGTTGGCAAGGAGGAGAAGTCCAGGCGGTCGGCCCTCATCGTGTGCGAGCCCAAGGGGTGGCCGCCTTTTGGAAGACGTCCTCAAGTCCTCCTAATGCCGTGTCTGGCGCCATCATCACGATGAACTCCGACGGCAGCGTCAATCTCTCCACTGGCGCCGTTGAATTTGGTCCAGGTACGAAGACCACGGCGGCCATGATTTTGGCGGAAAAGCTTCGTATTCCGCTCGATCGGGTCTATGTCCACGAGGATGTCAACACCAGCGTCAATCCTGAACACTGGAAGACGGTGGCCAGCCTTTCAACCTATATGGTGGGACGGGCGGTACTGGATGCGGCCAACGATTTGTTACAGCAGCTACTAAATCTGGCCGCCATTGTTCTTCGGTGCTCACCCGATGATTTGGACTATGGCAATGAACACGTCTTTGTCCGCGACGACCCCCATATCTCCATCAAATTTTCCGATCTGGCGCTCGGCTACAAGTATCAGGAGGGCGATTCCATTGGAGGTCAACTGATGGGTCGCGGCCGTTTCATGATCCGTCATTTAAACCTTCTCGATCAAGAGACCGGTCACGGGAAACCCGGACCTGCATGGACCGTCGGTGTTCAGGCTGTGGAAGTGGAATATGACCAGGAAACCCATCAATATCGTGTCTTGAAGGCGGCGACGGTATTGGATGCGGGGCGCGTCATCAACCCCCAAGTCGCCACTGGACAAGTGATGGGCGGTATGAACATGGGGATCGGGGTGGCGAGTCGGGAAGGGGTGCATTACGACCCCAACGGCACCTTTCTCAATCCGCAATTTCGGAGCTACAAGGTCATGCGCATGGGGGAGCAACCGCAACAATATTTGGTGGAGTTTGTGCAGACCCCGCAAATGGATTCCCCGTACGGAGCCCGGCCATTGGGCGAGCACGCAGTGCTAGCGATTGGCGCGGCGTTGGCGAACGCTCTGTCCCGCGCAGCCAACACCCCGCTCAACACCCTCCCCATTACCCCGGAAATGATTTGGCAACAAAGGAGGGAGCGCCGGTGATTGTCCATCCGTTTGACTATTACCGCCCGGACACCCTCAAAGCGGCGCTCGCCATCCATGAGGAATTGGCACGAGAAGGTCGGCACCCCATCTATTACGGTGGGGGCACGGAAATTCTGACCCGTTCACGGCTCAACGAGGGGCGCTTCGACGCGGTCATCGATCTGAAAAACATCCCGGAGACGCGTCAACACGGAACCGACCGTGGACAATATCGCTTCGGAGCCGGTGTGCGGCTGACGGAACTTGCTTCTGAAGATTTGTGGCCCTTCTTGACGGCCACGGCTGACCGCATTGCCGATCATACGACCCGCGGCCAGATTACCCTCGGGGGAAACCTCCTGAGCACGCTCCCGTACCGCGAGGCCATTCTGCCCTTTTTACTCACAGATAGTAGCACGGCGGACGTGGCAGGAAAACACGGGGTGCAAAGCCGTGCCTTACGGGATATCTACGATCAAAAGCTCAATCTCAAACCGGGGGAATTTTTGGTCTCAGTGACGGTCGATGGCCAAGAAGCCAAGGGAATGGCGTTTCGAAGCTACAAGATGACTCGCCAAGACTGGATCGATTATCCTTTGGTCACCATCGCAGTCGCGAGACGCGAGGACGGGTCCATTCGCGCAGCCTTTTCCGGCTGGGCCAACTATCCCTTCACCTCCAGCCACGTCAATCATATTCTTTCAGAGACCTCCCGCTCGGCCAGAGACCGTGCTGCGCGAGCGGTATCTAGCATGCCGCACCAAGCCCTCACCGACATCCACGGTTCGCGAGAATATCGGGAATTCGTGACCCAATATACGCTTACCAATATCTTAAAGGAACTGGAGGCATCTCAGTGAAGTCACTGACCAAACCCGAACAAGTCTCACTCACCATTAATCAGGAACCGTGTGACGTCGTGATATATCCCGGTGAAACGCTTCTTTATACGTTGCGTGGAGACGCCCTCGGTCTCACGGGCGCTAAGCCCGGTTGCGAAAATGGCGATTGCGGAGCCTGCACCGTCCTAGTAGACGGAGTCCCAATGAAATCCTGTATGGTGCTCACGGCAGAGGTGGAGGATCGTGACATTCTTACCGTAGAAGGGTTAAAAGAAACGCCCATTCAACGGGCGTTTATGGATCAGCAAGCCTTTCAGTGCGGATACTGCACATCCGGTTTCCTTATGGTAGGTCATGCACTCGCTCAAGATGTGGCCAACGCGAGCCCCGAGCGCACCATTGAGTGGCTCCGCTCCAACATCTGCCGCTGTACCAGCTACCAAGAAATCTATGATGCCGTATCATCCGTGGTCCATCCTGAACGCTCCTGAAATTCCAGAAAACGTCACCCTGAAACGGGCTCAGACCGGGCAGGATGAGACGTAAAGGGGGGGATTCCAAAATGGCCACAGCGCGTGTTCGCGTTATGCAAATCAAAAAGATGCCGACGTCGTGGCGTCGCCTTTGGGGTACAGGGTTGACGACGGCTCTCGGTCTCGCCATTGGCCTTTGGTTGGGCCACTTGGAATGGGGAATTTGGGCCTTCATGGGAGGATTCGCGTCGCTCTATGTACAGAACCAACCCTATCGCGCCCGCGCGATTCTCTTAGCGTTGGTAGGGCTAGGGTTAGCCGCTTCCATGGCGCTCGGAGCACTGTCGGCAGTTTGGTGGGAGATGGCCCTCGCTTTAGGATTCGTGAGTGCCGCCTCCACCTATCTGACTGGAGCGTTCGATGTCCCGCTTCCAGCCGGTTTTATGTTTGTCTTGGTAGCCTGCATCAGCGCCGCGCTGCCTCTTCACCCCGCCGGGATTGTTGGCGTACGGGTGCTGTCCGTATTAGGTGGAGCTACCTTGGCCTGGCTGGTTGGCATGAGCGACTGGCTCTGGGATCGTCGCGGTCCCTACACAACACCGGTGAAGAAGGCCTACCAGACAATTGCTCAGTACCTGGACGCCATCGGCAGTCCCCACGCCAAAGTCCGGGAATTTCAGGCCGCTGAAGCCGTCGCCCTAGCTCACCGAGCATCGATCAACGCCCCTGAGCGACGCGTGCGTGCGATGGCGGCCCAGGCGGAAAAACTGTTCCGCGCTGCCGTCGCGCTATCGTCCGACACCAACCAGCCCCCAAATGCCGAATGGACCGCGGCCCTTCGGACCCTGGCCGCCCACGTAGAAACACCCATCGCGTTAAGTCCTTCCTTGGCCGTCCCCAAGGACCACATGAGCCGTTCCGCCTCCCGGCTGTTTGATATCTTGCAGGAAAGCTTGCAACTAGCGCTGCGTGAGGATGTCCCACCGTCCCGTCCTCCCTTATACCACCCCCGATTTCAAGAGCGGTTGGCCCGTGGGCTGGATCCTGACGCCCTGATTCTTCCCGCCGTCCTACGAATTGGCATTGCCACGGCCACGGCCGTGGTGCTCGCCCATTTACTCGGCATCACCCATCCGTTTTGGGCGCCATTGACGGCGGCGGCTGTTCTCCAAGGTGTCTCCACCGTGGTCATTACCCAGCGCACCATCCAACGCGCGATTGGCACCACCTTGGGCCTCGTTCTGACTGGACTCTTGTTGCTGTTACACCCCGTTCCGCTCGCCACCGCCGGTCTGGTCATCATTCTGCAATTAGCGATGTTGTTCTTTATTGCCAAGAACTACGGCATTTCCGTCATCTTCATTACCGCCATGGCCTTGGTGATTATTTATGCAGGAACCCACACCCCCGTGGCTCCTATGATTCTCGCTCGCTTTGTCGATACTTTAATCGGCGGAGCTTGGGGCCTCTTGGCGGCCTTCCTGCTTTGGGGACAAGCGTCCTCTACCCGGCTACCTATGGCGATAGCCCGTTCGCTCCGCCGCTCAGGAGCCCTTTTTCAAGCGGTCCTCAAGGGCAGTGATCCAAAGACGATTATCCGGCTTCGAACAATCTGCCTCGATTCCGTACTGGCGCTTCGGCATCTCTATGAGACCTCGCTTGGGGAAATGCCCCAGCCACCCGAAACGCCCGCGCTTTTTTCCGTTGAACGACTGGGGTATCTGGTGATTGCCGTCTGTGACGCTCCACGGGCGCTGGACGCATCGATGGCGACGGACCTCCATTCGGTCTTTGATCGTTTAGCTGAGCAGGTGGAGGGAAACAGTACCACGGAGGTGCATATTCCGCACCTACCCCGCTTCCCCGCAATTGAGGGTCAGTTATTTGAAATCGCGGATGCTTTACACGCCTCCCCGGAACGGCGCCAAGAAAGCTCCTAGCCCCAGGACCATTCCGCCCGCCGATGTTGGTACCAGACGAGCTCGGAATGGTCCTGTTGGTCAAACCACCGGCCGGTCTCCTGAATCCACTCCTTCATAGGAATCGGCCGCATATCTGCCGCGCGAAAAATGTGCTGGACGTCAAAGGGAACCGGATATGGGAGTGGAATGTGATAGGTGCCGCCAGCCCAGGCATCCAACGTGGCGCGCGGGGCATAGCGGACCGTAATGGACGGCCATTGGCCATAAGACGAAGATATTCCTCGTAGGTCCAGAGCTCGGGTTGCCCGGATTATACGCCTGAACGGGATCGTCTTGGGGCCTTTCCATTAAGGATACGATGGTCCGCGCAATGTCCCGCCAACTGACAGGGGCCCGCTTTTTCCCGCGCATCGTCGGGCAGCCAAATGGGCCCCCCATCCCTGACCCGCCGCCAAAACCAAGCAAATCGACCATCGTCGGTATTGGGGCCGACAATTTGGGGTAATGGTCGAATTACTGTGATGGGCACCTCGAGCGACGTATGAAGAAAGTGTTCGAGCCGCTGCTTGCCCCGCACATAGGCGAGATGGGAGAATGGCTCGGCACTGTCCCAGGATGCATCGTGCCAGGCGGGATGATCCTCCGTGATTGGGGCTGACGGTACGCGAAACCGCTTCTCAAGACCCACATAGACAAACACCGTACTCACGACCACATATCTCCCAAGACGTCCTTTCAGCGAACTAACGAGCTTTTCTGCGTGAGAACGGTCATACGCCACGGTGTCGATCACCACCTCGAATGAGCCGGGCACGGAGACGGCGTGCCGGTCGCCTACCAGGTGCGTGACTTTGGACGAAGGAAGCGGCCGGTTCCCCCGTGTCACCACCGTTACTTCGTGTCCTCTTTGGACCAATAGCAGAAGAAGATAGTGGCCAATGAGATGCGACCCCCCGATGACTAAAACTCGCATTAGATTCCTCCACTCTGAGACGTGACCCCAGTGTATAAGCGGGTTCGGGAAAAAACTAGTCTCCCATTTTTTGCCTCAAGGTGCTATGCTTTAATTGAACGAGGAATCGACGCGACGCCACCCCCGAATGGGTAAACGGCGTCGTTTGCGTCGCTCTGCTGTGGGCCAACGTCCGAACAGGCCGAAACCGCGCCTTCTCTAACAGCGTCATCCCTTGGCAGGTTGCAGTTGGGCAAACCAATAGCGGAACCGGGATCCCTGTTGTTCTAGACTTGAAGAACTGCCTTGGCAACGTCGTCAGACGCGCTCCGAGAATCTAGCAGGACATCATGCCGACGATCGCGAAGTTCTTCGCAACAATCAGCGGACGCTAGGACAGAGGAGCGGTGGTGTGTGCAAACAACAACGATGGCTACCGTGGCAGCAACCCCGATTCTAAAATGGGCGGGAGGCAAACGGCAACTCTTGCCGCGCCTTCTTGCCTCGCAACCCCCATTGTGGAATCGATACCTGGAACCCTTCGCCGGCGGTGCCGCATTATTCTTTGCGTTGAGCCGCCCGGCGTCGTATTTGAGTGATACTAACGGAGACCTGATTCGCTTGTATCAGATCGTCCGTGATCGGGTGGAGGATCTCATCGGTCGGCTAACGGCCATCCAAACGGCATACCGGGCACTCATGCCTGAGGATCAGGCCGCGTTTTTCTACACCCTGCGTGACCGCTATAATGCCCGCCAAGCCGACGATCTAGAGCAGAGCGCTCTGTTTTACGCCCTCGGGCGGCTCGCGTTCAATGGACTATACCGCGTATCGGCGACGGGCCGATACAACACGCCGTTCGGCCGCTACAAAAATCCGGACATTGTGCGGAAAGACACCTTACGGGCCGCACATCAGGTACTGCAGGACGCCACCATAGTCGAGGCCGATTACCGGGCGGCCGGCGTGGTCGCCCAACAGGCGGACTTCGTCTATGTTGACCCGCCATACGCCCCCGCTTCCAAAACGGCCAATTTCACCAGCTACACCGCCGATGGGTTTGGATGGCCGGACCAAGTCGCCCTGGCGGAATGGGTGCGAGAGATGGCCGGACGCGGCGTATACGTCATGGCGTCAAATGCCGACGTCCCGGCAATTCATGATCTCTACCGGGGCCTTTGGATTCAGGTCGTGCCGGTCCGTCGGGCGATCAATTCGGACGCGTCAAAGCGGACCGGCGCCACGGAGGTCATCATCACGACCTATCCCGTGGAGGGCGCCCTTCGTGGCTAGTGTGCCCCCCAGCGCGGGGCATCGCGCCAATCAATCGGGCAATAAGCTCGAAGCGTTGGTGTCCACGGTACTGGCCCAATCGGGCTACGCGGAGGTGCCGCGCGCGACGTTTCTGACGGCCTTAGAACCCAAGCGTTTTACACGGCAGTGGGGCATTGGCCCGGGGATTTATGGGACTCCGATAAAGGTAGATTTTGCGGTCACCGGGATCCCCTCGCTACCCTACGGGTTGATTGTGGAAGTTAAGTGGCAAGGCGTTGCCGGTTCCGTCGACGAGAAGCTGCCGTATCTAGCCCTCAACATCGAGAAACATTTCCCGTTTCCGACCATGGTCGTGATCGATGGCGGCGGTTGGAAACGCGGGGCGGTCGACTGGCTCAAAGGCCGCGTGCCCCACATTCCCAACTTGTTCGCCGTGTACTCCATGAGCGAATTCATCGCGTGGAGCAATCATTTTCTCTAATCTGGGCAAGTTGATGCGTCCGAAAGTGTGTTGACGAACCCGAAAACTAGACTACCTCGTTAGGGACGGATGACCCGGAATCTCACGAAAAAGAACCAGGGCTCTCCCCAAAGGGATGCCCTGGTTTGTCACTACTTCTCGCGGTTATTTCTGGGTTGCCTCACGAAGCGCGTCCACAACCTGCCAAGGCATGGTCACAACACTGGCTCCCGCGGCCGTCAGTGCCTTTTCTTTGGATTCGAGAGTACCCCGACCCCGTTCGATGATCGCACCGGCATGACCCATACGCTTACCGGGAGGCGCGGCACGACCGGCGAGGTACGCGACGACGGGCTTCCCAAACGTTTTCAGGTACTCGGCGGCCTCTTCCTCGGCACTCCCGCCGATTTCGCCCACCATCACCACCGCTTGGGTATCCGCATCCTCCTTAAAGTGGCGCAAGACGGAAATGAACGTCTGTCCCACAACCGGATCGCCCCCCATGCCGACCACGGTCGTCTGACCGAACCCGCCTTGGGTGAGGCTAAACGCAATCTCGTAGCTTAAGGTTCCGGACCGGGCGACGACGCCGATGGGGCCTGGCTTATAAATATGATTGGGCATGATGCCCATCTTGGTCTTTTCACCCGGCGAAATGATGCCAAACGTGTTTGGACCAATCACCGTGACCCCAAGCTCTTGCGCCCGCGTAACGATGTCAATCGAATCCGCAACCGGAATGTGCTCCGGGATCATGACCACCAAGCGAATGCCATTCTCCATCGCCTCAAACGCCGCATCCTTGGCAAAAGGCGCGGGCACGAACACGATTGAGGCATCGGCCCCCGTCTTTTCTACCGCCTGCTCGACCGTATCAAAAACCGGTACCCCGTCAACCTGCTCCCGCGCCTTGCCCGGAGAAATCCCCCCGACCACATGGGATCCATAGGCGAGCATCTGTTTGGTGTGAAACCGACCCTGATTGCCGGTCACACCCTGAACCAGTATCTTGGAGTTCTTCGTCAACAACACTGCCATTATGACCGGCCCTCCCCTGCAAGCTGTACGGCGCGCTCTGCCGCGGGCGCCATGTCCGAATAGGCCGAAATACCTGCCTGCTCTAAGAGCGCCACCCCTTCTTTTTCATTGGTTCCTACCAGGCGAACCACCAGCGGAACCGGGATACCCGTGGTTTGCTTGACTTGAAGAATGGCCTTGGCCACGTCGTCGCAGCGTGTGATGCCGCCGAAGATGTTAATAAAGATCACTTTGGGGTTCATCGATACCAACACGTCCAACGCTTGCGCTGTAGGCTCGACCGAGGCTCCGCCGCCGGCATCCAAAAAGTTGGCCGGCTTGCCGCCAAAATATTGGATAGCGTCTACCGTCGCCATGGCCATCCCGGCCCCGTTGGCCATAATGGCAATGTCTCCATCCAGCTCCACATAGGCGAGGCCAATTTCGTGGACCTTCTTTTCGAGCGCGGACCCTTCCTCAATGCGCTCCACGTTCTTGTGCCGGAACAAGGCGGAATCGTCGATGTTCAAACGGGCATCCGCCGCCATCAAATGGCCGTCGACGACCGCAAGCGGGTTAATCTCGACCAATTCCGCATCGCGCTCGCGATAGATGTGATAGAGCTTGACCACAAGGTCTGCAAATTCCTTGGCCAACGTCCCCTTCAACCCAAGACGCTCAGCCATTTGCCGACCGAAATAGGGCAGAACTCCGACTCGCGGATTGACCCACTGACGAACGATTTCTGAGTCCGCCACATCCTCAATTTCCACACCCCCGGACAATGACGCCATCACCAGCGGGACCTTCTTGTTGCGATCGGTGGTCACCGATATGTAAAACTCCCGTTCAATGTCCAGCTTGGCTTCCGCATAAAGCCGCTCCACGGTGTAGCCCTTTAAGTCCATGCCCAACATAGCCTGAGCTGTTTCGCGAGCTTCTTCCGGCGTTTGTGCAAACCGAATCCCACCCGCCTTGCCGCGGCCACCGACTAGCACTTGCGCCTTAAGCGCCGCCGGCCCGATGGCCTTGACCGCCTCGGCGGCGTCGTCTGGAGTATTGACCAGACGGCCCGGCGGAATAGGAATACCCTGTTCAGCCAATGCTTGTTTGGCCAGATATTCGTACTGCTTCACCTATTCGTCCCCCTCGAGAATCTTCTCTTCGGTCCCGATTACATCATCCACCAGCATCCGACAATGACGACTGACCCATTCGGGATCCACGTCCACCGTAGCGACTCCGCTTTCCTGGGCCGCTCGCGCTACCGCTTCGGCGACGGTCGGAGCCACCCGCCGATCCATCGGGTTGGGGATAATGTAATCATCTTTCAAATCGCGGTCAGAAATCAGATTGGCCAGCGCCCTCGCCGCCGCAACGAGCATGGCACCATTAATGTCCCGGGCGCCAACGTCCAAAGCTCCCCGAAAAATGCCGGGGAACCCCAGCACGTTGTTGATTTGATTGGGAAAATCAGACCGGCCCGTCCCCACCACCTTGGCACCACCTTCCAAGGCGTGCACCGGCCAAATCTCGGGCACCGGATTGGCCAAGGCGAAGACAATGCCGCCGGGGTTCATCCCCCGCATCATATCCATGGTCAATGCCCCCGCCACCGACACACCAATGAACACGTCGGCGCCAGTCAATGCGGCAGCGAGGTCGCCCTGCCGCCGGTCCCGATTAGTAAGGCGGCTGATTTCCTCTTTATAGGGATTCATGCCTTGAGACCGGCCCTCATAGATGAGGCCCTCCCGATCAACCAGAAGGATATCCTCGGCGCCCAGTTCAAACAGAAGCTTAGTGGTGGCAATGGCAGCGGCACCCGCCCCATTAAAGACAATCCGCACCTGGTCGATGCGCTTTTGGGCATAGCGTAGCGCGTTTAAAAGAGCGGCCCCCACCACCACGGCCGTCCCGTGCTGGTCGTCATTAAACACCGGAATGTCTAGCACCTCTTTTAATCGCGCCTCAATCTCGAACGCCCGCGGCGCGGAGACGTCTTCGAGATTGACACCGCCGAAGGAGGGCTCGAGCAACCGCACGACCTCGACAATCTTTTCCGGTTCTTTGGTGTCCAGGCAAATGGGAAACGCATCCACCCCGCCGAACATCTTGAACAGGATGGCCTTGCCTTCCATTACCGGCAACCCCGCCTTAGGGCCGATGTCACCCAGCCCCAACACTGCCGTACCATCGGTGACAATGGCCACCGTATTGGCTCGGTTGGTATAGCGATTCACCAGACGCTCATCACGATGGATTTCCCGACACGGCTCCGCCACTCCCGGAGTATAGGCTAAAGATAGATCGTCTTGGTCTCGGACCGGAACCTTGGACACCACCTGAATCTTTCCCCGGTGTTTCTCATGGTAGGCGAGAGCCTTTTCCCGACTTTCCATCGTCGTCCTCCCGTCTATATCTTTAAAGCGTCAGTAGTGACAAAGGCTCGCGTACCGAGTTGACCGACTTTTTGAAGGCCTCTTTTTCTTCTGCCGTAAAGTCCACTTCCAGAACCTTTTCAACCCCGTTGCCACCGACGACGGCCGGAACGCCCACATAGATGTCTCGCTCGCCATATTCACCGTTGAGGTAGCTGATGACGGGCATAATGCGCCGCTCGTCCAACAACACCGCCTTTACCATGTCGGCGAGCGACGATGCCGGAGCATAGAATGCCGAGCTAGTCTTCAAGAGTGAGACCACTTCCCCACCACCGGTACGGGTGCGCTTGACAATCTGGTCGATGGTTTCCTTGGGCAGCAGTTTCTCGATGGGGATCCCGCCGGCATAGGAGTAGCGAACCAACGGCACCATATCGTCTCCGTGCCCGCCCATCACGAAGGCAGAGATATCCTTCGGCGAAACAGTGAGCGCGTCGGCCAAAAAGGTGCGGAATCGAGCCGAGTCCAACACCCCGGCCTGCCCCATCACGCGGTGGTGCGGAAATCCACTGGCTTTCTGGGCAACATAGGTCATCACGTCGGCCGGATTGGTCAGAACCACAATCACGGCATTGGGCGAGACCTGACTCGCTTTTTCCACCACCCCGTAGACCACGTCAGAATTCACCTTGAGCAAGTCGTTGCGGCTCATGCCCTCTTTACGCGGCATGCCCGCCGTCACCACAATCACATCCGAGTCAGCCGTGAGGTCGTAATCGTTGGAACCCACCACTTTGGCGGAAAACCCTTCAATAGGGCCGGATTCCCACATGTCCAGCGCTTTCCCCTGCGGGGTACCTGGTTGAATATCCACCAGCACCACGTCGCCCAACTCTTTGAGCGCCAGCAAGTGAGCCGTGGTGGCCCCTGTGGCCCCGGCCCCTAGCACGGTAATTTTATGTCGACGGAACATTGATACCACCCCTTCAGTCAAAATTACAGCGAGTCAATAATAGCACTGGCGAATTCAGACGTCTTAACTTCGCGGGCCCCGGCCGTCTGACGGGCGAGGTCATAGGTCACGATTTTCCGAGCGATGGTCGACTCAAGCCCTGTTCGAATGCGATCCGCCGCTTCCTGCCAACCTAGATGCTCCAGCATCATGATGGCAGAGAGAATCAACGAACTCGGATTCACCTTATCTTGATTGGCATATTTGGGCGCCGTCCCATGAGTCGCCTCAAACACCGCCACGTCATCGGAAATGTTGGAGCCGGGGGCCATGCCGACACCGCCGACTTGAGCCGCCAAGGCATCCGACAGGTAGTCTCCATTCAAGTTGGGAGCGGCGATGACGTCAAATTCATCCGGACGCAACAACACCTGTTGAAAGGTAATGTCAGCAATCCGATCTTTCAACACGATTTTGCCCTCTGGAACCTTGCCGTCGTAGTCCCGATACAGCGCCTCTTCGGAAATGACCTGGTCCGGAAACTCCCGCGCCGCCAAAGCGTATCCGTAGTCTCGAAATGCCCCTTCGGTAAACTTCATAATGTTTCCTTTATGCATCATGGTGACAGAACGTCGCTTGTGGTCGATAGCGTAGCGGATGGCCCGGCGAATCAGGCGTTCACTGCCAAAGCGGGTGATGGGCTTAATGCCGATGCCAGCGGTCGGATCAATCGAGCGGTTAAAGTTCTTGTTCACGAACTCAATGAGTTGCTGCGCCTCCGGTGATCCGCTGGCCCATTCGATCCCCGCATAAACATCCTCGGTGTTTTCCCGAAAAATCACCATGTCGACTTTTTCGGGCTCCCGCATGGGTGACGGCACCCCGGCAATATATCGCACCGGCCGCACGCAGGCATAGAGGTCCAACACCTGCCGTATGGTGACGTTGAGGCTCCGAATGCCTCCTCCCACCGGCGTGGTCAATGGCCCCTTAATGCCGACCTTGAACTCTTGAAACGCGTCCAAGGTCGCCTTAGGCAGCCACTCTCCAGTTTGATTGAAGGCCTTCTCTCCAGCCAATACTTCTTTGAAGAGGATTTTCTTCTGGCCGCCATAACTCTTTTCGACGGCGGCGTGGAGAACCCGTTCCGTGGCCCGCCAAATGTCGGGGCCGATCCCATCGCCCTCGATGTACGGAATGATGGGGGTGTCGGGCACGCGAATCGTACCCCCCTGGTATGTAATCCGTTCTCCTTGACCCTCACTCATCATCGCAACAACCTTTCTGTTCCCAATTGTCAGGAACTCTTTTTTTGCGCAATGTTGGATAAGACCGTGGGTGGCGCAGCCGGAATGACCACCATATTCTTCTTGGTGATGCTCATGCGAAGCCCCTCTTGCTGCGATTCATCATACAATCCGCCAGCTAGCGTGAGCGCGTTAGCCAATTGGCTCGCTTGTCCAATGGCTTTCACCGTGAACGGCGCATTGGTCTGGGTATCATTGATGAGAATGTAGTTGGCCGCCGAGCGGATTTCTGTCTCTGCCGTGATTCGCTGGCCGTTGATGGCAATGGCTTCGGCCCCAGCAGCGCGCAACTCGTTGACCAAAAGCAACAGGTCAATATCCGTCAACTGATACGCTTGGGGTGCGTTGCCGTTCGACCAGGTGACGACCACCCCGGGCCCTTGCACGGGAACCGTGCCGGCGAGAATTTGGTCCTCCGTCAGCTGGCGCTCGAGGTGACGGGCTGAGGCTTCTTGGCTAAGGCGCGAGTCAAGTTCCATGTTGAGGTGCGCGACCTCTTGGTTTAATTGAGACCGTTTTTGATCGGCCTGCTTCAATAATGATAGCAACTGGTTGGTATTGCTGGCCGGTGGCACCACCTGATGCAGGCGAAACTGCACAGCCACCATAAGCCCCAACACCAAGGCCGCCAATCCGACCGCAATTTGGCCAGATTGCACACGCATACTCAACACCTCAGGGTCATTATAGCCTAGGCCTTTCGCCCCCACAATAAAGCCCTTTTGGGACGCGGGCGCATCTCTACCGGCCCGCAGCTAGCTTTGAGGTGGCAGGATATACACTGTTGCTGCAAGATATCGGTCAAAGGCTCCCCACAACGAGGGCACCGGGCTTGAAAGACGTCCAATCGGAATCCGCAACCAGGACAGTGCCAGATGTGCATGGATCGCGATCCCCCCTCTCACGCCATCTTATGCAAGAGGGCGTCAGGACGGCCCCAAACGAGCCGTCAGGCCCCCGACCAGAAGCGCCAATCCAATCGACCCAAGCCAGATGGCGGTCCCCGATCGCCATCCACGCTCTTTCAAAATCACGAGCGTGGAGGCAATGCAGGGAACAAACAGGGTCAAGGTCACCGCCCCGGTGAGCACTTGATGCGGCGAGAGACCGGCCGCATAAAGGCCCACGGCCCCAAAGTCCCGCCGAATAAACCCCAGCACGAAGGAGGGAACGGCCGTGCCCGGGATCCCGAGCCAGTCCTCCATAAACGGGGTGAGGCGGCTAACCAGCCAGGGCAGTGCACCCACGATTTGACTGAGTTCAATAACGCCCGAACCAACCAAAAACAAGGGACCCGCCTCGCGGAGAAACCCGACCACCTTGACGCGCGTCTTTTCCAGCATATTCATCATCGAAGGCACCCGGAGCGGCGGTAGGTCCAGCAAAAGCGGGGTCGGATTCCCTGGCAAGGTGCGGTCGAGCAAGGTGCCGACGGTCACAAAAAGTCCGGTGATGGCGAGCGCATAGGTCAGGGCATACTGCCAGCCAACCCCGGCTAAAAGGCCGGTAATTACCCCCATCTGGGCCGAGCACGGAATGGTCCATGCCAAGAGAATGGTGGCAATGGTGCGCTCCCGCTCCGAAGACAAAATTCGAGTGGTGACGGTCGCCATGGTGACGCATCCGAATCCCAGCACTAAGGGAATCACCGCCCGACCGTTCAAGCCCAGCCGCAAGAAAAATCGATCCAGCATGGTTGCGAGTCGTGGGAGATACCCCGAGTCCTCTAAGGCCGCCAACAAGAGATAAAAGGCGACAATGAGCGGCAGAAGCAAGGCCACGACGTAAATGAGCCCTGCCGACACCAGACCATATTGCCCCACCAAGAGGCGATAGATGATGGTTCCGTGGCCGACGATGGCACCTACGGCACTAGAGAGGGCCGGAATCACCACGCCATTCATGAGACCCTCGAGGTAGGAGACCACCACGTCAGCGACCACAACCCCGATGAAGTAATAGACCATGGTTAGCAAAATCCCGATGGAAACGAGACTCCCAATCGGCGTAAGCAATACCTGGCCGAGCCAGCGGGCCAGGCCAGAAGGGCCGTGGGGTGGTTTAAACACGGCTTCGGCTGTCCGATCAGCCCGTCCCCGGCGCTCACTATAAAGCGATGCCCGACTTCCCGCGGATGGCGAATGCCCCACCCTCCTAAGCGTCTCCGCGTCTTCTTCGTGCCATAACAACGTACGTATCGGCGTAAGACCCGGGGTAGGAGGCTCCAGCGGAGTGGCTTTCGGGGAAACCGTCCCCCCCGCTTCGATCATCCCTCGCAAAAGAGGGAGACCCTCGCCGGTGAGGCCCGACACACCCACCACCGGAACTTCCAGGATCTGCTCCAAACGGGCGGTGTCGACCGTGCCGCCCTGGCGCTGGAGCTCATCCATCATATTTAACGCCACAATGAGTGGCACCTTGGCATCAATCAAGTGCCATGTGAGAAACAGATCGCGGGGGAGATGCGTGGAATCCACCACTTGCACCACCAAGTCTGCTTCTTCAATGGCCCGAAGGGCAACTCGCTCTTCTTCGTTAAAGCGACTCAGCCCATAGATGCCCGGAGTATCGATTAGACGGTCTGGGCCCAGCCATCCTTCCAGCATCTCCACGGTGGTGCCAGGAAAATTCGACACCTCCGCATACCGTCCCGACAACTGCGTAAAGATTACCGACTTGCCCACGTTAGGATTTCCTGCTAGAACAATGGTACGCCGTGCCATAGACATCCTCCTTGAGACATGCTATGCGGGGAATTTGGAAAATATATCCACACGAGGTGCCCATGATTGATATTCGCCTAGGCGGCATGCCATCCGTCAAAGATGTCAAACGACTCTGGGATAAAATTACGTTTTCCCGCGGTCGAAACCCGGAAAGTATTCAACTGGCCTTAGAAGAAACCGATCTTTTGGTGCATGCATGGGACGGCTCGCGCCTCGTAGCCACGGCCCGGGTACTCACCGATGGCGCCTACTATGCGACCATTTGGGATGTCATTGTGGATCCGGAATATCAGGGCTATGGAATCGGACGGGCCGTTACCCACCGGGCTGTGGCCCCGTTCGTGGGCCGGGGATTCTCCTTCATCGCTCTCTTTTCCGCCGAGGGAAAGCATCCCTTTTATGAACGATTAGGATTTGTCGGCCAACCCCGTGGCATGATTCTTCAGGAAGAGAATTTTCCAGCAAAAATCGCCCCGCCAAATGTCCATAAAGACTAGCCTAAGCCCTCGGGCGAGGCTCATAATGAGGGAAGTTTTCTCGAAAGAAGTGAGCCCTCATTATTCCCGCACCGGGACGATTTCGCGATCTCCGATTCAACGTTCGTGCCTCGGTGTATAATGGCGCCTTTAGCACCATCGCCACCGGCATCGTTTCCACCTTTGTTCCCCTTTATCTTATTGACGCGCTACACGCCACCCATCAACAGGTAGCGATGCTGAATTCGTTGCCGGCCTTGACCGGCCTTTTAGCCTCTCTCTTGGGTGCCGTCTGGGTCCCACGGCTCGCTCTTTTTCGAAAATTTAGCGTCGCGACCATTTTGTCCACCCGCATGACCTACCTGCTGCTGGCGTTAATGCCGCTTTTCACGCCTTTTGCCGCAGGCTTGGTCGTAGACGCCAATGCCTTGGCGAACTTTCCCCAGACTCTCGGCAATCTGGGGTGGCAAGCGCTCATCGCTAAACTGATCCCCCCCAACATGCGGGAAAGTTTCTTTGGTCGGCGCTACGTGCTGATGACCTTGGTTGGTCTGTTTGGGACCATCGTGACCGGTGGGCTCCTACAGATTTTCAATCCACACGCCAAGATGCCCTACCAGGGCGTCCTAGTTGGCGCCTTTATCATCGGCCTGGTCGAGGTTTGGTACCTTACCCGCCACCGGGAGCCCCGACGCGCCACGGAAAAACCGCGTCCGCTCGATTGGTCGACCTTCGGCAGCCTTTGGCGCCATCCGCCATTCCGCCGTTACGTGCTTCTCGCCGCCTTTTTCAATTTTGGCTGGCAAATGAGTTGGCCGCTCTTTTCTATCTTCCAGATTTCCACCGCTCATGCGACCGGGCTCTGGGTGGGCATTTTCACCATGGCCACGCAAGCGGCCGAAGTGATTACCTTCACCTGGTGGGGACGACAGGCTCGGTTACGGGGCGGCATGGGCGTCCTGGGAGTCGCGGCACTGGGCGTGGCCCTGGTACCCATCTTAACGGTCCTCACCCCGAACCTCTGGTATCTTACCGGGGTGAACTTCTACAGTGGGATCTTTCTCTCCGGCGTGACACTGCTGCTTTTTACGGAGTTGCTGCATGCTGCCCCCGATCGTGACCGGTCCACCGCCATCGCCTTCTATAACGTGGTATTGGGGATCGTGGCCTTTATTGCTCCGGAAGTTGGGGTCGCCCTCTTGAAGTGGGTGCACATGCAAGACGCCATGCTCATCTCAACCATTTGGCGAGCCGTCGGAGCTGTGCTCTTCATGGCCCCACTAATCAACGGGGTCCGTTCTCGGCTAGCCCATTTTACCGCCTCGGTCTAAAAATTGTCTGCTCCGTCGAAACTTCTATCAAAGGAGGGGACGAAGATGCATTGGATTGGACTTCTCGTATTGATTCTGGACATTCTCTCGCTTGCGAGTGTTTTGTTCGGGCGAGGGGGCCTCGGCCATAAACTCTTGTGGACCCTTTTGATCCTCATTTTGCCGGTTATCGGCCTAATCTTGTACTTCTTGCTGGGACGAAACGCGGCTGACGCCTGAACCTGCACCTCTCGGGCACCCCCCTCGAAATGAGGAGCGACGTTGCCCCTTTACATCCAAATATCCTACTTATATGATAGTGTTACTGGGATTTAGTCTAAGGGAGGCCGTAAGTTGGCTCTGGTTGCGTTATTTATTGCCTATGCATTGATCCTCGCAGGGATCGGCCGCCGTCCTCGACAAAGTGCCGACTCCTTTCGAAGCGGGGGACGCCGCCTATCACCCCGTGCCATCTTTTTCATGGTGAGCGCCCTTTGGAGCTCCTCGTTGATTGTGGTGCAAATTGATACCGCGTATACCCGTGGCATTAGCGCACTCTGGTATGGTGTTAGCGTGGCCCTTATGTCTATTTTGGTCTCATTCTTGATCCCCTGGTTCCGCGCCCGCCAATATGTCTCTAATTCCGCGTTATTGGGACAAGTCTTTGGACCCGCGGTGAGGCGCCTCTCGGGTCTCGTCATCGGCGCCACCTTTCCTATCTTTGCGCTTTCCAATGCCCTGGCAGCCGGCGCCTTTTTGCATGTGGCACTCCATTGGCCGCTCTGGCTCAGCATGGGCGCCACCACTTTAGCCCTGGTTATCTACATCCAATTTGCCGGCATGGTCTCGTTGGCACGAACCCAAGGCCTTAACTTCTTGGTGGTACTGGTGGGCTTGGTGCTTGCGGCGACGAAACTTCAGGGAATGGCGATTACGCACCCGCTCGCTCACACAACCGCCTTTTGGCATATCGATGGTATTGGCCACGGCATGATTTGGGTCTGGTTCGGGATGAATACCCTGAACGTATTTGCTGCCCAGGCGGAGATTCAAGCCGTCGCCTCGGCACGCGACGTCAAAGAAGCCCAAAAAGCGGTCTGGTTGTCCACCGCCATCCTCCTTGCTGTCATCGCCGTGAGCACGTGGCTTGGCATGAAGACACGCCTCATCATGGGAAACCCCCATATGGATGGCTTGGTCGCGTTCGCCCACATCGTGACCCTCCACTCCCCCGCCTGGTTTGTCGCTCTGGTGGGACTCGGCATTTGGGCTTTGGCGCTCACTTGGTGCGGGCCGTTGCTATTTTCCGGGGCCACCAGTCTTGGTGGAGATATTCTTCAGAGCCCCGATGTAGTGCGCTGGACACGACTCGCCCTCGTCATTGAAGGCACGCTCATGGTCCTTTATGGCCTCTGGCGGCCGGGCGAAGTGGCTTGGTGGCGCGTGTTTGGACTCACCCTCCGAAATGCCGCCGTGGTTGGCCCGACGCTAGCCGCCTTTTTGTGGGACGATGTCTCGCCAGGCGCCGTGGTCTCTGCCATGATCTCCGGCATCGTTGTGGGATTGGGCCTAAACGCTTGGACAGGGTTTTCCGCCACCCACTTTGTGTGGAACATAAACCCCATGTGGAGTGCGGCTACTACCACCTTCGTGATCCTCGGCGCTTGGCGCCTTTTGGAGCGTCGCCGATGGCGTACCGCCGTTCCCGTCTTGGCCCTCTATGGCGGCCTCACCATCGGGGCGGTTCGGACCATGGCGGCCCACGCGGGTGGCCTATTAGGTCTGGTGGTCTTGGTCTTAGGGCTTGGAGTCTTGGGCATCGCCTGGCTTTTCACGCGGCAAAACCAGCATCTTGATACCAAATGGGCCCCGTCCACGGAGGTTGTCAACAGGGGGTAAATCTGGGCGGGGAGACTCGCTCCCGCCGTTTTTTGATGACCCGTCATCGGGAGATGCGCGTGGCGGCGCGCTCGATGACGTTTAATGCCCGAATATCACCGGTTCTCCGATAGACATCCACGGCTGTATCAGCCAATTTAATCACATGTTCATCGCCATGCTCGACAGCCCGGGAAAAGGCCTCGTCAGGAGCACTGGGACGAGGCGCGATACCCGAAACTCCCGTGTCATCCGCCGAAGTCGCCGGCGTGTAAACGGCCGTTAGGGTGGCCATAGCAATCCATGCGGCACGGGCACTGTCTCGCCACCACCGTTGTTCGAGGGCGGGCACAATGCGCCAAACGGCATTCGGCGCCGTCGCCGAGTGTACGAGCATAATCGCATCGCCATGGCCGTAGCGGAAGTAGCGCACGACGGCTTCATCCACCACTTGGGCCAGCCACTGGCGGACAGCTATGGGATCATGCGGAATGAAAACCTTCGAGACCCCCTCACTCCAACCCGGAACTTCGTGCATCCGGGGGGCCCACTCATCAAACCCGTCCCCATTGTCGCGTCCATGCACCAGCGGGAGAACCCGTAGGGCCGCCCCTATCGTCGTTTCGGTATTGGGGAGTTCCTCCGGCACGTCAAGAGGCTTCCAGCGCGAAGCCCAATAGCCCATCCCGTGAGCCAATTCACGGAGCCGTCCGGGCGACTCCCCGTCCAAGAGCAACGCACGGACCGCATGGCCGACGCGAATCACTCCGTGCGTGGCCCCGGCAGCAATTCCTGGTAGCAACCGCGGCCACCACTGGTTGAGAACCGTCCGCCATGATTGCTCATCTAGCGCTTGGTCGAAATGCCGGGTCCAATCGGTCACCCGCCGAATATCCCCCAAGGCTTCTTGCCAGTGGCGACCGATGGGTGCAACCGACGAAGGCACGGGCTCTAATCGTCGGCAGTACTGGTCAAGCCATCGAGGCACTTGGTCCCCATGCCCACGGCGAATCAT
>DAHWKG010000014.1:0-6115 GCA_027343765.1 Sulfobacillus sp.
AGTCCGGCGTCATCTCCCTGCCCCCGAATCCGTTCGATGGTCACCGTACCCTTAGCCGGGTTGCTATGGACTTTGACCACCGATTCCACCGACTTAACTGCCTGTTCCGCTCGCGCTTGGACCGGCGATTCTTCCAACCCGGGAACGCTGAGCACGCGATGCTCGAGCCGCACCTGGTATCCGGCGCGAGCCACCGCCCGCACCACATCGGGTGTGCCCACCACGGACGGATTAAAGGTGACGCGGGCTTTTTCCAAAGCCAGGTTGACGTCGGCCGTGTCGACACCCGGTACCTTTTGCAAGGCCTTTTCAATATGATGCACGCAGCTGGCACAAGTCATCCCGGAAATTTCCAACTGCAATTCTTGAGCAATCTCAGGCGCGCTCGCTGGCATAGAGTTCGTCATAGTGGTCCTCCTAACGTCGAATGACTTTGCGTACGACCGAAATCAGATCCTCGATGGGTTCATCCCCCTGATGTTGTTCCATGGCATCTTTCACGCATCCGTTAATATGCGATCGGAGGAGGATGAGGGACACCTCATCCATCGCCGCGGTCATGGCGGCTACTTGCTGTAAAATGTCCGGGCAGTATCGCCCATCATCCACCATGCGTATAATGCCCTTGACTTGCCCCTCGATCCGCTTCAATCGGGCGGAAAGGTTCTCTTTATCCTGCTCATATTGGTACATCGCCAACCCCTCCTACTACTACTCCCTAGGGGTATTATAGACTGTGATCCCCCTCGGTGCAAGCGCAATCGGATGCTCCGATCGCAGAGATGATGCTGTGTAGACTCTTGTGGGGGTCCGAGGTTTGAGTCGTGCGCCGCCAGACGCACTGCCCCCGCATCTTTCTTCGGATGCAGAAGGTCCGGTACGACGTAAAGACTGACCTCGTGCGGGCGCAAGCGGTGATTTTCGGGGCTCTTTGCTCACTGTTGGTGAAAGTCACGGGAGGACGAAAAAAATCATAGCCATTGGAAATTTGGGCTAGGTTTAACAATGCCCGTCCGCCGGGTGGGGAATTTTGGATGACTTGGGATTACCAACCGTGAACCAGATCTCTTTACGAATGGCTCTTTTGGTGCAGGGTTATGGTGGTGGATTTTGCGATTGACGGGCACCACGACGGCATCCTCTCCGGGCCGCCCTCGTGCCACCCTCTTCATGTCGTGCAGCTGAATGGGGACCCCGGCCATGAGTCGACGTGATGGCAAGCCGGCATCGCGCCGACATCGCGGGCAGGTTGAGGCTGAAAAGCCTATCGAGGATCACTCGACTCCGCGCCAGCGGTCAACGCGGTTGGACCTCGGTCGGGGACCGAAAAGTTCACGGCGGGGAATCCCAACCCGGCATAGGCCATCAAGCCTAAGAGAACAATAGCCCCGCTATTGGGGTCAGTGCCCATGCCCCCGAAGACGCCCAGGTCTTGCCCGAGCCACCAGGTTACCACCGTGACGCCCACGGTAAACACCCAGGTGAGACGTGTCGGGCGGCGCCCGCCCCATAGGATCGCGAGGAGGAGGAACAGCCCCACCAGTCCGGCATTCCAGATTCGAGGCGCTTGGGCGATGAGGTGGGCGAACACATACAAGGGGGTCGAGATCACAGCGGGTTGAGGCATTCGAGCTTGATTGAGGATGACGCGACTGAGCTGGCGAGACCACCAGCCTGAGGGGGGCCAAGCCTGAAGCCCCGCCAGGACGAGCCACAAACCAGCCATTCCTTGACGGCCCCAGTCGACACTGTGCGGATGCACCCACGCGGCGGGAGGCAAAAGCAAGAGTCCGGCGGCCAGGGCATATAAAATGGCGGAGCCGGGACTCCCCACAAACCACCCGCCCCCCGCCAGGAGACTGCCCACGCCCTCGCCTGCAATCCAGATGAGGAGGCCCCATCCCAGAGAGATCCAGAGTGCGGTCCGCCGCCATCGAGTGTCGCCGCCCAGGAGGATCGCGCTCCCCAGACCAATTTGGAGCCACACCGCTCCGAGGTCCCAGACCGTCGGGTGGAGGCGCCAAAGTCGTATACTGCTCTGAATCGCGGTGGCGACGAGTGGGGGTTGGCCTGGGAGCAGCGGCACCAGCAGGCCTCGCACGAAGGCCGTCACCATCAACGGTTGCGCTTGCAATAGGCCATCGACTATCCATAAACTGCCGAGCCCCACCAGGAGGATTTGCCGAGCCCGAACCGCGGCGAACCGGGGGCGTGGCTGGGATGTCCGACGAGCGATCCAGAGAGTTCCCCCGCCCACCAACACCATCAGCGCGATGACCCCATTCCACACATAAAACAGAAGCAACGGATCCACGACCGCCGCGGTCGGTGTTCCCTGCATAACCATCCGCCCGACCTTCTCTCCCGTCTTTTGAACGCCAGGATACCACAGGCGGTCAACATCAACACGCACCGGACGATACCGGCAAAAAAATCTGGCGGGTCCTTATTGTGACTGAATTGTGACAGAGATGACATGCGACGGTGACATATCGTGGATATCCTAAAGATGCAGCAAAGATGAGGGAGGCCATCAGGACGGGATTCGGGTTCGGTGACGAGTAGGCCAGCATAGGGATCACAGAGAGCATCGGTTTGCTGATCCTGGCGGATGGTATCGTGCTGATCGTGTGGCCCATTCGCGTCCTGTTGCTACCCCCACCTCGGCCCGAACCATCGATCCCCTGGCTCACTTATCATGGCGGTTGGCACATGGGGAAATGACGCGGGATGCGTCCAAAGCGATCCGAGCTCCCCGACGACCGTGATAGGGATGCGTTGTGGGGAATATAACACCGAAGGAGTGGAGACTATATGAAGCGATGGAGTGGATTGGCCGTGGGGCTGGGTCTCATGGCAGCAGGGACGGTCGGTGGGGTCGCCTTCGCAGCGTCCCATGGCGTAGCGGTCGGCCCGGCGACGGGGACCGGTTCCCCAGCAGGCAATAGCGGAGGATTCAGTGCCATGATGGGCGGTGCCGGGAACGGGTCGAGCGGGAACCCTGGTTCGCCAGCAGGCACCGGAGGGTTTGGCGGCATGATGGGCGGGTCGACCGGCACGATGGGCTACGTCGGATCTGGTGCCGCGGGGATGATGGCGTCGGGGTCGGGCTCGGTGTGGACTCCCGCCCAAGTGGCCAAATTGGTGCAGCAGAGTGAGCAAGGGGTCACCATCGATCGGGCGACCAACACCATTACGTATCACAACACACAAGACCTCCTGGTGCCGTTGGCGGCTCCGGCGGCACTGCACCTTAAGGGCATGCAGTGGGAGATGGACGGGCTCATCAACCCGACCGTGGTGGTGCCGCAGGGGGCCCACGTCACCGTGGACCTTGTCAATGCCGACCAGGGCTACATGCATGGCTTCGAGGTCACCAAAGCGGCCCCACCCTTTCAAGAAATGGCCATGATGCAGGGATCGCCGGCCTTTTCCGGATCCTTTGTCATGCCCATTTTGCCGGAGACGCGCCAAGGCCAGTACCACCGTAGCACGCAGTTTACGGCGGCGACGGCCGGAACCTATCACTATATTTGTCCCGTCCCCGGTCACGCGGCGCACGGCATGGCCGGCCGGTTTGTGGTGGCCTAAGGATGCCCGGCACGCATCATCGGGACCCCGGCTCCGCGAGTTTGGTTGACCACCCCCGGTTTAGTCGGTGGTATCCCTACACGGAACGGTTCTTAGAGCGGGCGGTGGGCCAGGCCCGGCGGCAGCAAAATGCCCAGGCCCTGGGCCAGACTCTCATCCTCGGCGCGGGGACAGGGTTGGATGTGCCCGCCCTCGGCGAGAGAGTCACCGGGTTGCAGTTGCTGGAGCCCGATGCCACCATGCGACGCATCTTGGCGCGTCGGTATCCCGACCTGCCGGTGGCGGCCTGGCCCGCCGAGGCCATGCCGTTTGACGCAGACTCCTATGATACCGTAATTAGTACCTTGGTGCTCTGTAGTGTGGTGGATGTGGATCGCGTCCTGCACGAAGTGGCCCGGGTGCTGACGCTGGGCGGCCAGTATCTCTTTTTGGAACATGTGAGGAGTCCAAAGCCGGGCGTTCGATGGGTGCAACATGGGATCGAACCGGTGTGGCGACGCATGGGGGGAGGCTGTCGGTTGACTCGAGACGTGCAAACGGCTGTCACCCGCTCCCCCTTGCAGTTGACCGCGTGCGACAGTGTTCGGAGCCGAGGGATTCTCCCCGTGATTCGCGGACGTGCAGTCCGAAAATCCTAATTCCAGACGGGACACCAGGCCCGAAGACAGACGAATGGACGAGTTTTAGCAGACGGAGGAACTCTCGTCACCGGAACAAAGGAACAAAGGAACAAAGGAACAAAGGAGGAGATTTTGGTGATGTCTGACCATAAAGAGTGGGCCGCAGAGGTGGTCATCGACCGGATGCGGCGGTGCGAGATTGCACGACGAGGAGGGGAACGGACATGATCTGTGTGCCGCTGTGGGATCACGCGATGGGTTGCGCCTCCTTTCTCGTCGGAGATGACGTGGTGGGACAGGGCCTGGTCGTGGATCCTTTAGGACAACTCGGAGCCGATGCATACATTTTGGAGGCGGCGGACTGGGGTCTCGCGATCACGGCCGTCGTGGAAACCCATGTCCATGCCGACCATCCGTCGGCGGCGCGCGAGCTCGCCGACAAACTCGGGATCCGGGTGTCGCTCAGTCATCGAGCGCCCGTCGCCTATGCCGTGAACCCTTTGCATCAGGACGATGCGATCGACTTCGGCCAGGTCCAGGTGCAGGTCTGGGAGACTCCCGGACATACCCCGGATAGTCTGTCCTTAGTGGTTACCGATCGGACGCGTTCGACCGAACCGTGGATGATCTTGAGTGGCGATTCCTTGTTTGTGGGCGACGTGGGGCGGCCGGATCTGGTGGATGCGGCACCGGAGCGAATTCGGCAGGCTGCCGTGGATCAATATCATTCGATCCACGACAAAATTCTCACCCTGCCGGATACGACGGAATTGTATCCCGCGCATTACGGGGCATCAGCGTGCGGCGGCTTGTTTCTGAGTCCCAAGCCGGTGTCCACCATTGGGTTTGAGCGGCGTTGGAATCGTTTCGTCCAGTTGCCCGATCCCGAGGCGTTTGTGGAGGAGGTCTTGATGGCGTTAAAACCCCCGCCGGCCGAGGCCGCCACCATTCGCGCGGAGAACTTGGGTCGAGGGGCATGATAACGGTATCGAGCTCCTCGGAGCAGGATCTAGATCGAGGCATAACGCGCGAAGACACCAGAGAGACTGAGAGGAGTGGGATGGGATGAAGGAACCGACGACGTGGCACCCGGTGGTCTTTCCTGAGGCGTCTATGACCCAGATGGCGGAGGGGCTAAAAGGTCAACCGGCCGAAGACTATCGGGATCACGCCATTACCGAAGCGGTGTTGAAACATCTGGGGCCGCAGCGGACCGTGGTGGATATCGGGGCGGGAATTGGTCGGTTTACGGTCCCCGTAGCCGAAGCCAATTGTGAGGTCTGGGCCGTGGAGCCGTCGGCCATCATGCGCGAGCAATTGACCGCGGCCGTGAAGGCTTCACCAAGCGCGGCGCGGGTTCATACGGTGGCTGGGTTATGGCCCCGGGTCGAGGTGCCCCGGGTGGAAGTCGCCTTGGCGGCGTTGGTGATTCATTTTTCCCCCACCCCTCGGGCGTTTATTCAGGCAATGGAACGCACGGCGACGAGACGCTGCGTGGTGGTGATCCACGTGGAGCCGATGCTAGCGGATCTGCAAGACTGGTGGCCACTTTTTCACCCCGATCGCCCCGCCCCCATTGCACCAGCCTTTCGGGATGTCTACACCCTCTTGTGGGAGGAGGGCATCGTCGCCGACGTAGCGATCATCGAGCCCCCGGCCCGCGGGGACTTTTGGCGGGATCCTGACAAAATGCTCGACGGGTTTGCGACCCTATTGGATCTGTCGACGGAGACGGAGCGAGCACGACTGGCATCTCTCCTGCAAGAACGACTCACCGCACCAGGCGCGAGTGTGACCCGATCGCGCCATCGGTTGGCCGTGGTCTCCTGGTCTCCGGATTCCCCGTAAAGCAGGTAAAGCAGAGAGGGGCGAACGCCTCATCGAGCCGAGGACGGGTCAGGGTG
>DAHWKG010000015.1:0-3566 GCA_027343765.1 Sulfobacillus sp.
CCCCAAAAGTGCACTGGGGGAGGCGGTGACCTATTGCCGCAATCAGTGGACCGCGTTGGAGGCCTTTCTGGAGGATGGGCGCCTCGCCATTGACAACAACCGCGCCGAACGGGCCATTAAGCCCTTCGTGATGGGTCGGAATTATGTGCTCCAGCCAGTTATGTGCTGAAGCCGACGCCTGTGGGCTGCCTTCGCATGAAATCCTCATTCGGATGACCGTTCCCTCCAATATAGACCACATAATCAGGTCACCCGCGAAGCCGGGAATTTAGGCTATGAGGTGACTGAAACGATGCATTGGACGTTTAGTGAAGTCGATTACGAGCAGTATCTGCAAGCACATGAATATCGCCCCGGCACCATCCGGGCCTATGTGGCCATCGTGCAGCGCTTTCGCAAATGGGTCGAGTTGACCCATGGTCAGTCGGAGCAAACGTGGATGGCGCTGACCGCAGCATATCTCGATCCTGGCACGGCCATTGATGGCCGCCCCCAGACCTTCAAGATGGTCCGTGCGGCATTGCACCATCATACCGCGGTGGCACAGTTATACGGACAGCCCGGCCCTGTGGAGACTCCCTCTGATCCGATTTCCCAAGAAGTGGGCCGTTATGCGGAGTATTTAGAACGGGTCGCGGGGTTCGCTCCGGCGACGGTCACGACCCATCGCCGGGTGTTGGAAGCGTTTCTCCGGGCGGTCGTGCGACCGCCGCTCGGGCCCCAAACTGCATGGTTCACCGCCGAAGCGGTGGCGGCTTACGTGACAACCGCGTGGCGCCATCTGCAGCCCCGTTCGACGAAGCGATGCATCAGCGTCATTCGCGGCTATGCGCGACACCTCCGATTTCAGGGGATGCCAGTGGACCCGGGCCTGTTGCTACTTCCTCTAACGGCCCCCGTTGGGAAGCTCGACTCGGTGCCGCGCACGCTCCCGGTGGAGGACCTCGAACGATTGTTGCGGGCCTACGACCGCACCACTCCGGCGGGGATCCGCGACTATGCCATTGCGCTATGCTTCATCGATCTCGGTTTGCGGGTCTCGGAAGTGGCGGATCTGACCTTGGATGACTGGGACTGGCATCACGGGATCCTGCAGATTCATGCGCGCAAAACCCGTCAAGAGCGCCACTTGCCGGTGCCCGTCCGGCTAGGCGAGGCCGTCGCGCGCTATCTCACCGCGTCGCGTCCCCAAACCGGCGAACGGACCCTGTTTGTGCGATTTGCCCATATGCTCGGAGCACCCATGGGCCGTGAACAAATTCGCGGCACCATCCGTCGGGCGTACGCCCGGGCGGGCATTCCGCCCCAGGTGACCGGCACCCATGTGCTCCGGCACACGAAGGCTGCCACGTTATACAATGCCGGAGCCGATCTGAAAATGATTGCCGATATATTAGGCCATACCTCGATCGACACCGCGGTAATCTATACCAAAGTTCCCGGACCCGCGTTGGCGGCCGCCAGCGGCCGGTGGCCCGCGGCCGCGGACCCGGCGGTAGTGTCATGATGTCGGGGGAGGGGCACTGCATTACCACCCAAGTGGAAGCTTATATCGCCTTCAAACGCGGACTCGGTTTCCAGTTGGTGGTGGAAGCACAAGAGCTTCGGCGGTTTGCGACGTTTACCCGCGCCCAGGACCATGCTGGGCCCGTGACCACGAATTTGGCCCTCCACTGGGTGACCGAGCGACCCCACTTTTCTCAATGGTATCGAGCCCGGCGGCTGGAAACGGTCCGCCGCTTCGCGACCTATGCTCACGTGCTCGATCCCGGCACTGAAATCCCTCCGCGCGGCCTTTTTGGATCGTGCCACGGGCGGACGATGCCGTACCTCTTTACCGTGGACGAGGTCCAGCGATTGATGGCAGCCGCCGAGACCCTCGTGTCTCCCGATGGCCTGCGTGCGCAGGCCGTGCGCACGGGGATTGGGCTCCTCTGGGCCACGGGTCTCCGCCCCAGTGAACTGGTGCAGCTCCGACGCGGTGACCTGGACCGGAAAGAGCACACGCTACGGGTGGCCCGGACCAAGTTCAACAAAGAGCGTATTCTCCCGATGGACGCCACGGTCTGGGCGGCGTTAGAGGCGTATGGGGACATTCGAGATCGAACCTGCCCGGTGGCTCCGACCGACCATGTTTTTCTGTCGACGGGAGGCGCCCCATTATCCCTGCGGGATTTGGAATATGCCTTCACCGTGGTGCGTACGGTGCTCTTGCCGCCAGGCGAAGCGACATGGTCTCGCCGGCCCCCACGCCTCTATGACCTGCGCCACTCTTTCGCCTGCCAAACCATTTTACGGTGGTATGCCGAGGGCGTGGACGTCAACCACCATTTACTGTTACTGTCGGCCTATCTCGGGCATGTCAAGCCCAGCGACACCTACTGGTACCTGACCGGAACGCCGGAACTCTTGGCACACGTGACGGATCGATTTGAACACTGGGCCGCGGATGCCGGCCGTCCAGGAGGCGCGAAATGACGATGAACCGCTTTCCCGCCCTTGTGCAAGGATTCTTCTTGGAGCGCTTGATGACACAGCGCAACGCCTCACCGGCGACGGTGAGCGCGTATCGCGACACATTCCGGCTATTGTTGCGGTATCTGGCCGACCAGCAGCAGTGTCCCGCCGCGGCGGTAACGATGGACATGCTCAATGCGGACACCATCTTGGCCTTTCTGGACGACTTGGAAGTCCGTCGGCAGAACAGCATCAAGACCCGCAACCATCGCCTTGCGGCGATTCATTCCTTTATGGACTACGTCAGCTTCCAAGCTCCGGAGTATCTCGGGCTCGTGCAACGGGTCAAGCAGATTCCGTTCAAGAAGGCCGCCACCCGGGTTGTGTCCTACCTCGTGCCGACCGAAATGGACGCCCTCCTCGGGGCTTGTGCTGTGGACACTTGGCTGGGCCGGCGTGACCGACTCATGCTCACGTTGCTCTACAACACGGGCATGCGGGTGTCGGAATTGACGGGTCTAACGCGCGCGTCGGTGATCCTGACGCCGTCCGGCGTCAGCACCGTGCGCATTTGGGGGAAAGGACGCAAAGAACGCGTGCTGCCGCTGTGGCAGTCGACGCAGGGCTACCTCACCGACTGGCTCCGGGAACAAGGGGAGTCGGGTGACCCGCATGTGTTCACCAACCGGCGTGGC
This sequence comes from Sulfobacillus sp., assembly GCA_027343765.1. GTDB lineage: Bacteria > Bacillota > Sulfobacillia > Sulfobacillales > Sulfobacillaceae > Sulfobacillus_B. The sequence continues at coordinate 3,153 of DAHWKG010000015.1, forward strand.
CAGCCATTAACCCGGTCCGGGGTGATGGCGCGGCTGCAGTGGCTGGCCCAGGCCGCCACCCCGCAATGTCCTTCGGTAGCCGACAAGCGGGTGACCCCCCATGTGATTCGCCACACCACCGCCATGCATTTGCTACAATCGGGCATCGATCTCTCCACCATTGCCATCTGGCTGGGCCACGAAAGCATCGAGACCACACACAAATACATGGTGGCGGATATCCAACTCAAAGAGCGGGCCCTGGCCAAAACCGCCAGCCCCCAGGTGCCGAGTGGTCGCTATCAGCCATCCGACGATATCCTCGCGTTCTTGGCGGGACTCTAGCAGGCGTTATGTGCTGCTCTCGATGGCTGAGGCGGCCCGTCGAACGGCCCGTCTCCGCCATCAGCACATAACTGGCTGGAGCACATAATT
>DAHWKG010000033.1:0-8737 GCA_027343765.1 Sulfobacillus sp.
TTTGGTAGCCCTGGCCCTCTTCATCATCCGACAGCCATCTCTCACCGCCCGTTTCAGCGTCGGTGCGGGACTTTTAGCTGGGGGCACTGCGGGAAACCTATGGGATCGACTGGTGAGTGGCCGGGTAGTGGATTACATTCACTTCCGCTTTTGGGCCATCTTTAATCTCGCCGATGCCGCGATTGTGGTGGGGATTATTTTAATTGTGTGGGACTTGTGGCGAAAGGACCAAGAGCGTGGAGAAGAGTCATCAGGTCGCTGAAGAAGAAGCGGGCGTCCGGCTGGACCGGTTGGTGGCACGGATCTGGCCCGGGCGTTCGCGGTCTTTTTGGCAGCGGCAAATTGAGTCAGGTCGCGTCCTGGTGAATGGGCGCAGGGAGAAGGCAGGATTCTCCTTAAAACCGGGGCAACGGGTTACCGTGGAGATCGTGGAGGAAACCCCGCCTTCATTGGTCCGAGAGGCCAAAGCAAGCGAGGCAGTCTTACCAACCTGGGTTCAGTACCTTGACGACGATATCATGGTGATTGATAAGCCGCGCGGGCTGGTCGTCCATCCTTCCGCCGGACATTGGGAGGACAGCGTGGTGCATCGTTTGCTGCCCTGGCTCCCGCTCGAGGATGGGGAATGGCGACCCGGCGTGGTGCACCGCCTCGATAAAGACACCAGCGGTCTTATGGTGCTGGCGCGTACCGGGCAGGCCCGCGAACTTATGTCGGCCGCTATTCAAGCCCGGCAGGTGACCCGCCAATATGTGGCGCTCGTCAAGGGGCATCTGAGCCCCCCCGAGGGAGTTATTGATGCGCCGTTAGGGCGCGACCCCCGTCAACGCCTCCGTATGGCCATTGTCTACGGGGGACGGGAGGCGCGCACCCATTATCGAACGGTGGCCATCTGGCCTCGCCTGAGTCTGGTCGCATTAACACTGGAAACGGGTCGCACGCATCAAATCCGGGTGCACATGGCCTCGCTTGGGCACCCGGTGGCAGGCGATCTCCTGTATGGGGGCCGTATGCCAGCCTTTGGCCACGGTCAGCTCCTCCATGCCGGGCGTCTGGCTTTTGACCACCCAACGACCCGAAAGTGGCTGGAGTTCACAACCCGGCCCCCACGCGACTGGCAGTCATTAGCCGATTTTGGAGCTCCGCAGATCATCTCAGACCACGTGTATGGAAAAGAGTTAGGACCCCTTACCGCTCAGTGGCTTTCTTCGCTGACCATTCCGACGGCGTGACGCAGGTCGCGAATGATGGGAACTAACTCGGCCAGTACTTCATGGCGAAGCGGCTCCTCCTGGTGTCCGGGTGCATCCATCAGAATTAAAATCCCGTATTGCTGGGCCCCGACGTCGACCAGAGACACCTCCGCGGACTTCGGTAGCCGGTCTTTCAATCGCGTGAGCAACCTACCGGCATCAATCGCCATGTCGATGTCAAAGCGCATCCGCACTCGTCGACGAGTCTGGCGTTTAAAATTTTGGATGGCCGCTTGAATGAGAATGCCATTGGGCACCTCCAAAGGCACGCCATCGTCGGTTACGAGGGTGGTATATGCTAAATTGATATCAGTCACCCGCCCCTGGTAGGCGGGCTTCATGGCTTCATGGGCAAAGGATGGCATGAGCACGGAGAATTGCCAGGTTACAAATTGAATTTGATCCCCGACTTCAAAGGGATGAAAAATCACTAACCCAATGCCTGCTATCAGATTGGCCAAGAAGTTTTGGCCTGCAAGCCCGAGGATGACACTTAAAAAAGCGGAGCCGAAGACGGCTGACGAAAGGCTCACCCCTAACGCCGCTAATACCCCGAGAGAGAGCGATAGATAAAGCACGAGACGGGTCAGAAAGCGAATCGAGGTCGAGGAACGAGCGCCGATGCGTCGGGCCGTCAGTCGATTCAGCCAACGTTCCACCAGATAGGTGAGAGCCCCTCCCGAAGCCACCACAATGGCGGCTCGAAACAAATCCCCATAATGATGGGCAGCGCTGTGCGGCAGATGCACGAAGATCAGGCGAAGAGAGACGGCCAGCAGCACCAAAAGGGCGAGGGGACCGTAATTCTTGAGGAAGTGCTTGATTGCCGACATGGTAGGTGTCCCCCCTTTAAGACCGCTCCGTGCTGGGCGGTCGGCTGAGATTCTGGACAATCGGCACCAACGCTTCCAGCACTTGATGGCGGATGGTGTCCTCGGTCCCTCCGCGAGCGCCGACAATCACGCGTAGACCAAAAGTGGTCGGGCCGACATCTGCCAATTGAATCTCCACCTGGTGTGGCAAGGATTCTAGTGCCCGGCTCAGCTGCTCGATCACATGGTCGGGGTCCAACCCGAGGTCGAGGTCGAATCGCATACGCACATTTTGGCTGCGACGACGTTGATAATTTTGTACGGCAGCTTGAATGAGCACGCCATTGGGGACTTGCAATGGCACCCCTTCGTCGGTCATTAGGGTGGTGTAGGCTAAGTTGATGTCGGTGACCACGCCACGGTAGGTGGGTTTGAGGGCTTCATGAGAAAAAGAGGGCATGAGTATGGGGTATTGCCAGGCCACAAAGGCGATGCGATCCCCAACTTCAAAGGGATGAAAGATGACCAAGCCGATGCCAGCAATAAGGTTGGAGAAAAAACTTTGTCCTGCCAGTCCTAGAATGACGGTCAAAAATGCCGACCCGAACACCACGGAAGAGAGGCCAACCCCGAAGGCGGCCAACAGCGCCAATATAATGGCCAGGTAAAGGACCAAGCGGGCCATAAAGCGTAACGAGGTTGCGCGCCGGGCGCCAATACGCTCGGACGACAGGGCATTCAACCAATGCTCCACCAGCCAGGAGATGGCGCCGCCATCTAACAGCACGATTAAGGCACGGAAAAGATCGCCATAATGATGTTGGAGCTTTATGGGTAGGTGCTTTAGCACCACTTCCAAGGCGATGCCAATGATGATAACCAGGATGATTTTCCATCCAGTTCGTGGGCGCTTTTTTTGTTCGTCCATGACCCTAGGTTACCATGTTGGTCAAGAGAGGAGGCGGTGTCGATGGAGGCGGACCATGGGGGCGAATCGCAGCGGATCCTCATCTGCCAGGGACCACGATGCCGACTTAAAGGCGCATGGCGCCTCAACCGGTGTGTAAGACATTACCCCGGATGGGCTTTGATTCAAACGGCCTGCCTCGGATTTTGTCCTCGGGGGCCCATCGTGGTCCTCTATCCCAAGGGGGTATGGCTCGCTTCTATGCGGTGGGACCTTCTCCAAGAGATATTAGAGGGCCGGCCCGACCGACGGCTGGCGCCGCGAATTCTTGGGGATCGAAGACTCAACAAAAGCTTTACCAAAGGACTCGAGTGATCTAAACTGGGTTCGGGAACACTGACCTTTAATCCCAGTCCCGCGAGACTGGAAAGGAGCCGGTGCATTAGCTCTGACCATCTGCGGGTTAGAGCGTTTTTTTATGGCCGTTTTTTGGGAAGGCGGGAGGAAATGGCCCTTTTAATGGACGAAGAGGCACTTTCGCGGGTGCTGATGCGTATGGCCCATCAAATCGCGGAAAAAAATGCCCACATGGAGGATGTGGTATTGGCGGGCATCAGGACGCGCGGCGTGCCCCTAGCCGAGCGCATTGCGGCCAATCTGGGACGCATTGAAGGGGTAAGGCCGCCCGTCATTGCCATGGACATTGAGCCCTATCGTGATGACCGCGAGCATCCAAAGCGGCGGGCTAGTTGGGTGAGCGAAGTGTCATTGGCCGGCCGGGTGGTGATATTGGTCGACGACGTGCTTTTTACCGGGCGCACTGTGCGGGCCGCCTTGGATGCGGCGATTGACCAGGGCCGGCCCGAAGCGGTTCAACTGGCGGTATTGATTGATCGCGGCCACCGAGAGTTGCCGATTCGCGCCGATTTTGTGGGAAAGAATATCCCCACCGCGAAGCGTGAGGTGGTCCGTGTCAAGGTCCGAGAAATCGACGGGGACGATGCGGTCACATTGGAAAAGGACGGAACTTCATGATTCGTCACCTGTTGGGTCTCGAGGGAATGCCTCGACATGAGCTGGAAGGGCTGCTCGAAAAGGCCGCCCGATTGCGACGGGACGTGCTCGAGCAACCCCTGAAGAAGAGTACCCTGCTTCGCGGTCGCGCGTTCGTCAACCTGTTTTTCGAAGCGAGTACGCGTACCAAGACGTCCTTTGAACTGGCTGGAAAATATCTCGGCGCGGATGTGGTGAACTTCCAAGGCAAGGGTTCGAGTGTGGAAAAGGGCGAGACCCTGTACGACACTGCCCAAAACATCGCCGCCATGGGTACGGATTTGCTGGTGGTGCGCCATGGGACCTCGGGAGTGCCTATCGAGTTACAACGGCATCTGGATATTCCAGTCGTCAATGCCGGTGACGGATTTCATGAGCACCCGACCCAAGGACTCTTGGATATGCGCACGGTGCTGGACGCACGGGGCCGACTGGATAATCTTCACTTGCTGATTGTGGGCGATATTCTCCATAGCCGGGTGGCTCGTTCGGATTTGTGGGGGTTTTTAGCCATGGGAGCATGGGTCACACTGGTGGGGCCTCCCAGCATGCTGCCGGAGGGGTTTCAGACCGATCGCGTGCGTTTGACCTCGGATTTGGATGCCGTGATCGGAGAAGCGGATGTTGTCCAGGTGCTTCGTATCCAGAAGGAACGGAAAGCCATGGCCGGAATGCCCTCTGAAGAGGAGTACCGTCTTCGTTGGGGGATCACCCCTGAGCGGGCGCGATGGCTTTCGCCTGATGCCCTCATCTTGCACCCCGGGCCGCAAAATCGTGGGGTGGAGATTGACTCTTCGGTGATGGTCGACCCGCGTACGTGTATTGCTCAACAGGTGACAAATGGCGTGGCGGTGCGCATGGCGGTGCTGGCACGGTTGATGGGGGGACACCATGATGAATGAGGCTATCCGCATTCGCGGAGGTCGGATTATCGATCCGTACCGTGGTGTGGATCGGAATGATGAGGATGTATGGATTGCCGACGGGCGCTTTCAAACGGCAGAAGAGTGCGCCGGGCGTTCGCTGCGGACGTGGGACGCCCAAGGTCTTTGGGTGGTTCCGCGTTTAGTGGATATGCATGTTCACCTTCGCGAGCCCGGCCAATCGCACAAGGAGACCATCGCCACCGGGAGCCAAGCAGCTGCGAACGGCGGCATCGCGGTCATCGCCGCCATGCCCAATACAACCCCGGTCGTGGATACGCCCGAGTTGGTGGAGTGGGTGAAATTGCGGGCTAAGACGGTCGATTTGGTCCGGGTATGGCCCATTGGCGCCGTGAGCGTGCGGAGTGAGAGTGAGGAACTCGCGGACTTGTACCGTATGCAGCAGACGGGGGCGGTCGCCTTTTCCGACGATGGAAAGCCGGTCGTATCGGGGGGGCTGATGCGAGCGGCACTGACTTATTCCGCTACCCTGACCGGTCCCATTATCAGTCACGCCCAAGATCCGACGTTAAGTGCGGGCGCTGTCGTGCATGAGGGTCAAAATGCGGGGCGCCTTGGTCTTTCTGGGATGCCCGAAGCAGCCGAGTCGGTGATGGTATGGCGCGACGTCATTTTAGCGGGACTCACGGGCGGTCGCCTGCATGTGGCTCACGTGACCGCCCCGGAAAGTCTAGAAGCCTTAAGCTATGCTCGGGCCCGGGCGATTCGGGTCAGTGCCGAAGCGGCCCCACACCATCTACTGCTCACCGATGATGCGCTTCAGGAGTGGGGGTACGATCCGGTGACTAAAGTCAATCCGCCCTTAAGACCGGATGCATCCCGGACGGCGCTGATTGAAGCGATTAGGTCAGGCCTGGTGGAGGTGGTAGCCAGCGACCACGCTCCTCATCATGCCGATGAAAAGGCACGCCCCTATAGCGACGCACCGTTTGGCATTAGCGGGTTGGAAACACTGCTCTCGGGCGTGATCACCGCCATCATCAATCCCGGCTTGCTGAGCCCCCTCGACGGGCTAGCTTTGCTCACCCGAGGCCCCCATCATGCGCTTAATATTCCCTATCGGGGTATAGAGGTAGGTGAGGTGGCTGATGTCACCTTGATCGACCCCAAGCGGCGGTGGGAGGTCGACCCGAACAAATTTTATTCCTTAGGTCACAACACGCCTTTGGCGGGACATGCGCTAGTCGGCCAGGCGGTGGCCACCATTGTGGGTGGGCGTGTGGTTATGGAGGATGGGGAGGTGCTACATGCAGGGTTATCTAATCTTTCCTGATGGTACGCGATTTGACGGAACGTTCATCGGTTCGGAAGCGTGGCTGGGCCGGGGAGAAGTCGTCTTTAACACGGCTATGACAGGGTATCAGGAGATTTTAACGGATCCTTCGTATTATGGGCAAATTGTGGTGCTCACGTATCCGTTGATTGGCAATTACGGGACCTTTATTGAGGCCGCCGAATCCCTCTATCCCTGGGTTGAGGGCTTGATTGTGCACCGCTTAGAGGAAGCGCCCTCGCATTCTCCGACAGCGACGGCGCTCCCCGAATACTTGGCCAGTTACCAGAAGCCCTTATTGACGGATGTTGACACCCGCGCTCTGACCCGGTATCTTCGCGACCGCGGCACCGAACGGGCTGCCATGGCTCCGGTTAGCGTATCCCCGGAGGAGGCGTTGGCTAGACTTCAAGACTACGACCTAGCGGATGCGGTTTTCCGAGTGACCACGCCCAAGCGCTACGACATCGCCGGCCAGGGTCCTCGCATCACGGTGATGGATTATGGGGTGAAAAACTCCATTCTTACGGAATTATCCAGACGGGGTGCGGCTATCACGGTACTTCCGGCCCGTGCCACGCCAGAGGAGCTGTCCGAGACCAATCCGGACGGCGTAGTGCTCTCGAATGGCCCAGGCGATCCGGCGACCATTCCCGAAGTCCTGCCGACGGTGCGGTATGCCTTGGACCACTACCCGACGCTCGGCATCTGCTTGGGGCACCAGCTTATCGGGCTGGCTGAGGGGGCTCGCACCTATCCCTTGAAATTTGGGCATCACGGCGCGAATCATCCCCTGTACGATCATCGCTTGGGGAGGGTGCTGATTACCAGTCAAAACCACGGATATGCCGTAGAGGCCGATAATTTGCAGGATCGGTATAATGTCCGTCTCACCCATTTGCACGACCAAACGGTGGAAGGGATTAGCCACAAAGAACGACCCATCCTCTCCGTACAGCATCATCCCGAGGCGGGTCCGGGACCGTCCGATTCTCTTTACCTCTTTGACGAGTTTCTCACGACGGTTCAACGAAAGGCGGTGTCAGATGCCTAAACGGACGGAATTAAAGCGGGTGCTGGTGATTGGCTCGGGCCCCATTGTGATTGGCCAGGCTGCGGAGTTCGACTACGCCGGAACCCAGGCCTGCCGGGCTCTCAAGGAAGAGGGCGTGGAGGTGATTTTGGTGAATTCCAATCCTGCCACCATTATGACCGATCTGACGGTGGCGGATATTGTCTACATCGAGCCGTTAACCGTCTCGTTTCTGGCCTACGTGCTGGGCAAGGAGCGCCCCGATGGGATCTTGGCCACCTTAGGAGGCCAAATGGGCTTGAATTTAGTGTCGTCGCTCGCCCAAGCGGGGGTGTTGACCGATCTTGGTATCGAGCTTCTGGGCACCCAACTAAAGGCCATCGAAATGGCTGAAGACCGCGAAGAGTTTCGTCATTTAATGATGCGGCTCGGTCATCCTATCGCCAAGTCGGAGACGGTCACGACTGTGGAAGAGGGGCTTAAATTCGCCGCCCGGATCGGCTATCCCGTGGTCTTGCGCCCGGCGTACACCCTCGGCGGTAGCGGCGGCGGCTTTGCCCACAGCGAAGAGGAGTTGTTGGAACGGTTGCCTCACGCCTTAACGCAGAGTCCCATCGGCCAGGTTTTGGTGGAGGAATCCATCGCCGGCTGGAAAGAAGTCGAGTACGAGGTTGTACGGGACGGGGCCGACAATGCGGTCGTCGTTTGCAACATGGAAAACTTTGACCCGGTCGGGGTGCACACCGGCGACTCCATTGTGGTGGCGCCGTCTCAGACCTTGACCGACCACGAGTACCACATGTTGCGCCATGCCTCATTGGATATTGTGCGCAATTTGGGGATTGAGGGCGGCTGCAATGTGCAGTTGGCCTTGTCGAAGACGGGGGAATACCGCGTGATTGAGGTGAATCCCCGCGTCTCTCGTTCCTCGGCGTTGGCGTCCAAGGCGACAGGCTACCCCATCGCCCGGATCGTGGCCAAAATTGGGCTCGGTCTCACCTTGCCAGAAATTAAAAATCCGGTGACCGGAAAGACCAGTGCCGCCTTTGAACCGGCGCTCGATTACGTGGTGGTGAAAATCCCGCGATGGCCCTTTGATAAGTTTCCGGAAGCGGACCGTCGGTTGGGCACGCAGATGAAAGCAACCGGTGAGGTGATGGCCATCGACCGTACCTACGAGGCAGCGCTCGAGAAGGCGGTACGGTCTTTGGAAGTGGGTCGTCTCGACATCTTGGGAGGGCCGGAGAGCCGGGCTGACGATGAGACGCTGAAGCGACTGGCCACCGAGCCAACCGACCAACGGCTATTTTATCTAGCCGAGGCGCTCTGGCGTGGCTGGAGCGTTACCGACTTGGCGCAAGCGACCGGCATAGACCCCTGGTTTTTGCAGGGCGTGGATCGGATTGTCGCGGCAGAAAGAAAGCTGGCAGATGACCCGGAAAGTTGGCGTGAGAGGCTTCCG
>DAHWKG010000056.1:0-2136 GCA_027343765.1 Sulfobacillus sp.
TTCGATAAAGAGTTCCCGCCTTTTCCGTATATCTTTTTAATAATTCTAGCAACGAACCCGTAATGGTAAATAATTCGTAACTATTTACGTATCCCCTTTGATTTAGCGCAAGAGAACGACCTCAGGCGCGCTGTTGCGCGACCATGCGACCCCACGGATAAATTTACGAGCACGGGGTCGTCCTCAAAGGAATTGGCTTGATCCATGGCGAATCCCTCTTCAAGAGGTGAACGCCATGAAGCGACTGAGTCCCGACCAAATTCGCCAAGTATACGACCGGGGACCGGATGCGGTGGTCGACCTGGTGACGCAACTATTTGATGTGATTGAGCGGCTGGAGGCCCAAGTCCAAGGGCTGCAGGTGCGGGTCGCGGAGCTTGAACGCCAAGTCAATCGGAACAGCCGGAACAGCTCCCAACCACCATCGGCCGATGGGCTGAAGAAACCACCGCCGCGCAGTCAACGGCGCCCGTCCGGGCGCCCGCGTGGGGGCCAGCCGGGTCATCCCGGGGAGACCCTGAAGATGGCGGATAACCCCGAGACCGTGATCCGCCATCCGGTCAGTGTTTGTGAGAGCTGCGGGGAGATGTTGGCCGACGTGGCGGTCGATGAGGTCCGGCGGCGTCAAGTCTTCGATATACCCCCGCTGAACATGATGGTGACCGAGCATCGCGCCGACGTGAAAACCTGTCCCCGGTGCGATGCGAAGACCGTGGGCACCTTTCCGGAGGGCATCGTCGCCCCGACGCAATATGGCCCCCATCTCCTCGGGCTGGCTACGTACCTGCAAACCTTTCAGATGTTGCCCGTTGAGCGCATTCGGGAGTTTTTCGCGGCGCTGTGGGGGCATGCACCGAGTGGACGGACCATCGTGGATGCGGCCCGGCGGGTCTCGGAGGTAGTCGGCCCCGTCCTGACGATGATCCGGGATGCCCTCCACCGGGCCCCGGTCGTGCACGTGGATGAAACAGGGTTTCGGGTCGAGGGAACACTCTGGTGGATGCACACCGCGACGGCAGACGGCTGGACCTTGTATGGGTTGCACCGGAAGCGAGGACACGAAGGCATTGACTCCCTCGGCGTGATGACCGATCGCCAGGGCGTGGCCGTCCATGACTTTTGGAAGCCGTATTACCGCTGCGGAGGGCGTCATGCCCTGTGCAATGCGCATCTTCTTCGGGATCTGACGGGGCTCTACGAAGTCACCGGCGAGTCTTGGGTGGCTCAGTTAGGGGACCTGCTCGTGGACATGCATCGCGCCGCGAGCGCGGCGCGAGACAGCGGACACGATCACGTGGCGCCCGACCGCTATACCAGCTACCACGCCCTCTATGATACCTTGGTGCACCACGGACGTCAGCGCCATCCCGAACCCGAACCCTCCGGGCGCCGTGGGCGCGTAAAACGAGATTGGGCGCAGAACCTGCTCACCCGACTGGAAACCCACCGGAGTGAAATCCTGGCCTTTTTCGACGATATCACCATTCCCTTTGACAACAACGCCGCGGAGCGAGCACTCCGCATGATGACGGTCAAACAGAAGGTTTCCGGGAGTTTTCGGAGCGAACAGGGCGGGCACATCTTTGCCGCGATCCGAAGTTATGTGGTGACGGCGCGTCAACAAGGCCAATCGCCTCTCGCTGTCTTGCGTGCCGCCTTGGCAGGACATCCATGGCAACCGAGCTAGCTTAACCACGCCATACATCGCCTGTGCTAGCATCCCCCATCCCGGATGCCTTATTGGCATGCGCCCGAGTACCTAAACAGTTACAATTTGGGTACCGCTTCGCCCATCCCACAAATTGGCGCCACTTCGCGATCGTCATTATCTATTTTGTTAAGCCACAATGAATGTTCGGCTGTTTACCCATGCTGGTAAGTTTGTTACGATTGATAAGTTAAACACCCGGGAAAGGGGACAGGACGTGTCGGAGAGCCTACGACTTACGCGCGGATTGACGCTGGTTTTGGCGATTGCCGCCGGACTATCCGTGGCCAACATCTATTACAACCAGCCACTACTAGGGAGCGTGTCGCACCACTATCAGGGTGCCCGCCTCATTCACCTCATCCCCGCCGCAACGCAACTCGGGTATGCGGCGGGCTTGCTTCTGTTGGTACCGTTAGGCGATGCCG
>DAHWKG010000007.1:0-4144 GCA_027343765.1 Sulfobacillus sp.
CCGCGCTGGAACCTGCTGGATTTCAAGGTGTCGAACGCGGCAGGTGAACCAACCATACCAGTCGTAGCGGACTAGAAGAGGCCGCCAGCCACATTCGTCTACTCGAAGTCCGCCCGTTGGTCCCGACGGGATTCCGCCAGACGACCGGCGGATGCGACGCGATCACAATGCCTTTGCGAGGTCTTGCAACTCGGGCACAATTCGGGCGTCTGCAAATCGCTCTTCTAAAATCGCGAGGACGTTCTCCACGGCAAGGTGCTCCATCTCGTCTCGGGTTGCCTTGGTGGCCGATCCGATGTGCGGGGTGGCGACCACGTTCGGGAGGCTCAACAAGGGATTGTCGAGGAGTGCAGGCTCCGTCGCAAATACGTCCAAGCCGGCAGCCCGAATCTGTCCCTTCGACAGCGCACGATAGAGTGCCTCTTCGTCCACCGTCTTGCCGCGAGAGATGTTGATAAATATCGCTGATGGCTTCATGCGGGCAAACGCAGCTTGATTCATCAGACCGGTCGTCTCCGGAGTAAGCGGGGTGAGCAGTACCACAAAGTCGGACCGCTCAAGCAATGCATCAAACGGCACGTAAGTCGCCTGAATCGACGGTTCGACGTCGGCATGACGGGTTCGGCTGTAGTAGAGGACGTTCATGCCAAATCCGTAGTGCGCGCGCTTCGCTACCGCCTCACCGATTCTGCCCATCCCAATGATTCCAATAGTGCGATGGTGGACGTCGATGCCAAACATCGTCGTCGCATCCTGCTGTGCCCATCGACCCTGCCGCACCCAACCATCGAGCTCGACGATGCGGCGGGCAGTGGCCAGGACGAGCGCCATGGCCAAGTCCGCGACAGTGTCATCGAGCACGCCTGGGGTATGGGTCCCGATCACATGGTGGCGTTTCATTGCGTTGAGGTCAAAGTGATCGTATCCGACGGATGGTGTGCTCACGACACGAAGCCGCTTCGCGTGCATGAGCAGCGATTCGTCGATACGGATGCCACGGGTGAGGATGGCATCTGCCTCAGCCGCCGACTCCAGCCAGAACGACTCCGGCATTGGGCCGGTGCCCTGCCAACGAATATAGGTGCCAAAGGCCTTCAATTTCTCTTCCGATTCCAGCGACAGTGGTTGCGTCGCGAACACTCGATGCACGCTGCAAGCGCCCCCTGTTTATTAAGATGGTCCTACCTACCAATCTACACGTTCTTCGGCATCATCACCACCCGCATTCAGCCGACGCGAAGCGGGTTCCACATCATATTGAGACGCACGCATAGGAGGTACAGGCATGCGCTAAGAACGGGGACGAAACTGCGGGAGGTGGGCTGGGTCGAGGAACGTGGAGACCGTTCCCAGCTGCACCATCCTTGCCGGCCATCGGAAAGACGCGGGCCGCACGGGGGCAGCCCAAAAGCTGGCGGCGGAATTTACGACAATCTGGTTGTCGTTGGCTTGCCAGGGCTAAGGAGATTGAGCGGTTGTGCCTCTTCGCTGCCATTGCCATCGACCCTCCCAAGTCATACCGAACGTGGAGGGTTTGCGAATCGTGCCCGGAGACCGATGGGCAGGCAATAGTCTCGGAATTCGTCTCTCGCCATACATGTCATCACTCCTGTCGATTGCCGGGCGCGGCTATCGTCGCTATGACCTAGCGCGATTGCGGCCAGAGAAGTCTAATCGTGCTGACTCAGGTCGCAGGACCGTCGCGTATGCGTGGGTGTCGAGTCATGATCAGAAAGACGATTGAGAACGACAAACGCGAGTCGTGGATCTCTTGTGTCCGCCTGGACAGTCGCGACCGTGGCCGACCGCGGGTCCGGAAGGAACTCCCACAAAAAGAGCCTCAAACGATTGCTCAACGACATCTTGGCCGGCGTGCCGGTCAGCCATACGAGAACCGGCCCTTCCGTTAGGGACGCCGTCATGCATCCAACCTGGCCTTGCCACTGCACCGCCGATACCGAAGTACCTTAATCTTCTTGGCCGGTGGGCATCATCCACCACCCTGGCAGCGGACGATCATGGTGAAAATCAGGAAAATTGCGCGTTTTGAGGATCCACGGAGCCCTTAGCGTTTGCCGGAGTCGACCTGGGTCCATGAATCGGGGCCAATTTAAACCGGATGCCAAACGGAGTTCCAACCGCCTATCCCATGCCTTGTTCGTCGCAGCCACGTGCAGCTTACGCGCGTCCGGGAGTAACCAGTCGCAGGCCTTCCAGCACGTCAAGCGAGCCGGTGGGGTAACCGCGCAAAAAGTTCCCAAAAGTTCGGCTCTGACACCGCTTGAAAGGCTATTCTGGATAAAGAGTTCATCCCAATGGCCATCATCCGAGGTCCCCCTAAAGCCATTCGGGGCATGCTATGCTTAGCATCAATTTCCGCGCGGCTTGACAGGTATTGTAAGCCATCGGCATCAGCCGTGCCTCGGAGCGTGGGTGCACGCCAATTGATTGCCTCAGTATGTACGCTAATATTCGGTGCTGATTTGGATTCGAACAGGAGCGCGGCGTCCCAGGCTGGGCATGCTGCTAGACCTGGATCGAGTGGACCCGTGGTGACACATTATCTCCAGGGGCGTGTGAAGGGAGTTCAAATGCTTTAAGAATAGGTGAGCGAGGTGGGCCGTGGACTGGCGTCGCGTTTTATTCGGCAAGCCCCTTAAGGCGCGGGAAGAAGCGGGGCATCAGGTCGTGGTGTGGCAGGGGCTCTCCGTCTTGGCGCCGGACGCCTTGTCGTCTGTCGCCTACGGCACCCAGGAAATTCTGATCGTGTTGAGTCAGGCCGGGACCGCGGCGCTGTGGTTTTCGTTGCCCATCTCCGGTGTGCTGGTTTTGCTGTTGGTGTTTTTGGTCTTCAACTACCGGAAAATCATTGCCGCATACCCGAACGGTGGCGGTGCCATGCGCAGGTCACCGTCCTGCAGCAGGTCGCAGTACACGTCTTTGGCCGCAGCGTGTATTGCTATTTCTTGTCGTTTGTCGCCATGGCCATTCTGGCCATTGCTGCCAACACGAGTTTTACGGGATTTCCTCAGTTGGCTAGCATTATGGCTCGGGATCAGTGGATGCCGCGGATGTTTTTGGCCCGGGGCGACCGTCTCGTCTATCAAAATGGGATTCTCGTCCTCGGGGCATTTGCCATCCTGCTCATTATCCTCTTTAACGGCAACGCCGACAGCCTGATTCCCCTGTACGCGGTCGGCGTGTACATGAGCTTTACTATCGCCATGGTCAGCCTGGTCAAAAAGTGCTTCGCTGAGCGTGAGGCGCCGGGACGCGTCGGCACCATCATCACGGCCGGCGTGGGCGCCGTGCTTACCACGGCGGTGGTATTGATTGCGGTCATTACCAAGTTTACGAGTGGCGCCTGGATTGTGGTGGTGGCCATTCCGCTCCTCATCCTCGCCTTGCGTGCGGTCCGCCGCCATTACCAGATGGTGGCCGACCACTTGCCGCTGACCGACTTGACCGTTAAGCCGGGCCGCCGAAAGGTGGTGGTGGTCGTTCCCCTGGCCAGTGTCAACCGGATGGCCATGGCCACCATCAGCACCGCGCTGTCGATGAATCCCGACGAGCTGATTGCCTTGCACATCGCGACGTCCCTGGAGCCAGCGGGTGCCGTGGAGGCTCGCTTTCGCCAGTGGAACCCCGATCCGACCGTGCAGTTTGTCGCCATCGAGTCTCAGTATCGCTCCGTGCTGCGCCCCATGATCCGGTACATCGACCATTTGACTAACCTCTTTGCCAAGGGCCGCGTGATCGTCGTCATTCCCGAGCTGGTGGTCGGCAAGCCCTGGCAAAACGTGTTGCACAACCACAGGGCGTTTGCCTTGGAAGCCGCATTGGTGTTTCGCCGCGAAGTCGCCGTGACCGTGGTCCCCTATCATCTCCCCGATGAGAGCGACGGGTGATGGCCCCACGACTATCCTGGGCGACAGTTTTAACAGTTCCCCAATAAATTACCTATGGTTATCCATTATTGGATAATTGATCCATAGGCAAAAAACTTGTCGGCATTCGTGAAACGGCGGTCTTCTTAGGTGCCACCCCATTAGAAGGGGGAAATTTAGTGGGCTTGGACGGTACGCGTCCCGGAGCGCGACAGGGGCGGGAGCGCCTCACGAGGGTGGACGGTAAATTAGTTCAG
>DAHWKG010000104.1:0-3322 GCA_027343765.1 Sulfobacillus sp.
CTTGGCGGTGCTAGGAACCCTGCTTTTGGTCACCGGTGGCCACATTCACCGTCTGGAGGTCCCGTCTCTCGCGATCTTTTGGGGATTGGTTGCGGCCGTTTGTCTGGCCTTTTACACCATCTATCCGGAGCCGCTCTTAAAAGCCTATGACGCCATCAGTGTGGTGGGATGGGGCATGGCTCTCGGCGGACTGGTCTCCCTCACCTCCGGCGCCCTCTTCCGCCCACCGCATGCTCACTGGTCTTTCGAAGCATGGCTTCTCATCGCCTTTGTCGTGTTGTTAGGTACGCTCGCCGCATTCTCTCTTTACTTAGCCAGTCTCCGTTATCTTAGTCCTTCCGAGGCGGGACTCTTAGCCACTGCAGAACCCGTGGCGGCGGTCGCCGCTTCGCTTCTCTTTTTACACGTGCATCTAGACGCTCTAGCCATACTCGGGGGACTCTTAATCATTACCGCCGTGATTCAACTCAGCCGCAAAAAAGAAGAAGCCCCGCTTGCGGGACTTCCCCTAAAAGACACGTAAGGCTCTTATCGTTTTCCCCATTGGTCCACAACAACCCCGAACTGGTTTCCGACCAAGACCACCCGCCCGTGGCCGACCAGTTGGCCGTTTAAGCGAAGATTAAGCGGATCCTTCCAACTCCGGTCCAACGAAATTTGGCTTCCCACCCCAAGTGACAACCACCGTTTCAATGGCGCGCTATGGCGTCCAAGTTCGGCCGTGAAGGTCAAAGACAAGCCTTCGATCTGGCGAAAGGCGGAAACCTCTTCGAGCGCTTCCCCTGTCTCTTCCGATTCCTCACCCATATGCGCGCCCCCGTTCTATCCGTGCTGCTTTATTCTTTTATTCGTCTTGAAGCGTCGAAATCCTCTTCTCGGGTAGCATGCTAATGCCCTCCGCGAGACTGTTGCCCCCATCCACTGTCACATATTGACCCGTGATGTAGGATGCGCCCGGGCTCGCGAGAAAAGCGACCACCGGGACAATATCCTCCGGGGTCCCCAACCGTCCCAAAGGAATCGCGCGGCGGGTACGCTCAACAACCGCAGGGTCACCCGTTTGCAGCATTTCGGCCTCAAAACCGGGAGTGACCACCAGCCCCGGACCGACCGCGTTGACACGAATGCCATAAGGTCCCCACTCGCGCGCCACCGTCCGCATATAGCCCACCACTCCCGCTCTCGCCGCTACGGTATGGGCCACGCCGGGGATGCCGCGCTCCAAGGCACTTATCACAATATTGATGATCACTCCGCCGGAACCAACCATCCGTCGGGCCACCGCTTGGCTCATGTTGATGGTGCCGTAGAGGTTGGTGCGGATGACCGCATCCAGTCCCCGGGGTGTCAGTTCCATCGCTTCTTTGGGGAACTGGCCGCCTGCATTGTTGACCAACACGTCGATTCGTCCCCATCGGGACCAAACTTTGTCCACGAACTGCCCGACCGCATCCGAGTCCCGGATGTCCAAGGGTTCGCCCAGGACAGTGATTCCCGCTCGCGCCATCTCTCTCTCTGCCCCATCAATGACCGTCTGGCGCCGTCCCAAGATCGCCACCCGAGCGCCGTGACGGCCGAAAAATTCGGCCGTCGCCCGCCCGAGACCCGTGCCTCCACCTGTCACGATGACCACCTGATCCTGAAACACGGTGGCGTTAAACAAGTCGCCACCCATCCCTATTGCTCCGGATGTGTCATGCGCTCTAAATCGAGCGCTTGGTTTAATTGTTCCTCGTCCAAAAGCCCCTGTTCCCGCACCACTTGCCGGACGGTCTTGCCTTCGTTATAGGCGGTCTTGGCCACCACTGCCGCCCGGTCATAGCCGATGTGGGGATTCAAGGCGGTGGCGATGGCGGTACTCATTTCCACGTAGCCTGTCACCCGTTCACGATCCACATCCAGCCCTTCCAGCGCCTGGCGATGAAAGGCCAAAAGCCCGGTGGAAAGAATCTGGATCTCGTGGAGCACGTTAAAGGCCACCACCGGCATCATCACATTAAGCTCCAACTGCGCCCCAGACACGGCGGCCTGCACAGTGGCGTCGCAGCCGAACACTTGATAGCAGATCATGTTCATCATTTCGGCCATCACCGGATTCACTTTGCCGGGCATAATGGAGGAACCAGGCTGAACCGCCGGAAGCTTCAATTCGGCAAGGCCGGTTCGGGGACCTGAACTTAGGAGTCTCAGGTCGTTCATAATTTTGCCTACCGCTGTAGCCAGTCCGCGAACCTGTCCGGAGACTTCCAAGACCGCATCCATGTTTTGAATAAAGGTAAACATATTGGCCGGGAGCGTAAAGGGAAGGCCCGTCTTTTCGCTCACCGCCGCGACCGACTTCCGCTTGTAGTCGGGGTGAGCATTAATCCCGGTCCCCACGGCGTTGCCGCCGAGACCAATCGCATAAAGCTTCTTCACGGATTCTGCCAAACTCTCGCGCCAGTAAGTTAGGGCCCCGGCCCACCCTCCGACTTCTTGCCCGAGCCGCATCGGCACGGCGTCTTGAAGATGGGTCCGGCCCGACTTCACAATATCCATCCATTGGCGAGCCTTCGCCTGCAGTTCATTTTCCACCGTTTGAATGGCCGGAAGGAGGTCGTGAATGACGGCCTCTGCACCGGCAATATGAATCGCCACGTGGATCGTGTCATTGGTGGATTGCGCCATATTGACTTGGTCATTTGGATGAACCAAGCTGACGTCGCCTCGGTGCCCGCCCAAAATTTCCTGTGCCCGGTTGGCAATTACCTCGTTGGCATTCATGTTCTGCGAGGTTCCGGCGCCTGCCTGATACACATCGACCACAAACTGGTCATCCCATCGACCCTCGATGACTTCGTCGGCGGCCTGCATGATGGCCTTGGCCACTTTATCATCCAACTGCCCTAACTGGCCATTAGCCTTCGCGGCGGCCCACTTAATAACACCTTGGGCGCGGATAAAGCGGCGCGGCAAGCGAAGCCCACTAATCGGAAAATTATCAATAGCCCGCTCGGTCTGAGGACCCCAGAGCGCCTCCTCTGGAACTCGTACTTCACCCAAAGAATCCTTACTCACACGATACTGCTCTGCCACCGTCAAACGCCTCCCGATCCAAGTTCTCCTGTATGTTCGATATCCCCTCCCATTTTACAAGATTGAGCCTCTTTGGCGAGATCGCAATATGGGACAGAGAACTTTGTAGAGCGCGAGTTCGTCCGGCTGGGGCCATTGCCCCTCCCCCGGCGCGTTCCGGGGCGCAGATCCCCCCTCGGAGAACATAGCTCCCCTAACAACCAAAAAGGGGCCCCAAGACAGGGCCCCGAATATCTAAGAAAAATTA
>DAHWKG010000109.1:0-3506 GCA_027343765.1 Sulfobacillus sp.
AGTCCCACCGGCGGGAGATATTCGGCCACTGACAGGACAGACGGGCGCGTATCGGTTGCGGGTTGGTGGGTTTCGCCTCCTCTTCCACATCGACCACCAGCAGGAAGTTATCTTCGTGGACGCCATCGGCTCACGAGGCGACATCGATAAATAGCGTGCCCCGTGGCAGGAGAGCGCCGATGGGGTTAGGCCGTCTTGGCGGCTCGTACAGTTTGGCTTGCAGCGAGCATCGCGCCCACAGCGGCCACGGTTGCTGTTCCGAGCGCCTGTCTCCGAGATGAGGACTGGCCAGACGTGCTCCTGACAATAGTTCGTGTGATGAATCAGGGATTATCGGGGGCAAAAGTCCCACAAGACCTACAAGACCTGCAGTAAAATATCCGTGATAACTCTCATCCAAAGGAGCCGGAACGTATTGCAACGTGTGACTCAAGTGCACGACGTGGCGGTCGACCTGGCAGCGCTGTTGTCTCGATGGGACATGCGGTTGGAAGAACCGGTGGTCTTAAGCGATGCGGGCAATCTGACCCTGTGGTTGCGCCCTTATCCCCTCGTGGCGCGCGTGGCGACCTTGTTTGCCGGAGATGACGCCAATTTTTGGGGTGCAGTATGGCAACGTGAATTGCGAGTTGCGGATCATCTGAGGCGGCACGGCATACCCATTGTGGCACCAGCTACGGTCATTCCGGCTGGCCCGCACCGCGTAGCGGGAACATGGATGACCCTGTGGGATTACGCTGAGCCCCCTGAGGGCTTGCCAGATCCTGCGGATGGTGTGGCGATGGTGCGCGCGTTGTCGCATGCGATGCAGCGCTACCCCGAGATACAGACCCTACCGCCGTGGGGCGCATGGACACATGTCACGGAGGCCGTAGAACACTTGCGGCTCGTAGTCGGTCAGAATGTCCAAGCGCGCGAGATCCTCCGGGAGGTTGAGCGCGTTCGGCAACAATTGCAGGGAGAACCGCTGGTGCCCGCCCATGGTGACGCTCACCGGGGGAATCTGCTCCCCACCGAACAGGGCTGGCGATGGATCGATTTTGAAGATGTGTCGCTCATGCCGCAGTATTGGGACTTGGCGTCCTTTGTCGCCAATACGGCCTTATTTGACGGCGTCGATCACCCCTTGGTGGCACAGGCCCGTGAGCTCGACGACGTCCGGGCTGCGCCCGAAGCCTTTTGGTGGACGGTCCGAGCCCGCGTGGTGATGAGCCTGTCCACCAACATGGGACTCGCCTTGATGGGACATGGAGATCAGTTGTTCGCCTTTCGCCAATGGGAGCGGTGGCCGACATTTCTCCGTGACTGGACACGGAGCTTGTAGGATGTGACCGGATAAGCTAGCGCGCATTCGGGGGCGTATGTACGGGAAGGATGGCCGGTCAAAGATTAAGAACCAAGGGACGATTAATCGTGGGGTGCGAGCTCAAGAAACGTGGCGTCCGACTCGGCGATAAAGTGCTGCACC
Source organism: Sulfobacillus sp. (assembly GCA_027343765.1). GTDB lineage: Bacteria > Bacillota > Sulfobacillia > Sulfobacillales > Sulfobacillaceae > Sulfobacillus_B. Next base: position 1,469 of record DAHWKG010000109.1, read on the forward strand.
GACGAGAACCGAGAGCGCAACACATCCGCGATTGCGCGGGTGGTCGCATTGCCGATGCGCACCCAAATGACCTTCGGCGGGGCACCGCGTAACATGCTCCGTTGGTAGAAATCGATGTCTTTGGTCACGATAGCGCAGTGTTGTCGCACGGCATAACGCCAGATCTCCTCATCCGGCTGGCCGGTGAGCCCCACCTCTTAAGCCCCGGAATTACCATGGACAGGCGTGGGGTCAACTCGTTAAGATCAAGTAGCAGGGTGCGAACGAGGTCATTGGCAAGCGGTTCCAGGGGCTGTGAAAAACTTGGAATTCGATTGTCTCTGAACGTACCAGGGACTGGAAAAAAGGGTCCCCAGGCGTGGCGACAAAAAATTTCCAGAGCACTGGAAATGCCCGGTTTGCACCCGTGCCTCACAGAGGGATAATAAGGAAGGAGCACAGCAGTCATGACAACCAGCACAAGCACGCCCGTTCCGATTACTCCCGCATTGAAGGCCCAGTGTATCCAAGAGGCCCTGGATTGCCGTAACGCGGCGGCAGTCGCCCGACGACACAACCTGCCTCCAGATCAGGTGCGGCGATGGGTCCGCGCGGCAAGCCGGCAACGTCCCGCGACGGTGGGGCAGTCCGCCGAGGATACCGACGTCCTGGTGGCCGAAAATCGCCAGTTGAAAGAAATCCTCGGGGATAAAGACCTAGAAATCGCTATCTTAAAGGATCTCGTAAAAAAAGCCCCCCGGGTCCCTCCACGCGGTGCGAAGTAGCCGATAAATGGATCACCGCAGGCTACCGATCGACCGTGGTGTGTCGATTGGCTGGAGTGGCCCGTTCCACGTATTACGCCTGGCGCAAACGTCGTACCCGCCCCGCGGACACATCGCCGGCGCCCCGGACCGGTCGCGCCCGTCGTGGATACTGGTGGACGACCACCGGCACGAAAGTGCCGGAAGGCCAAGTTCTCGAATGGCTCAATGCGTATATCACGACGCCGGATGGGCAAGCGTATGGCTATCGCAAATTAACCGTATGGCTCCGACGCGAACACCAATTGCAGATTAACAAGAAGAGTGTGTATCGTCTCCTCCAGGAGGCGGGGTTGTTACAGGGCCGTCGCTTTCCGACGGCGGCGAATCGCCCCACCCGCCACCTTGCGCGGAATCGCGTGGTGACCGGCCCCAATCAGCTCTGGGAGACCGATCTGAAGTATGGGTACGTAGCCGGGGTGGACCGTTTCTTCTATTTATGTAGCGTGATTGACGTCTTCGACCGGTCTATCTTAGGTTACCACATCGGCTGGACCTGTACGGCGGAACAGGCGTTACGCGCGTTGGACGCTGCGGTCGAAAGCCGGCGCGCGGATTGGAATCCCGGGAGCGCTCCGGTGATCAGAACGGATAATGGGCCCCAGTTCACGTCCCATGCCTGGGCGCAAGGGGTGACGGCCCTGGGGATCGCCCATGAACGGATTCCGAATGCCACCCCGAACAAGAACGCGCATATCGAGTCGTGGCACAGCATTCTCGAGCGGGACTGTTTAGGCAATCAAATCTTTGCAACCTTGGCCGAGGTGTATGAGGCCCTCGCCGCCTGGATCACCTACTATAATGAACGCCGGATGCATGGGAGCTTGCACGACTGGCCTCCCGCCCAGTTCTACCAATGGGCCCGACACGGGGTAGCCCCAATCATTCCTGCCGTGCATTGCTGATCCAGGGCTTCCCAAGATGATGGAACAGAATCCCATGTGAGCGAAACTACTTGACAAATCGTGCGTGGGCTCCCCTTGTCCAGCTATAGGGAGCTGAACCGCCCACATCGCGCACGTGGAGGCTGTGCGGATACACATCGGCCAACTGCTCGACCAGGCGAAACGAGAGATTCTCATCGAACAGCAGGATCATAACGAAGTAAAGAGGCGGCGCTCACGGTCGGCCGCAAAAGCTAGAGCCGCACGAACGTCCTCGTCGTGCAGGTCCGGAAAGTCGGCCACAATGTCAGACGGCGACATCCCTCCCGCGAGGTAATCGAGAATATCGGC
>DAHWKG010000124.1:0-5475 GCA_027343765.1 Sulfobacillus sp.
TTCCGGGCACCTATGGTCGCCGGAGAAATCTGCCAACGGTTGCTTTCTGGGGAACCGCTTGACCTGGTAGCAGAGCATTACCAAAATCGCCCCGAACCCATCAATGTACGCCAATTTGTTGCGCAGCTTCAGACGATGGGATTGTGGGGTGATCGTTCCTCGGAGAGACCGGAATCACACAGTATATCTCCACGGTGGAGCGCCATCGGACGCATTCTCTTCTCCCCGATTGCGATGGCGCTCTATGGAATGGGATTAGGCGGGAGTATTTGGTTTCTAGCGAGCGGTGCTTTGCCCGGAGTGTTCGGCTCCTCATTATTGACTGGATCTTACTTAAGCATGGCTGCTACGGTCTTGCTGTTCGCAGACATTATATTAACAACTCTCCATGAGGCGGGACACATGCTAGCCGCCCGCGCTTACGGCGTGCCTACTCAATTGCAATGGGGACGTCGCTTATTCTTTCCAGTCCTTCAAACCCAAATGACAGGCTTATATGGAATACCACGGCCACGTCGGTGGATCCCCATTTTGGCCGGCATGGCCGTGGACAGCATGATTTTAATCGTGGTAACGCTTCTGCTCTGGAAGGGACCTGCCTCGTGGCATGCCGTGCTCGCATGGATTGCGGTCCGCCAGATTCTCGCCCTACTTTGGGAACAAATGGCCTTTTTGAAAACCGACATGTATTATCTATTGACGATGATGACCGGACTCTACAACTTGGATTCCTACGCGCGCCAATGGTTTAAACAGAAGTTATTTCGGAATCATCCCGCACACGCCCTTCCTTCGTATACCGCCTTGTACAGCATGGTTTATGTTATGGGTTCAGCAGCAGTCTCAGCTTACGTGATTTATATGGCAGTAACCAAAGGACGGCCTCTAGCGGTACTAGCTCTAAATCACATTTATCGTGCTCCCTTGACCTTGTCTTCTTGTGGTTCTTGGGCGTTTGTTCTCCTGTTGATCGGCTGGATAAGCATCTTGTTATGGACCGTTGTGCGATCATTTTTGAAAGCTCCTCGAGGAGCGTGATGATTCACTCCGTGCCGGCATCATAAATGTCCGGCGGCAAAACTGGCCGGAGCCTTTCGGAGCCTACGGACGTCTCATCCGATCAGTGGAGATTATGACAGTCCAACTGTACACTTTGGAGAAAAAATCAACCTACTTTCCTCCGGAGTCACCTTTTGTACCTTGATGTGCCTCAGTCTTCTATTGGCCGCCATCTCCTTGACGCCGCGGAGCGCGGGGATTGGTTGGCCTGGTGGCAAGGCATTCAGTCCGAGCCCTTGGAGAAACACGGCGCCCACCGTGAACCTTCGGGCCGCGCCATCCCGTCAGACCACACTGACACAAAAACCTCGGGCTGGCCCCATCTGTTGCGGAGCCTTCGGCTGTCCTCACATGGGGCCAGCGTAGCTCTTACCGAGGAAAAAATGCGACTGTACCCGGGTACACTTTTTCGAGCCAAACCAGCTCTCTTAGAAAATGAGAGGCCTTCTTATTCCTCGTCTTATCTAGCCAATCATCCCCTTTCAGGGGTTCGTTCCGGCCAGTGGGGTGTACCAGGGGTTGCGCCCACGATTTTTTTTTGAAAAACGAAGGAAAAATCGCCCTCGGCGAGGAAATAACAACGAGCATCTCCTGGCAGAGATGCTCGTGAAGGTAATCGGTTAGGTTTTTTACTTAGTACGGGTCCACAAGAAGGCCATGCGGAGGCCGAGTGGGCCCACTTTTATTTTGAAGGCCAATAATGACATTTGTTCTCCTTTCCCGAATCCGATTTCCTCGGATCGTTCGTTCTAATATTCGACGCGGTATAGTCGGTAACCTGCTGTACCTGAATAATTGGCCTCAAAGTCCTGCGACCACATCTTTGCCTGCGTAAGCCCACGTGATCCGCCCTCGTTTATCACCGTGTCCCATTTCCTTGGCGATGATTTCCCGTGCCTTGCGTTCGGGCTGGCCTAACCGCATCAGTTCGCCCAACCGGCGCCGGGCAAAGGAACGGCGCAACGCGTGGGTTCCGTCATAGGGCACCCCGGCCGTATGACAGGCCCGCACCAGCGCCGCCCGATAGGCGCCATACGACCGGGCGAAGACCCGGGCGTCTGCGGGCGCGTTCCCAATCCAACGCAGCAACTCGCTGCGGAACCGGCGCGTCACCGGACGCCACTGGCCTTGACCCCCCTTGCCCGAAATCCAGACGTTATTCTGGATGTCTCCGGCCCGCAGGCGTTTTAGTGACACCCACCGGGCCCCCGTCTCCCATTGGAGTTCCGCCATCAGCCGATAGGGCTCCGGGAGCACCGCCAATAGTCGGGCGATTTGCTGCGCAGAATAGCTTTGCTGATGGAGACGTTCGGCCAGGCGGCGCGGGCGCCCGGGGGGTGGCGCAAACCGACAGTCGATTCCGTGCAGTTCCATCGCGACCCGGAGTTTGTTGAGGGCCGAGATGTCGGTATCCCACGTGGAGGCCGACCCGTCGGCCAGCGTGGCAAAGTACCCATCAACCATCTCCTGGGTGATCCCATCCAGCGTCTTCGCGCCATAATTCGCCCGACACCACTTGGCAAAGTGGACGTTCCGCTTGATATACTTTTCTACGGTGCCGAGTCCGTGCACTCCCACGGGCTTATCGAATCCGACTGCCCGAGCCCGCCGCTTGGCCTCATGACGACTTTGCCCGACGGCATTCAGACTGTTCAGCAGCTGCACCACTTGGTACACCAGACTGCCCACGTGGGTGGTATTTCCTTTTATCGTCACCCGACTCCAACCTCCTCTAAACAAACGCCAAATCCCTTGGCAGGACAGCGTTCGCAGGAATTCCGCAGCCAACCGCAAACGGGCTAGATTGCGTGCGCCGCCTACCCTCCGATGAGGGAATTCTCTTGTGTAGTAAGCTCTTTCGAGACACTGGCATCAGCCAGCGATAGGTCGATCAGTTATCGGTCGTTCGGCCCGGGACCACGGTGGGGGATTGGCCGTCATGACATTGCCCCTGGCTTTGTGCACCGTTGGCCCGTCAATCCCCGCTTTTCGAATGGCGCTAAACTTCACGCGGCTGCCTCAGCCGTGTCCGTGAGGTTGCGTGTCGTCATCCAGTTAGCAGGCAATCCTGGTCCTGCTCGCTCCTTAACCCCTGTCTTCTTATGGCATCGGCACTTTGTCCTCAGTATGTGGGGGCGGCGGTATCGCAGGCCTCCCAAGTAATGCACGCGGCTTAGAGCCGCTTCCCTGGTCATCGGAAGTCAGTCCTTTCCATCAGAATTTGGTTGAACCGACTCCATCATTGATCACCCCGGGCCGCAAACCGGGGATCCGGACCCGAAACGCGAAAAACCGTAAATTGGGCCCCGATCCCCGGTCGCTCGACCCGCTTTCTTTACAATGAAAAAGGCACATGAAATCTCCGAAGACACAGTTACCAGCTGATGACATAAGGAGGCGGAATTTGATGACGCCCGTAGAAATTGGAATAGCCGTCGGAGCCGGTGGCGGGCTGATAGGTCATATCGCTCGAAACCACGGCATTGAGCCGCCATCCCGGTTGGAGAAACCGTCTCCTCCGGGACTGGACTTAGGCGTGATTCGGGACATCATGCTGGGAGCTGGCGGTGGCGTCGTGTTCGTAGAAGGCGCCGCATCCCCTCCGACCGTCCTCGCCCTCTTCGGTGGGTTTATCGCAGTCTTGTGGGCGGCGAGTCAGTCTATAAAATCCAAACCGCCCGGCTGAGATCTATTGGGCGGGGTGACACGGACAACTTACCTGCATTTTGTATGCGCAATAGCTTGCCTTGGCAGGCAAGCTATTGTTGCGTTCAGGTAATAGGGGGTTTCTGTATCATTGGAACCAAAACCGGGGGAAGCGGCCCATCGACAAGAAATCCGGTCATGGATGGGGCGTTAACGCAGCCAAAGACCCCTATTGCCGGTGAATTATCCCAGATTTCGTCTCCATGAGTTTCGATAGCCATTCATGGAAGTCGTTGCGGGGCAATGGGTTCGAGCTTATTTCGGTTTTCAGGACGGTGGCCACAGGAAACCCAAGTTCGCCAACCGCATCAGCAATATCACCACTGGAACAGCCTTCAATTGGAAGACCGCCGTGCGCACCTTGAACGACCAAAACACCACACTCGCCCGGGGTTCTAAGGGGACCGTCATTGAGTTGATGGCCAGCTGGTGCTTGTACTGCGGCTACACCGACCAATACGCGCTCCCCACCATTGCCAAAACACCCGGTGTCGCCGTCGACGTCATCGACGTGTTCCCCGCGAGCGGCATCGCCCAGCCGGGACCGGAAAGCCCGCCGTTCCATGGACAGGACGGCAAGGCCGTCACCGCAGACACCGCCCAGATGGCGACAACAATGCAGCAGTATAAGAAGGACTATGGCGGGATGCCGGGAATGAATCTCTATGTAGCCCCGAGTGCCACGCGATCGCTCTGGAAGCCGCGATCCATACCCGTGCTCATTTGGATTAGCAAAGCGGGCATTGTGACCAAGGTGAGCGTCGGGGGCCTGCTTCCGAATCAAGCTCAAGCACTCATGCAAAGTGCGTTGGGGGTTCACCCCTAACCGGGTAGCGATCCCCGGATTGAATCATCGAATGTGCTTACCGTGGGGGCGGATCACGCGCGATGGCCGAATGCGGCATCCGCCCCTGATGACAAGGAGGAGATATAAGTATGAAGAAACGGGAATTAACATTGCTCGGCAGTACGCTGCTCGCCTCCGTAGCGAGCGTCACATTGGTCGATTGTGGGTTTGTCCAAGCCGCCACGCCGATTAACAGCACCCGACCGGCGGCCGCACACATAGCGGCGCAAAAACCCAAGGCCAAGCCGCGCCCGCGGAAGATCGGCCCGCCTACGGCAATGCCCACGCCCGGTTGGACGTGGCAGCTGGGGGCCAAAAACCGCGTCGCGAACATCGCGGCCAATTGGGCTTTGGCGTGGTTGCAAGAGAAAAATTGGAGCACCGTCAGTGCCTACGCGGCGCCGGGGCAAGCCAAAAAGGTGCAAGGTGAGTGGATTAACGGCATCACAGTGGTGCCACAGGACAGCGGCAAAAACCATGTGATATGGCAGCCGCTCGATATTCAGATTGCCCAGTATCCTGAGACTCCGGGCGAGTACATTGTCCTAGTATATGCCCGAAGCGTCGACAGCGCCGGCAAGCCCACGTTGGCCCAGGGACTGGTGACCTCGCGCGTCAATTACGGCGGCAATCAGGTTGGGTGGGATTGGACTCAAGGTGTGAAAACACCAACCGAGTACACCACCTTTATCGCGGACATTACTATTCCCCACAAGTTCTGGAAGCAACCGGTCACAGACTGGAATCCGGAATTCATGATGAACCCTATTGGGTCCACACCAGCCTCTCTGACCCACGCCATTCAAACAGGATGGAGTGGGATGGGACTAAAACAAGGCCAGGCTGCCTACCACTGATGGACA
>DAHWKG010000165.1:0-2442 GCA_027343765.1 Sulfobacillus sp.
CAGGTGGTCTACGATCCCGCCGACGTCTCGGAGCTGACGATCGAAGTCGCGAATCACGCGCCGTGGACGGCGCGGCCCTTGGAAATGGGCGAATATGCGGGGCGGCGGCCGCCCGTACCGGATCATCTCGGGGAGACTCCAGCTGACGGGTCGCGGGTGTTGGCGGCGGCGAAAAAACGGGCGGCACGTCACCCCGTGAGCTCCCCGGCGATCTCCTTTCGCGGCTGGTCATCCGCAGAGGAGGAGGGGCACGATGTTTGAGGCGTTTTACCACATGATGCGCACCCCGTTTACGCGCGACCTCCCCCCCGAGGCGCTTTATGTGTCGGCGGATCTGGAAGAAATTCTGGGGCGCCTGCACTATGCCGCCGAGCGCCAATGGTTTGTGGTGGTCACCGGCGATTGCGGAACCGGCAAAAGTACCGCGATCCGAGCGCTGCAAGCCGCATTAGATCGGACCCCGTATCAACTCCTCTACGTGGCCGACTCGAAACTGACCCCGCGGCACTTCTACAAGGGATTGCTAGAACAGCTCGGTTACGAAGCCAAGTTCTACCGGGGCGACGCCAAGCGCCAACTCCATCGCGAAATCGAGATCTTGCGTGGCGTCCATCGCGTGCGCCCGGTGACGATTGTGGATGAGGCGCATTTGCTCGATCGCGAAATGCTAGAGGAACTGAGATTCTTGTTGAATCTCAAGATGGACTCAGAAAGCCCCATGGCGCTCATCCTCGTGGGGCAAAACGAACTCTGGGATCGCCTCGGACTCCAATCCTATGCCGCGATTCGCCAGCGCATCGATGTCCAATGTCACGTTCCCGCCCTCGATCGGGCCCAGATGGCGGCCTATGTGCAGGCCCATCTCCAGTACGCCGGCACGGAACAGGCCATTTTCTCCGACCAAGCGCTGGATGCCATTCACCGCTACGCGACCGGGGCCGCCCGCCTCGTGAACAAAGCGTGTACGCATGCGCTGCTGTACGGCGCCCAAAATGGGCATCGCGTGATCGACGAGCCCATTATCACCCGCGTCATTCAAGGAGAATTAGCCTAACCGGGGCCGTGCGGCCCCGCCTCCATGCGATGAAAGGAGCGATTGTGCATGAGCACCCCATTAATGTCGGACCTCGAGGGGACCTCCCCGCCGCCCTATACCATCCAACATCGTCCGTGGCGCCCCTGGGTCATGGTGTACGATGCCGACGGATTTCCCGATGCCTTGATGAACGACTATCTCCACTACGTGGCGTGGCCGGACCATCCCCCGCGACGGTGCTATCACGAAGCGCGCGAATTGACCCAAGCAGCCACCTGGTTGGGGTTTCATGGCTACACCTGGCGACAAGCCGATGCGGGGATGTGGGCGGCCTACTGCCAAGATTTGACGGGGGGTGCCCCGCCGGATACCCGAGCTATCTCCGCCGCGCATCGGGCCATTGCCACCTTGCATCGGGCCTACGCGTTCTGGCACTGGCACCAACGGCTGCCGTGGCAACCGTTCCCAATCGCCGCGGCGGATCGCCAAGCCTGGGTCCGCTGGGCTATCGGGGAAAACGGTTGAGTCGCAGAACACCACAATCCAAGAGGGGATGCCACACGGCATCTCCTTTTTTGTTTCAGAATTTGCCTCAGCGAAATCATCGTGGACATCCGGGTCGGCAGTTTTGGGACAGGAGGCGCCGTCAGCTTTTGGACTAATTCAGCCAGCTTCTACACTCAGCACGACCGCCCAAGGTTGGAAAGGACGAACGGTGCTGCCATGATGTACATACCTCGCGGGTGGGAAACTCCAGCGCACGGCTCCGTAATGCAGACGCTGCTCACGGCGGTTACCCCTACGGATTGAGGGCAGAGGTTCATGCGCACTTGCCCCCGAATCTTTCTTAACCCGCGCCTGTCCAGCCGTACTGTCTGCCAATCTTGAGGTAGGACTTTCGGCCGGCCGGAAGCATCCGTGTAACCTTTTGGGGCCGCCTGACGTTATACCAGGAGACCACTACTGCGGGGGTTAAATCCCCGTTGGACCCAGGAGAGCGTGAACATGATGGGGCTACGACGTATTTTCCGATGTCTGGGACTCGGGCTCACCGCACCGGGGCTGACTTTAACGGTGGGAGCCACCGTCGCGGCAACCCCGGTGTTTCCGAAAGCGATTCATCAAGCGATGGAGGTGGTGGAACTATATGGTAGCGTGGCGGCAGGATGGTTGGACCATTGTCGACAACAACGACACTCTCCCGCTTGTATCCAAGAAGGCTGTCATTGATGATATCCGCGCCGAACTCGCCAGCATTCCACATTGTCCAGGGGCCGATGGCCACCTCGTCTGGTTTGAGAGTGGATCGGTCAATGAAGTCAGCACCGCCTGGGTCGTCGGCCACACAACGGAAATGATTCAATCGTCGTATGGTATCAATCCCATTTACCATGTCTTGCCCTCGC
>DAHWKG010000167.1:0-72463 GCA_027343765.1 Sulfobacillus sp.
CCAAGGGGTTTTTCGCCGCTATTTTATAATAGAGCGTCCGGACCGCCAGAGTCTCATGTCGGCGAGTTTGGACTTCAATATCGATTTCTTGGCCCAAATCGGTCCGCACGTGAATATCGAACACTGACCGTTTGTCTCTGAGCGCATCCTGAGGTATTTCTGGATTGAGAATGGTTGCCGACCGAACGAGCGGCCGCCCGCTATCTTGAAATACCGCATTAATGAAGGCGACCAACAAAACCTCATGCTCTGCAACCCCAAACAAGCGCTTAAACAAGAAATCATTACGCGGATTTAGGAATTCCGTCATGGTACGCCCCCAGTATAGATCGATAGGCATTGCGAGAAAAGTGCGACAAACATTTTTTGTGCCACCATAAGGTTAATCGGTTGACCTCAGACATGAAAGAACAAACGTTCGACGAAAATCGAGGGCAGAGCATCGGAAGCAGCGCCCACATTACGACTAACGTTTTTGGGCGACGACGAGGAGAGCGACGCCAAGGGGTCTGGTCGCCCTTGAGGTCTCTGGATGCCGGAACTCGTGGGCTTAGGGACCTTCGGACTTCTGATGGGCATCGTGAATTTTCAGCCACTTACGTGCCAACCTGCTCGTAGAAGTACCGATGGAGCCGATATTCCACAATATCTCGCGTCCAGATCGCCAGCCGATCGCGATCCCCCGGCGCATCGACGGGCACCTGCACGCTCATGACCCCGTCCTCGAGTCTAAAGTAATCGGGGGCGCTTTCGGCGAGATGTCGCATAGGCATCTCAGCAATTTTGGCCGCGACCAGGGCTAAACGAAACGGCGCCCTCAACACGGGCTGACCATCGACGTCCACGTGGCGATAGCGGGCATCATGAAGATACTGAAAGAAGGGATAGGCTACGTCCTTAGCCGAAATGGGATCGACCCAGCGCGGCCCTCTGTCTAACATGGCGCGAAGCAATACCATCTTGTAGCTTTTCTGCATGCGGGTTCGTTCCAGGGCATTGAGCCATCCCAGAGCCCGCTCCCAAGTCTTAGACTCTTCCGGGCTAAGCTCATTTAAGGCATCGAGAAGGCCCACATAGGACTGAAACGTTTTCCGCACGAGGCCGCTGTCCACACCACTTTGCAAGTGGAACTCCAAATAGGTAGGACGCCGCCCCAACTCCGCCTTCAACGCGAGGTAGGCATGGCGTAGGAGGTCTTTCGGACGGGAATTGCGGCGGTGAAGCTGTCGCAAGAGTTCGATCACGTCGAAATCCAACGTCATGTTGCAACCGTCTGGAAGCCCTTCCACATGGGTCGGGGACAATGCCGAAAGCGAAGCGATTCCCAAGGCCTCTAAGCGCCGATCAACATGGCGATAGTTGCCCACCAAATCAATAATGGTACAGCGGGTTTTCCCTTCCGTCAGTCGAAGACCGCGCCCAATCTGTTGCAAAAATACCACCATGGAGTCGGTGGGGCGGGCCAAAAGAATGGTATCCACGGCGGGCACGTCAACCCCCTCATTAAAGAGGTCAACAGAACAAATCACCGGAAGTGTTCCCTCGGTAAATTGTTCTAGCACCTCACGCCGTGTAGAGAGAGGCGTTGTCCCATCCACATGACGGGCTCGCACCCCCACCGCTCGAAACCGCTCGGTCAGATAGCGACTCTGAGCGCGAGAGGAACAGAAGACCAGTGTCCTTGTACCATGGTAGCGCATCCAGGCGTCAAGCACGGCATCCCCATACTGTCCCTGAAGTTGCGCGTGAATAAGTTCCGCCTCATCGTAGCGTGTCCCCCGCCAGGTTAACCTTCCATAATCGATCGGGTCTTTGACGCCAAAATAGGAAAAGGGCGCCAACCAATGCCGATTAATCGCCTCCGATAGGGTCATTTGATACACTAAATTACCATCGCAAAGGGCGTAGACATCGCGATTGTCCGCCCTATCCGGCGTTGCCGTAAGCCCCAGGAGAAATTGCGGTTGAAAATATTCGATAAGGCTTTGGTACGACCGGGCTGCCGCATGATGAAACTCGTCGACGACCACCAAATCAAAGGCAGACGGTGAAAATTGCGCGCGGTGCCGCCGGGCGGCCATGGTATACACAGAGGCAAATACCATGTCCCCCTCCCGATCCCGTTGATACCCGTCGTACCGGGCTATCGATCGTTCCGGCATGACCGCTTTAAAGGTTCGTTCCGCTTGACGCAAGATCTCATCCCGATGCGCCACAAACAATACCCGTCGGAAGCTTTGAGCAAAAAAGGCTGCTAAATAGGTCTTTCCAAGACCGGTGGGAAGGACCACCAGCCCCTTGGCAAAGCCCTCAACCCGCGTGGCCTCGAGGGCTTCAAGAGCCTCCGCTTGGGCGGGGCGTGGGGCGAATAATCTTAGCGGCTCTTCTAGAGTCTCGGTGATGGGCTCCGAAGAAACAGCGGGCTCGCCCTCCCGATCCTCGGATAATTCCCACCCTTCCCGCCCCCGAACGTTGGCCTCCCGCTCACGCCGGTAGTGACCGATGGTTACGGCATTCACCGGTTCGGTGGCCTCCGCATAAAAGAGTTCCAAAAACGCATGCGCTGGATCCACCCCGTCAAACGGGACGTCCTGAACCTTTAAATTCCATTCCACGCCCGACGTAAGCCCACTTCGCGAAAGGTTTGAAGAGCCGATAATCGCCGCCGTTTCGGCCTCGGTTTCAAATAAATAAGCTTTCGGATGAAACGAACTACCATCACTTCGCCAGAGCCGCACCTCGAGATTAGACCCCAGATCCATAAGCGTCTCTAAAGCCTCGGGCTCGGTGATGTAAAGGTAGTCGCCGGTCAGAATCTTCGCTTCCCCGCCCGCCTCGAGGAATCGCGTCAATGGCTCTTTCAGAAGACCGACGCCAGAGCGACGCAGGAACGCGACCACCGCATAGAATGTCCCCGACTGGGCTAACGCTCGAGCGATGTGGGCCTCGAGGTCTCCGCGGATGAGCTCCGCTCTACTCAACATCGATGAGGAATACCCGCTCGGAAAAACCGCCCCGCTCACGCGCTTTTTCGGCCCGCTTCATCTCTAGCCACTCGACATTGGCTCCATGGACGGCGGTGAGTGCTTGAATGACCTCTAGGATATCCACCAGTTCCTCCACACCCGCGGCATCGTCCGGGGCTCCAAGATACTCGTCCACTTCTTCACGGAGCTTTGCACGGAGGGCGTCGTGATAGGCGGCGTCGTCTAATCGTCGTGTTATCGGGTGCTCCCCATTGGCGATAATGATGTCGGGTATGCGGTCGCGCACTAATTTTGGAGTCATGGCTAGCTCGCTCCTTGTTCGTTTAAAGAATCATTCGCGAAAAAACGCCATCCTCCTTCTGCCTCGCCTGTCCAACCCACGCCGGGTTATTCCGCCATGTCACGCACCACCATTTTTGTACGAGATGCCCCGCAATTTTTTTAGATAATGGTTGACGCTGACTCCATATACCTATATTATACATCCATGGAACGGAGGTGAAAAAATGCCTCAACGAAAACCGCCCCCCGGGGCGCAAGACATCCTGCTCCGGACCGGCTCTTTGTCCGAAGATCCCAGCTGTAACCAGGACATTACGCTCACCGCGGCCATTTTCGAGTTCTTAGGGCAACTCTTTTTGTTGTTCCTCCGGGTAGTCTGGTACCTCGTCAAATGGGCCCTGGTCATTGCCTTTTATGCCGCCATGTTTGGGTTCTTTTTGCTGCTGTTTGGAACACTTTTTTACCTCTGACGAGGACGTCTATGGAAGGAGACATGTCTCATGCATGAATCCCGTGATGTCGTTACGGTGATCGAGGCTCTACGCCCGTTATTGACCCAAGAGGCACTTACGCTGCCTAATGAATATCGCTACGCCCATGTCAGCCTCGCCCTCATTGATGCCATCTATTCCATTAATGCGCGCTATGAATCCGTCCGTCGTACGGTCCTTCGCTATGCGAACTACGCGCACCTGAATCCCTATCGCCCCTGCGTAGGCACCTGGCCATCTCGCGCCCAACAGCAACCGCTGAGCGCCTTCTTAGACCTCCTTGATGCCAGAGGGGCGGACGATGCCGCCGAACGGATCTTCCAAAATCGCCAACGAACGTCTACGCGAAACGGGATTTTAAAAGCCGAGGCGGTTCGAGAAGCCGCACGGCTTCTCGTCACATACGGGGTGTCCTATTTCCAAGACATCCCCCATGTGATAGATTCCAGGGAATTCATTCAAGCGTTTCGATCGCTTCGGGGACAAGGAAGCGGCACCTCTCTCACCTATTTTTGGATGCTAACCGGATCGGAAAGCTTGGCCAAACCAGACCGCCAAATTCTCCGCTACCTCTCTCGGATTTTGACGCGTCCCCTCGCAACATCCGAGGAGGCCATCATCCTTTTACAGCGTGCCGTCGAGGTCTTGAAACCCGAATTTCCTCAACTCACGACAAGGGCTCTCGACTATGCCATCTGGCAAGGTGAACGGCGCCAGCTGTCGCCAGAGTAAACCCACAATCTAAAACACCGCACCAAGAAATCTCTCGCCGAAATCTCGGATCGTCGATAAGCCTCGCCGCGTGCGGGATTGTCGATGATCCCGCGCGAAATCACTCCCGGCGCCGCGCACAATGGGACGCGAGCGTTCATCGCATTTTCTTTAAACATGCGACAGACCTTCATAAGGTACCCCAAAGCAGTATGATAGGAGGACGAGGAACACGGTAACCAACAAGGAGCGATGGATACGGCCAAGAAGACCATCTACATCCGAGAGGCGGACGAATCCCTCTGGGAGCAGGCAGAAAAAGAAGCTGGCCGCGAAAGCCTTTCGGGGCTACTCAACGAAGCCTTAAAGAATCACCTCGAAAAACGCCCCGTCGGCCCCGCCGATGTATGGTTTAAAGGTTCTGGGCCTGAACCCTTGAGAGTGGAGGTAGAGGCGGAAGCGTCGGGTTGGCAAATACGAGTGCCAAAGCTCAAGGAAGAGAATCAGACCGCCCGCGCGGACGTACTTCAACACCTAGCCCGCGTCATAGGCATCCCCGATGCTGAGGTGAACGCCCTGGCCGCCTCGCCCGACCCGCTTTGGGTGTGGATTCCGTCTGACGCGGTCGCCGGGATTCTTTGGCGCCCCCGGGTTCCCGCCAGTGGAATTGACTATCCTGCTAAAGCTCGGGAGGCCTGGACCATCCTCCGCGAACGAGCCCAAAACGAAAAGCCGTTGACCTACGGGGATCTGGGCCACGCCTTGGGCGGTCTCCATCCACTCCATGATGTGCCTGTGGTGCTTGACATCATTCAGACTTGGTGCCGAAACCAAAACCGGCCCGATTTGACCGGATTAGTGGTGAGCCAACGGACCGGACTCCCAGGCCGAGATTATTGGCGACAAAATGGCTGGACCGACTTCCCGCCCGAACAGAAGGAAAGCCTCTGGCGGGAGACCTTGGCCCAATTGAAACGGGACCCGGGTCCAACCGCGCCACCTTTTTGATAACTCCATCACTCATGTTGCGGTCGCGCCCCTCCCCTGGTCAGGCTGGCAGCCCGGGAAGCGGGGCTTTCACGCTTTAGTTGCAGCTCTTGAATACGTTTCGAACCTCCAACCGCGTGCCTTTCTTGCGCGGCCAAGAACTCAGGGGATTCAGCAACGTCATGGCATGATAGGACCGGCCGAGATTCCGACTCCATCCCATAGGGGCGAAGCCCCTGGTCGAAAGCCGCCACGGCGATGGAGCCCGGCGCTGCGCCAAGGATGTAACGCCTCTCATCGAGACCATTGCTGGGGTTGCGGATGGTCCCGATTGGATGGTGCGCGGGATATGCATAAGTTATCGTGGCTTTTCGCATCCGAACACGGGAGGACGCCAACCTCAGTTGGTTGCCTTTATATTGGGGCGGTACCAGAAAGGTGAGCGTTGCCTCGTCAAAAAAAGCGGCTCATGGATTCTTAAACGCATTGAGGCACGACTGGCAAATGCAGGATTTCACGCCCGGTTGGAGTGGCACGGTCGCAAAAATATCGGGCGGAAACACCTCCCGATCACACCAACAAGTACCCTGCCTTTGTCCTAAGACGTTGCCGCAATGATTGTCCTCGTGACAAAGGGGGCATTGGCTTCTTGCCAACTTGGCACCTCCTTTCTCCAAGCCGTGGATGTTTACCAATCCACCGTGTCGGGGTAGCGGTCGACCGTGCGCACGTCTCCTACATCCACGCCGTTCTCCCGGGCATAGCGACGAATGTCTTCGGCGAGGGCTTGATATTCCGGCCCCTTTTCAACCATGCGCTTGACCGTGGTCAACAGCGCCTTTTTTCGCGCCTCCCGGCCGTCAAGATGGAGATAGCGGACGTTGAGAAGATCCAAATATTGATCCATGTAGCCCGCGGTCCACGGATAATCGTGGTGAATCAAGTTCAGGATCCGTTTATAGGAGGCCTCCGAAACCGCATCTTTCAGGCGCGCGGCCACTTGGCTTTGTAAGAGACGCACTTGCGCGAGATTCGGGTCCCAGAGCATTCGATTATCCAGTAAAGGAAAGGGTGCGGATTTGACCCGCCGACTGGCATACAGTTGGGCGAAGTCGTCGAGCGCCATCGTGACGAACAGCATTTCAGGATAACAGACGGGTACGTGATAGTGGAGATTGTTCTCGGGTAGAATCCGCCCGAGCCAGCGCATCCGCTCCCGGTCCATCCCAGTCTCCACCAATTCCGTCTCCCGGTCGCCTTGAAACGCATGGCGAATATCGTAGCAAACGCCGAGCACGCGCAAGCGGGCGTTGTCGTAGGGTAAAAACTCCGCCTCATCGCCCACCACTTCGCTGAGTGCCTGGTACAAGGCATTTAAATCCTGATAGTCGCCGGAAATAGTAATCCCGGCTAAGTTTGGCGTATTCCTTAAGGCCAGCATTGTTGCCTCCAACGTCTATGGCGATCACTTCTGACGTGTGTTTCTTTCCCATACTACCAGAGGAATAGCCAAACCCCATCCTTTTACCCATCTCGACCTCTACTCTCTTACCCACCCCACTGCTCTTGACGGGTCTTGGTTTCGACCGTCTGAAGCCGTGGACTTTTTTGGCAGTGCTTTCGGACCCAACGCTTCCCGTAGGTCATCCCGGGTTTTTCAATATAGCGATATCCGAGCTCACTGAAAAGGACCGACAACGGTAAGAGCGCGGCCAAGCGAAGCCCAAGCCCTTTTGGTCCCGCCTGATACATATGCGGCAACCAACGGAGCACCACCGCCTGTAGAATGAGCCAATGAAAGAGATAGAGGCTGTAACTTCGCTTTCCTAAATAGGCAAGTAGCCGGCTTTGTGCGATGGGCGCCAGCATCGGCAAGTGATGCGCCACCAACCACACCAAGAGGCCCAAGGGTGCCAGCCACACCAACATCTCGGTGGCGGGATTTTTCCATACGTGATTGGCCACCAGAACGGTGAGAAGCGCCCAGACGCCTGCCCAGAGAAAATGGCGCGGGCGCCAGAGGGTATAGCGTTTCCAGATCCAGAGACCCACGGCAAACCAAATAAATTGGCGCGGAAGCGACCAAAAAAGAAACGCGCCGGTCCAAGGCGCCCAGGTCGTTCCGGGCAAGTGTGTCAAAACATACGGCCAGGCCCACACCAGGAGGAGTCCAATGACAATCAGCCCTTCCGGTTTCACGCGCGGCAGAACTCGGCGGACAATCCAGGGAAAGAGGAGATAGAAGCTCATTTCCGTGCCAATGGACCAGCCAACCCCAATCCAGGAATTCTGATAGGCGGGGATCCACGCAAAAAGAAATGTCACGTGGGCCAAAAGGCTTCCCCAAGTAAAGGGATCGTGAGCCATTTGATGCGGGGCAAAGGCCGGATTTCCGTGCGTTGCAAAGGCCGACAAAACTAAAGCGAGATAAAAAAGGGGCGCGATGCGCCAGTATCGCCGGGCCATAAAGGTGCCCCAAGTCACCGATTCTCCCTGCCGTTGGCGGTGATCCCAACTCAGCCCCAGTGTTAACGCGCTCAGAATGAAGAATAAGCCCACGCCCTCTGCCCCTTGACCGATAAAACGCATCCACCAGGGATGCTTCGAAGCGTGGACGTTAAAGGCATGGAACACCACCACGGAAAGGCCCGCGCCGCCGCGGAGAGCATCTAAGCCGGATAAGCGAGGGATATCCCGGTCCCCCGACCCGTCGTTTGCCAATACTCACCCTCCTCGTCTCACTTGTTAGCGGGTAAGGAGGACACCCTCCGGCCAACCGGCCATGAGGGTCAATGGAAAGCCCCACGCGTCCTGATAGGTAGCATCGCAGGACTTAGTTTGCGTACCCACCTTGTTCGGGCACGTCTCCCTCCTCTCACCGCATACGGACGTACGTCCTGGGTGCCACCGTAACATACGGCTCGGAGATCCGACAACCGACGGGAGTCGCGACCAATTATTCCTGTCCCTCCGTTTTCTTGTGCTTGCACCCTTGGGTTTGTAATCTTCGTTGGTACCCAAAATCATCCCCCTTCAAAATTCGCTTTCGGCTGAATGGAACTTGCTGCAAAGAGCCCCGACAAACGCTAGCTGGTATGAATTCGTGGAGTCCCACAGGGTTGCCCCAAAAATCATTCATACTGCATATTGCAGTATTAAGCATAAAGCAGTACCATGAAGGAGGATTCCGGTATGGGAGGTCGCCCTTCGACCCCATACTACGACGGGATCGATCCCGAAAAGACGTGGCGAATTACCGAGCAGAAGATCTGCCGAGCGAAAAGTCGGCTTCATGCGCATCTCGGGCAACTTTCGCACAAAACGCCAAGCGCGCCCGGCGGATACGATATCACGACCAACATTAATCCATCGACCGGAGGGATTCCCATGCACGAACAACAGGTGCGGCAACGCCTTGTGGATGCGGCCCATCTTTTAGCCGACACGGGCATGCTGTTTCGTGGAGAACACGCGAACCTATCGGCACGTCTGGACGAGACGCACATCCTGATGACCCGCGGGGGTTCCATCGGCCACCTCACGACCGACGATTTGGCGGTGCTGGATTTAAGCGGGCAGTTAACCCGTGGAGAAGCCATGGATCCCACCATGCAGGAAGTCATTCAGATGCATACCCGCGTGTACGAGGCACGCCCTTCGGTGGGTGCCGTTATCCATACGCATGCGCCACATGTGAGCGTCTTTGCCGTCGCGCACCAGCCCATTCCCTTAGTCTATGAACCCCTCTTACGATTCGGGGTTACGGAACCCATCCCCGTGGTGCCATGGGCTCCGCGCGGATCGGACCAATCGGTCCACGCCATCATTGGGATTGTGCGCGACCATCCGGGACTCCCCGCGATTATGATGGCCAATCATGGCGCGCTGGTGTTTCATGACGACCCGCTAAGCACGGCTCGCCTGCTAGCCACCCTCGATGAGGCGGCCGAACTGATCATCCAGGCGCAGGCTTTGGGCGGGGCAAAGGAACTCCCGCCACAAGCAATCGAAGCGGTGCGAACCCGGATGGCGACCTTCGGCAGCCATCGCTAGGCCATGATGAAGGTTCCCCGGGGTGGCGCGGGCTAATCCCTTGACTTAAAAGTCCATTGGACTCGGGGCCGTTCGATACACTTATGGCCCCGACAATGGTCCAGAAAGGATGACCGTCTTGCCTTCATCGCGCGGATATCAAACCGGGAAACATTTGGAGGCCTTCATCCTCGTCATCATCGCCACAAAGCCTCGGCACGGCGGGGCTGTTCTCAGTGCATTGAAGACCCTATTACCCCCGGTGTGGACGATTGATGACGGCCACGTGTATCGCCTTTTGCGAAATTTAGAGTCTCAGGCGGCTTTAGAGTCCACTTGGATGACTGAACCAACGGGTGCACCCGTCCGTCTCTACCAGATCACCGGAGTGGGCCGCGAACGCTTAGCCGCCTGGCAAAAGGACATCGAAGTCCGGGTCACCTCGTTAACCATGTTCTTGGACTTGTACGCTCAACTCCATGACTTGGAGGCGGACCCCCGTCAGTTAGAACCATGAGTCCCTGCACCGACCAACTATCGAAGGCACTTCAGACCCACCCTGAAGCCCCGTAACGCGACATCCTCTAAATACTCCCACCAACGTCATCTTCGCCTTCACACACCGTCCCCCGCTGCCCCTGGGAAAGTCATAATCTCTCCCGTTGCCATTCACCAACAAAAACCAGCGATTGGCGTTGAAAAGCACATCGACTGAGGTGTCACCGACTATGATGGAATCGCATGAAGCGGAAGTTTTTGTGGGAAAGGGGGATCCGCATGCAGTCGCTAATTCCCATAGCCGATCGGATAGAAGAGCGTTGGGTTTCGCACGGCCTCCGCCAACGTTTGGTCGGCTGTCTCGGGATTTTCGAGGACATCATCTACGTCGTCTTAGCGTTGGCGCTCTTTAGCGCGGCACTCTTCATCGTTGGTGCGACGCTCGTCCATTTACCGGCGCACTCGCTGACGAATCTCATCGACACCCTTTTGAATCGTCTCATCGTGGCGCTGATGCTGGTCGAGATTTTGCACACCGTCTTGCTGTTTTTAAAAACGCATCGGTTCCGCTACCAACCGTTTTTAGTGGTGGGGATCGTGGCGGCCATTCGTCGCATCTTGGTTCTGACGGCCGAAGTCACTGTCACCCGAACTCCCCACCACCTGTCACCATTCCTCATGGACCTCGGCGTGACCGCCATGGTCGCCCTCGCGTTAACCGTGGCCATCAAATTAGGCCCCAAACCCGATGATCCCTAAAAAGAGACCTTAGTACTGCCCCGTGGCATCGGGTTCGTCCACCGGCAAGGATCCACGTCCGTGGTGCAGCGCTTCCGATCGCTCAATCATCGACCAATGCTTGTGCACGATGGTCCAATTGCCGTTCGAGTCGGCCAAAGCATGAGGCCGCACTCCTCCGAAAAGACCCCAGGTCGCTCCGAGAAGCACTCCCACCACGGCGAGGAGCATCCCTCTACGGCCGAATCGCTTTTTTGCCATTGACCTTCACCTCAGGGTCTAGCGTCCCCCAATCTCTCGAGATCTAAACCGGCGTCGACTTTTGGCCCGGAAGACGGCAACTCAGAGCGACGCCCACACCTGAAACGCACCGACGGCGAAGGGTCGTCTCGGGACAAATCGCCTCTCGCGTCATCGAACGTCATACGGGGGTCGCCGGATTTCTTCTGTGGCCTATCATTCACCCGAGAAAATCAACATTTGGCAGGCAACTCACGTCGGGCGTCCGGGTAATCCACTATGATGCGTAAGAGCCCAGTCACCGGGCATGTTAATATGATTAGAGGGGGAGAATCAGCCCATGGAGGCTCGCCGCATGTCTGACCAAATACGGGAACGTTGGGTATCCCATCACATCCGACAGCGATTCGTTGGTATTTTAGGGATCTTTGAGGACATCATTTATGTACTGTTGGCGTTGGTGCTTTTTGGGAGCGCCATTTACATCGTTGTCGACACGTTGGTGCACTTAGATCTGCACTCACTGTCGACCTTCATTAATAGCGTTCTCGACCGCTTTCTGATTGTCTTAATGCTCGCCGAGTTGCTCCATACGCTCTTAATCTTTTTGAAAACCCACCGCTTTCGTCATCAGCCATTCTTGGTGGTCGGCATCATCGCTGCCATCCGTCGCATTTTGGTTATCACCGCCCAGGCTGCTGTGACCCGCCCCGAAGCCCACATGTCGGCCTATCTTCTGGATTTGGGCGTGACCACACTCGTCGCCTTGGCTTTGACCCTCGCTCTTCGTTTAAGTCCGAAAGAGGACGACTTTTAGAGGCCCCCTCCACCGGGGCCTTTTTTCTCTTCGGCGCATCCCCCATTTGATGGATTGGCGGAGAGCCCAAGCCGTGTTTGCAAGGACAAACATCCGTTCCCTATACTGATGTTCACGCGTTACCTGAATGGGGGAATGAGAGTCGGTGCAGATCCGTTGCCAGAACACGGTGCTCGGGGTCGCGAGTCTCGGATTTTTCGCCATCACTCTAAACTGGTTCGCCATGAGCGCCTACTTTCCGCATCTCGCCGCCCAAGACCACATCGGTCCCGGCGGCATCTCGCTTTTGGTAGCCTCTTTCTTGGCCGGCTACGGAATCTGGCATATCCCCGCGGGGATGTGGGTCCGCCGCTATGGCCTTCGTGCTACGGTCGTGCTGGGACTGATGATCGAGTCCCTCGCCTCCGGTGTGGACGGATGGGTCCATGGGATGCTTTGACTGATTTTCTTGCGTTTCGTAGCCGGAGGCGCCGCCGCGCTCGTCCTGGGCGGCGACCTGGCCTGGGTCACCAAGACATTTCGACACCGCCAGTTGGTGCTGGCCCTCGGCATCTCCGCCTCCGGAGCCTATAGTCTAGGCGCCCTTTTAGGGCTTCAATGGCCCAACATCATGGCCCCCATGGGTCCAGGCCTCTCGCTTTCCGGAGCGCTAGGCATCGCCATCGCGCTCGCCCACGTGCGCTTCATGACGCCTTCGGATCATCGAGGCACGCCGGCCGAAGAAACCTGGTCGGCCCTTCGACGGGTGATGAAAAATCGTCAGCTTCTTTGGGTAGGGTTTGGGGCAATGGGTGGCTATGGCACCTATTTCACGCTTACCCAGCTAGGGCCAGCGGCCATGGTTTCGTCCACCCATCTCTCGCTCCATTTCAGCGAGATCTTGCCCACCATCTTGGTCGCCCTCGGGATACCCGGCTCCCTCCTTGGCGGGTATTGGGCCAACCGATCGTGGGCCAAGAAATGGTTCATTTTGGGACCAAGTCTTGGCCTCGCCCTGGTGCTGTTCTTCATGCCGTACACCCCGGATGTCCTCCAGGTCGTTCTCTTCGCTCTCGGAGGATTTGCCGTCATGGTTGCTCGCCCGGCCTATACAGCATTCCCCGGACACGCTGACCCCCCCCATCGCCACCCGCGATGCGGCGACGGCCGAGGGGGTCATTTTTACCATCCTCGCTCTCGGAGGAGCTGTTTTCCCCGTAGTGTTCGCCGATGCGCGGCACGCATTGGGGAGCCGCGGCGCCTTTGATACCTTGGCAATTCTTACTGTGGCCACCACCCTCGTCGGGCTTCCCCTGAAAACCGCCATCTCTCGACGACAACGTAGTGACGCCCCTGCCCCCCGCGACGAGTTGATGCTAACCCCCATCGATCCCTAGTTCCCGGCGCTACTCCCTTAACGTGGCCACTAAGCGATCGGGGTGGAGCAAGAGTGCCAAGGCATCGTCAATGGTGTGCGTCACGATATCCGAGGCGTTAATGGCCGCTCGATGGGCCCCTTCTGTCCCAATGACACAGATGGCCAGATTCGCCGCTTCAAACATGGCCTGATCATTCGCTCCGTTTCCGATGGCGACCACGGCGCCGTCCAAGGATTCCACCAACACCCGTTTGTCCGCCGTGCCCCGGATGATGTGGCACTCCATCCCTAACGCCTGGGCGAAGGGCTTGACCGTGCCAAACGTATCCGCGGTCACAATCATGGTATGGACACGCGCCGCCACGTCCTTGAGGAGCGTGACGGTTGACGGCGCCACCCTGCCATCTTGCGCGAGCGTCCCGTTAAAGTCTAAGACCAGATGACAAATCGTCAAATCCGCTCGACCGGGAATAACAATCGGTATCGTCATGTCGTTCCTCTCCTTTCACTAGGGCCCCCTCCCATATCTATCGCCCATCCTACCACGAGGGTCTGACTTATGGTCGATGCTCCGAACAACGGAAACCCCGTCCGCTCGCTCTCGATATCCACGACGATTCTTCCCGCCATCTCCTCCGCAACCGTAAATCGCTAGTTTTTCGGGCGGCGCATGATCTATAATACCCCACGAGGTATCTATCGGAGGTGATAGTTCAGTGGTTCGTCATTTATCCCCTGAGCGCGTGCAGGCCATGGCGCGGTCGGGTCAAGCCTTGATTATCGATGTCCGGGAAGCCTCGGAATATCGCAGCGGTCACATCCCGCGGGCACGGCACATTTCGCTCGGCCAGTTGGTTCATCGTCTCCGCGAAGTCCCCAAGGATAAAACCGTGGTGGTGGTGTGCCGGTCCGGAAGCCGCTCGACTCGAGCAGCCGAGCTCTTAACAGAAGCCGGCTACCGAAACGTCTATAATATGTCTGGAGGCATGCAGAGCTGGAAGGGCCCGGTGGATGCCTGACTTTGGGGAAAGACCCATTCATCAAAGCAACGGCAAGAGGAGGAGAGCGATGGCAGGCGTCGTCTTTCACTTAAACGAAGCTGACCCGGTAAAGCACCAGATGGTGATCCGAAACATGCGAAACGTCAAACAGGAAATGCCCGATTTGTTTGTGGAACTAGTGGTTCACGGACCGGGCATTAACCTCGCGGTGGTAGACAAAAGCACGCTCTTCGAAGAGGTCAAAGACCTCCTCGCCCACGGTGTCCGCATTGCCGTATGCCAGAACACCATGACGGCCCAACACATCACCCCGGAGCAGCTACTCCCCGGGATGACGGTAGTGCCCGCCGGAATCGCGGAAATTATTCAGCGTCAACAGGAAGGATTCAGCTATGTCAAGCCTTAAAGTGCCCCACCTAGACCTTCCCACCTTTGACACGCTGGTCGACGTGGTGGGAAATCCCACCGCGTCCGATCTGCACCTTTTTCTGAACGGCAACCAGTTTATGGTGATGGAGGATTTGTTAGCCGCGTTTCGGGCCGCCTATCCCACATTTTCTCGCATCTATTACGAAACCTTGCCACCCGGCATTTTAGCCTCCCAAATTCAAGCCGAAGGGCGCATCGACATTGGCACCCTATCCCTCTCCGTGCATGCCGACGTTTATACGGCTGGGCGAGACGAGATGACGCGGCTTCGATCGTACCTGTTGGACCCCCTTCCCTATGCCGCCAATCAACTCGCCTTACTTGTCCAAAAAGAAAACCCGAAACACATCACGGGGTTTTCCGATCTTGGCCGTAATGAGGTGCGGGTCGCCATGCCTAACCCCGAAACCGAAGGGATCGCCCGTTTAGCCCGCCGAGCTCTAGAACTGGTGGGCGGTCCCGCGCTTCGAGACACCGTCTTTATCGAAAAGCACCAGGCAGGAACGACCCTATTCACCACCGTTCACCATCGCGAAACGGTGGATTGGCTCGAACGGGATCGGGCCGATGTCGGAGTAGTCTGGGAGAGCGAAGCTCGTTTTGCCGTGGCATCCGGGCGCCGGGCGGTACCCCTCTCGCTGACATCTTTTAAAGCCAATCCCGTGGGGAAATATGTCGCCGCCGGACTGAAACAAGCGCCGCACCCAAAGGCCCGAGACGCGTTCTTGGCGTTTCTCCAAAGCTCGGAATGCGAAGCCATTTATTCCCGCTACGGATTTCTTTCACCCGACGCAAATCCGCACGTATTCGCCGGGTTTTAGGCCTTAGGGTCTCGGCTCCATCCGAAACTCTGGACATGCCCAACCCCGGTGGTCCAACGGGGACAATCCTCGGATCGACCACCCCTGGAAGCCGCTATCGCGCGGCCATGCGAATGGAACCGTCCAAGCGGATGACTTCTCCGTTGAGCATGGGATTTTCCACGATGTGGCGGGCTAAATGGGCATATTCTGCCGGATTTCCCAACCGCGGTGGAAACGGCACCTGCTCCCCAAGCGAGCGGCGAACCTCATCGGACAGCAAGCCCAGCATGGGGGTGTCGAAAATCCCCGGGGCAATCGTCATGATGCGAATGCCAAAAGTGGCAAGCTCGCGGGCGATGGGAAGCGTCATGCTAACCACTGCACCCTTGGACGCAGCATAGGCGGCCTGCCCAATTTGTCCGTCAAACGCCGCCACCGACGCCGTCTGAATAATAACGCCCCGCTCCACGCCTTTTGTGGCCGGGTCGCGACTCATGACCCAGGACGCCCAGCGGGTCACATTAAACGTGCCCACCACATTGACCATCAAAACCCGTTGAAAGGCGTCGAGCGCATGGGGCACCTCCCGCCCCACCACCCGGGCAGCAATGCCGATGCCGGCGCAGTTGACCGCTCCGTGAAGGCCGCCGAGCTCTTGAGCGGTACGCTCCACTGCCTCCCGTACCGTCTCATTATCCGTGACATCCACAAGATGGAAGACTCCCCCCACTTGATCGGCGACTGCCTTTCCGCGTTCAGCATCCCGGTCAAAAATCGATACCCGAGCCCCGGCCTCGTGAAAATTCCGCGCCGTCGCCTCCCCGAGTCCCGATCCGCCTCCGGTGACAATAAACCCTTTGCCCTGAAGCTCCATTTCCTACCAACTCCCTTAGGCAGGCCACAGGCGGCGCGTCCCCACGCGCTCACAGGCCCAAATTTTTCGCGATAATGGTCTTCATGATCTCGTTGGTACCGGCATAGATGGACATCACCGCGGTATCGCGATACCGTCGGGCAATAGCATAGTCTTCCATATAGCCGTAGCCGCCATGAAGCTGGAGACACTCCCCAATGACGGCTTTGGCCAGATCGGTAGACCACCACTTGGCCATCGATACTTCGGTCACGATTGGCTCATTCATCATATGGCGCACAATCAATTGGTCCAGAAAAACCCGGCTTACCTGAACCTGAGTGCTCATTTCAGCCAATTTAAACCGGGTATGTTGAAAGCGGGCGATAGGCTGACCGAAAGCAGTTCGCTGCTTGACATATTCGATGGTTTCCGCCAGAGCCTCTTCCATCGCCACCTGGGCGGCGATGGCCACCACAAGCCGCTCCTGTTGGAGCTTTTCCGTCAAGTAGCGAAAGCCCTCGCCTTCCTCACCCAGTAAATACGTTACCGGCACCCGACAGTTCTCAAAGTAGAGCTCGGCCGTATCCTGACTGTGTTGGCCCACTTTCTTTAGCTGACGGCCACGCTGAAAGCCAGGCGCATCCGCCGGGACCAGAATCAGACTGATGCCGGCATGGGGTGGTGAAGCGGCCGGGTCGGTCTTGGCCACGACCACGATCAGGCCCGCCTGCATGCCGTTGGTAATGAATGTTTTTTGACCATTTAGCACATAGGTGTCGCCGTCCCGCCAGGCCGTGGTGCGAATCCCAGCCAAATCCGATCCGGCTCCCGGCTCCGTCATGGCAATGGCCGTAATGGTCTCGCCGGAGACGCAGCGGGGAAGCCAAGCGGCCTTTTGCTCAGGCGTCCCATAACTCACCAAATAGGGGACGACAATATCGTTATGAAGACCGATTCCCACCATCCCCGAGCCAATGCGTTCCAACTCTTCGTTCACGACCACGGAAAACCCAAAATCCGCCCCCGCCCCGCCATACGCTTCCGGGACCATGGGACATAAAAAGCCCTGGGCTCCCATCTGTCGCCAAAAAGCTTGCGGGATGCGCCGTTCCTCTTCCCACCGGTCAAAGTAGGGCGCGGCCCGCTCGTTCAAGAATCCCCTCAGCGCTTGACGAAACAGCTGATGCTCTTCCCCGAGATATGGATGTTTCATCCGATCCCCTCCTTGACCCCCATCATGTCGGGCGATTAGGGGATCCGTTCAATAATGGTGGCATTGGCCATGCCGCCGCCTTCGCAGATGGCGATAAGCCCGTAGCGTCCGCCGCGACGCTCCAGCGCATTTAAGAGCGTGGCCGTAATCCGGGTGCCCGTGGCCCCCAGAGGGTGCCCAAGGGCAATCGCGCCTCCATTCACGTTCACGCGATCCCACGGCGCCCCGATCTCCTTTTGCCAGGCCAGCACGACGGAGGCAAAGGCCTCGTTGACTTCAAAAAGGTCAATATCGGACACGGTAAGCCCCGCACGATCCAACACTTTTCTTGTAGCGGGAATCGGCCCCGTCAGCATAGACACGGGATCCACGCCCACGACCGCAAACGAGACAAAGCGGGCCCGGGGCCTCAGGTTCAGGCGCTCCGCCATCTCGCGACGCATGACCAAGGCGGCGCTTGCCCCGTCCGAAATTTGGCTGGCATTTCCGGCGGTAATCAACGTTAAATCCGGAAATGCCGGGGATAAAGCCCCCATCTTCTCTAAGGTCGTGTCGGGACGTATGCCTTCATCTTCGGATAGCAGGCGCCGGGCCTCACCCCCGGGTCCCGCCGGCACCGAGACAGGAATAATCTCTCCGTCAAAGAACCCCTGAGCCCGTGCAGCCGCCGCCAACTGATGGCTCCTGAGGCCATAGCGGTCTAAGTCCTCACGGGAGAGCTCCCATTTTTGGGCGATCATCTCCGCTCCCAATGCCTGGTCAAAAAATTCCCGGTTCCAGCGGTGCAGTTGGTACCGCGCCTTCAAATTGTCTGTCATCGGTGTCCCATGAACCTCAATGGTACTGAACATGGGCACCCGCGTCATCGATTCGACACCGCCTGCGATAGCGATGTCGTAGGCGCCCGACATGACCCCCTGGGCCGCAAAGTGTAAGGCTTGCAGGCTCGAGCCGCATTGCCGGTCAAGGCTCACCCCCGGCACCGAATCGGGAAGACCCGCGGAGAGCCAAGCATTTCGCGCCACGTTAGCACCCTGCTCGCCCACTTGATCCACGCACCCGATGATCACGTCGTCCACGGCTTGAGGCTCCAGCGCACTCCGTTCGACCAACGGCTTTAAAATCCCGCCCAACAAATCCACCGGATGACAGTGCGCCAAACTTCCCTTGCGCCGGCCGAGCGGTGTACGTATGGCATCCACAATCACGGCGTCAAACATGGAATCCTCCCCCGTTCACAATTGTTTTCCTTGGGACATTTTATCACAGGACAAGTAATTAGGAACGGCCCCCGGGGCGCGGAGACCAGGCCACCCCTCCCGCGTGGGTTGCCACCTGACTCAGGTGCCCCCCGTCGGGGGTCTCCATCTCCCATAGCAACCCCCGAGCTTTTACATGCTCACTTCGGCGCACTTCCCCGACCGTCAACACTGGAGTTAAACAGCAGTTGGCTTGAACGCCCAAGGCCGTCCAAGCGTCGCGGTCATGGCGGAAAAATAGGGCGACCACCTCGTGATACAAGGGATTGTCCGGCGTGGCCGGACTAAACTGAGCCCCGACCCAATCGGGCCTCTCGACGGCCGCGCAAAAGGCCTCCCAAAATTTTGTCTCGAGCGCGCCCAGCGCCACGTGTCGGTGGTCTCGCGTGGTATAGAGGTTGTAGCACAGCACCCGTCCGGCCAACACCTCGACGCCATGACCCGCGCCAGTGTTAGCCTCAATCAGAAAATGATGGGGCAATAATCCGATCAGCGCGTCCGTCATCGCCACATCCAAATAGCGTCCCTGACCGGTACTGACGCGCGCTACCAGCGCCGCCAAAATCGCCTCGACAGCCACAATTCCGCCGACCAAATCGCCGAACTGAACGGACGGTAGCGTCAAAGATCCGTCGTCCTGGCGAAGCTGGTCCAACACGCCGCTGAGAGCCAAATAGTTCACGTCGTGGCCGGCCAAATCCCGAAGCGGGCCCGTTTGCCCGTAACCGGTCAAGGAGCAGTACACCAAGCTGGGGTTTAACGCGTTGAGCGTGTCATAGTCTATGCCCAAACGGGCCGCCACCCCGGGGCGAAACCCCTCAATAACCACGTCACTTTGTTGGACCCAGTCCCACACTTTCTGAATGTCATCCGAGTTTTTCAGATTGACGGTCTGACTTTTCTTGTGGCGATTGTTGGCCAAAAAGACCCACCCGCCCCCTATCAATCGGGCAGGATCTCCGCCGGGTGGTTCAATCTTGGTCACGTCGGCTCCCAATTCCAAAAGACGCAAGGTCGCATATGGCCCCGGCAATAGCTGGGTAAAATCGAGAACGCGAATGCCTTCGAGCAGGTAATCACCCCCCACAACCCTTTTATGCCGCCTAAAATTTCTCTGGACAATTATCACTCCGGAGACCTAGACTAATTTTACCGAAAAAACTTTCACGCGACCGTATCTATTTCGAATAAATTGCGATTACCATGCCCGACCAAGCAAAACGTCAAAACCAGCGTTCTGTTGACAAAGGGAGGGATTACCCTTGATGAATACGCCCCTGCTCCTCGAGCACCTGTTTACGTATGCCACTACCTATTTCCCCCGACGGGAGGTCATTTCGCGCACCCCCGCCGGGATTCAGCGCTATACCTATGCCGAATTTGCCGAACGCACGCGCCGCTTGTCATCTGCCCTGGCGTCGCTCGGCGTAGAGCCAGGGGACCGCGTGGGCACCTTAGCCTGGAATGATCATCGCCACCTTGAGTCCTATTTCGCTATTCCCTGCATGGGATCGGTGCTGCATACAATTAATATCCGTCTTAGTCCGGAGCAAATCGCCTATATCATCAATCACGCCGAAGACCGGGTGCTCCTCGTCGACCCGGGACTTCTCGGGCTGTTGGAACCGATTCGCGACAAACTCCCGACCGTCCAGGCCGTGATTGTCATAGGAGATGACGTCGATCCGGCCCAAAGCCCCATACAGCCCGCCTATGGCTACGAAGCTTTGCTGGCGGAAGGGGATCCTTCATTCGCGTATCCCGCGGACCTCGACGAGAATTCCCCCATGGGCATGTGCTACACTTCCGCCACCACCGGAAATCCCAAAGGCGTCGTCTACTCCCATCGGGGGATTTACTTGCACAGCATGGCGATGGGGCTCGCCAATACGGCGGCCCTGTCGGAAAATGATACCGTCATGCCCATCGTGCCCATGTTTCACGCCAACGCATGGGGCCTCCCGTTTGCGGCACTCTGGTTTGGGGCGAACATTGTACTGCCTGGCCCGGCACCCACACCCGCCATTTTGACTACGCTCTTGGAGGAGGAACAGGTGACCCTGGCGGCCGGGGTCCCCACGATATGGCTAGGGGTGCTGCAAGAACTCGAGGCCCGCCCTCGTTCTTTGAGCTTGCGCATGGTGTTGTGCGGGGGATCGGCCGCCCCGGATTCCCTAATTCGCGCCTATGAAGAGCGTCACCATATCCCCTTCAGTCACGCCTACGGCATGACTGAAGCCAGCCCTCTCGCGACTTTCTCCCGATTAAAGTCGCATCAACAAGCCCTCGACGCCGAAGAGCGGCTTGCGATCCGTGCCACTCAAGGATTTTTAGTCCCGGGATTGGACATGCGGGTGATGACCGACCACGGCGACGCCGCCTGGAACGGCGAAGAGATGGGCGAGTTGTGGCTACGCGGGCCTTGGATTGCTGACGAATACTATCACGACCCCCGGACTCAAGACACCTTCATCGACGGCTGGCTTCACACCGGAGATGTAGCCACCATCGACTCTGAAGGCTTTGTCCGGCTGGTCGACCGAACCAAAGATCTCATTAAAAGCGGCGGGGAGTGGATTTCCTCGGTCGATCTGGAAAATGCCATCATGGGACATCCGTCCGTGTTGGAGGCCGCCGTGGTGGGAGCGGCCCACCCCAAATGGGACGAACGGCCCCTGGCTTTCGTCGTGTTGAAGCCCGGGCAAAGCGTTAGCCAACCGGAATTAATCACGTTCCTGCAACCGAAGTTTCCCAAATGGTGGCTGCCGGATGCAGTGATTGTGCTAGACGAAATCCCCAAGACATCGGTCGGGAAGTTCATGAAACGCACCTTACGCGAGCAATACCGAAATTATTTAGTCCGCCCGCAGTCGTCCCCCTCGTAGAAAGGAAGCGCGCATGGCGAGCATCGCTCAAATCTTGGCGCGAAACGCGCGCCGGGTTCCCACCCGGGAGGCGTTGGTGTTTGAAGGCGCACGCTACACCATATTACCTCCCTCAAAAATGAGGGAGACCCTGCACCCCGGGACGGGGGGCTACACGTCTCGGTCACATCGCCCCGCACCGATTGGTGGCGGATTTATGCTGGCGTGGTCCCATGATGTGCGGGTGAACGATGACCAGCAGGTGGTGCTGGCCATGCAAGGGGGGCCAAGGCGCTGTCATGTGAAGCCCATCGCGCCCGTGTGGGCCTCGCTCCAAGCCTACCCGCGGAGCCTCGGGCTGCCCGTCGATCGGGATCCCGATGTATTTCGTCAAGAGGAAATACCCCAACCCCTGGCATGCGGCAAGCGGGAGGTCCGCCCCGAGGCGCATCACACCCGGTCGGGTCTCCCACGCAAGGTCCCCTCACCGGAGGAGGTGACCACGACGTGGCGGGTGATCCCCACCCGTGGGGGCCGTTGTCACCGAGGCCTGGCGACGCGAATTAGAACGCCGTAGCGCCTTCGTGTGGATGACCACGGTTCCCCCTGAGGAACTGTCGGCGCGCGATGTGCTCAAGGAATACAAAGGCCAAGTGCATGTGGAGCGGCATTTTCACTTTCTCAAGGATCCGCTATTTGTGGGCGCCTTGTATGTCAAGAAACCCAAGCGTGTCGAAGCCCTCGGGTATGTTCTGCTGCTGGCTTGTCTGCTGTACAGCCTACTGGAGCGGCGCCTACGCGACGGGGCAAAGTGGTCCGTTTGCCAAAAATTTTCCACGCAACCTTCGTGGCCATCTTGGAGGCCCTTCACATCCCAATGAGCGTCTTTGCAGAGCCGCCCTTACGCGATCCACCACAGAAACCCCCTAGACTGGAATATTTTATGTGCATGCTACAAAGTTGGATTTGAGCGTTGGAACAGGTCACGCACATACTCCGGAATCGTACCCGCTTTGGCTCCTTCTGGGCCAAACTGGACCCAGCCGCGAACCTCGTATCCCTCGGCAACCAACGTTTCGCCTCGCCATACCTGGTGTGCCACTCGAAAGGTTTTTCGCTCGATCGCATCCACAGCGGACGATACTCGAATGCTATCCCCAAAGTGCAGCGCCGCACGGAATACGGCTTTTGCTTCGAAAATCGGTACTCCAATGCGGTCACGGCTGAAGAGGTCAACCGACGACAGCCCCAATGCAGTTAAATAATAATGCGTCGCTTCGTCGAACCACCCAAAGTAGGTCGGGTAAAACACGAAGCCGGCGGCATCCGTCTCACCCCAGCGAACGACGGTCTTCCACATCATGACGCCCTCCACGCTGTTGCTAGTATTTCGTCGCCAGCTCTGGCGGACCGGACTTGGGGCCGTATGGGCCCTCATCCAGCCAACGTCCAGCCCGACGAGACCACGGTGCCACCCATGCGGCGACGTGGCGCTTCAGATTTAAGGTGGGGTTTTGCCCTTGAATATGTTCGAGCGCGATGCCGGCGGCATCGCGATTATAACGCGCAGCGGTCTGCCTACGCGCCGCAAAGCGATCGAACGCGCCCTGGCTTTCTTCAGGAGCCCCACCGAGAGCCACGCGGATCGCCTCAGCCGCTTCGATTGCGTCAACAATCCCCGAATTCATACCGCGGGCCCCAAAAGGCGCAAACAGATGCGCCGCTTCACCCACTAATGCAACCCGGCGATGCGTGTCAACAAACCGATCGGCGACAACCTGCAAGAATTGGTACGAGGACACCCAGGTCACCCGATCGCGATAATACTCAGGCATCACCCGTGCCAACCAGCCTCGCACTCCCGTATCACTGCCAAAACGCGCAGGTTCGTCCTCCGTTAAGAGCTGGAGGTCTACCCGCCAACCGCCGGCGAATGGCACGAATAGGACGTTCCGATAACCCATGGCCGGGTGCTGGTAATGAAACCGGCGTTCAAAGGGCAAAGGATTGTCAGGATTCTCCGCCACATCAACGACAATGAAGGTATTCGCTGAACGGCTCCCCTGCATGCCAATGCCCAAGGCTTTACGCACCGTGGATCGAGCACCATCGGCTCCCACCACGTATGCAGCCCTCCACGGGCCGCGCGAGGTTGCGAGCGATACCCCGGCATCATCAACCGCAACCCCCTCCACGGGTGTCGCCCACACAAATTCTACACCCGCCGCCTGACACGCTTGATACATGTGTGCCTCAATGCGAACCTGGGGCAAGCTCGAAAATGGCGGAAGATTTGTGGGATCAGGGGGCGGGTAATGTTTGACATAGACTTCGCGCCCCCGAAATAGGGTACGCTTCACAGGCCATACGATGCCCTCGCCGGCCAACGTCCATCCCAATCCGGGCGTGACCGCCTCGAGGGCTTGTAGCGACGCCCGATGCGTGAAAATCGCGCGACTTCCGGGCCGGATCCGTCCCTCGGGTTCCGCTTCCAGAATCGTGACGGGAATGCCCCTGCGACACAAGGCTAGGGCGGCCGTCATTCCCACGGGGCCTGCTCCAACCACAATGACCTTTCGCTCCCGTGCCTTATCTGTCATATTCTGGTTCCTCAGCCATCCAGGCTAAAATTTGCCCTCGGGCGATTTTCCCGGTGGGCGTCGTTGGCAACGCGTCCATGATCTTTATTTCTTCAGGCCACTTATAAGGGGCCAATTCCTTTTTCCGGAGGTGTTCTTGGACATCTTCGAGGGTCAACGCATAGCCTGATCGCAAAGCGACTAGAAGGACGGCTCGCTCACCCAAGCGCACATCGGGCCGCGAGACCACTGCCATCTGCTGGATGTGGGGCAAGTCTGTCAACAACGATTCAACCTCCAACGCGCTAAACTTCAGGCCCCCACGGTTTATAGTTTCGGTCTTACGACCGCGATACGCAATCGTGCCATCGGCGTTCATC
Source organism: Sulfobacillus sp. (assembly GCA_027343765.1). GTDB lineage: Bacteria > Bacillota > Sulfobacillia > Sulfobacillales > Sulfobacillaceae > Sulfobacillus_B. The sequence continues at coordinate 24,525 of DAHWKG010000167.1, forward strand.
GCGGCCAAATCTCCGGTCAAAAGCCACCCGTCATCCATCACATAGCTGCGTGTCAACTCCTCATCGTGATAGTAGCCGCGAAACATGTAAGGACTCCGGTACGCCAATTCGCCGATTTGGCCCGTCGGAACAGGACGCCCTTCCGGATCCAAAATGCGCACCTCCGCGCCACCCATGGGTCGCCCTACCGTGCGACTCGCCAACTCGGGATCATCAGTAGGGACCGTATAGCACCCGGACCCCACTTCGGACATTCCCCATTGAACGACCGTATCGGCGCCGAAGCGGCGTCGTACGGCCGCCACGATTTCACGCGGCACCGCGGCCCCGCCCGTGCGAATCTCCCGCAATGAAAGTCCCCGCGGCACCCCTTCTTCGGCGGCACGCAAGAGATCCACTACTTGCGCCGGTACGGCAAATAGCACCGTCACGCCCCGGTCCTTTAGGGTCTGAAGACACCGTCGAGCATTCCAATCGGCTAAAATGACCTGCGAATGTTGCATGATCACACTCAAATGCACCGACAAAAAGCCGAACGCATGACTAAAGGGACTGGCACTCAGTAAGATGTCGTCCGGGCGACCCCGTCCGTCCACGGCCGTTTGCCATGCATTAGACAAAAGCCCCGCATGCGTGTGCATGCAAATTTTTGGGCGCGATGACGTCGTACCCGATGATGCCGCCAGCACGAAAGGATCGTCAGGACTGACCATGCAGTTCGTAAGCGGGTGGCCCCACCCCCCGTCCACCAGCTGCGCTAGCGTGAGCTCGGAGGACCCGGTCTCGCCTACCCAGATTACCCTCTCAAGGCTTGGCACGGTCGTCTTCACCGCACGCCCGATCTCATCCAAAGGATGCCCGTGGTAGGTGCTGGTGAGGATGAGCACCTTGGCTTCCGCTCGGCCCAAGAGCGCTACGATCTCATGCCGCCGATGCGCCATGTGCAGGGGCAACATCACCGCCCCTAGATAGGCGATGGCCACATGCGCCACCAAAAATTCCCACGAGTTGGGAAGATACACCGCCACAACATCCCCAGGTACGATGCCCAGTTCCCTGAGACTCTGGGCCAATGCCCGAGATGCATGTTGCCATTCGCGCCAACTGTGTGGGCCAGACGGGTCTACGACAGCGACCGCATCCCCTTGACGCTCCACTGCGGCGTCAAACACGCCGGGCCAGGTCAGCGGGCGGAGATAATGTCGATGGGGGCCCTGATAGTCGACGCTATAGTCGTGTCCCGATACCATCCAATCCACCTCCTCCCTTAGGCCGGTGCACCACGGGCGATCTTGAAGCCCTCGAACCAATCGCCCATGTCCGCCGGCGGCTCCGCATAGGCACTAGCGATAGGCACCGTCAACGTGCCCACATGGTCAACGGTAAGCTGCATCACATCGCCCGGTTTCAGGGACCCGACCCCATCCGGGGTGCCCGACGCGATGATGTCCCCGGGGTGTAACGTCGTTTGGTAGGACGCCAAAGATACTAGGCGGCGGATTCCGTAAATCATGTCGCGCGTATTGCCCTGCTGCCGGACCAGACCATTCACCGCCAGTGCAAACCCGATGTCATCCCAGTCGGGAATTTCATCCCGGGTCACCACTACCGGGCCAATGGGGCAAAACCCATCGAATCCTTTGCGAAAAGGCCGATCCTCCGGGCCTCGCACTGACAAATCCAACAACCCCGTAATCCCGAAAATCGCGGCATCGGCATCCGCTTCCACGACATTTTTCACTTGACGCCCGATGACAACCCCAACCTCGGCTTCATGATCCGTACGGCGGTTCTGAAACGGCAGGGTAATCACCGCATCGGGGCCCACAATCGCGGACGAGGGTTTCAAAAAGAGCCCATAGTGCTCAATCGTCTTGATGGAGAACCCGGCATACACGCCCTGAGTCCCACCCATTTCGGCCTGGTGAAGCCGATAATTCACAGGAGCGGCAATCACTTTAGATGGCATAGGGACCGGTGCATGGAACTGGACCTCCGAGATAGGCCGACGTGGCGCCGTCTTCACGTGTTGCTCAATCGCGGAGCGCTTCCGCTCAAACCCCTCAATAAACGTCAGCATCCACGCATAAGGCCAAACAGGTTCCCAACTGTCGACAAGAGCGGTGATATCAGCCACCTGATTACCCTGGATCACCCCAACGTGCCAATCGTCGAACACACAAATTTTCATCGCCTGGCCTCCATCATCAGTTCTCTAGGCCCTCTTCTCGCCACAGCGCACAGGCGCGAATGACCGGCCCATCCGTAAACGAAAACAAAATGGCAGGATCATCCCCCGTATTCATATGTTGATGCCGGCTCCAGGACGGCACCACCACCACATCATGAGGCTCCCATTCCCACCGTTGGCCATCCACCTCGATCACCCCATGGCCTTCCACCGCCAAATAGACCGTCGAGCTGGTATGGCGATGCGGTTTCAGGGTCGTATGCGGCGGGAGCCACTCAAGGTACGCGTCCATCGTCGGCAAGACCGCACCGCCGGTAATCGGGTTGGTATACTCGATGATGAAGCCATCATAGGGACTCGGATGATCGGTTGCTGCCACATGCGCTAAGGTGGCACGCGCTTCGCGGTAGGGATAGTTGACAATCGGCGAATAATGGCGAGCGGCCTGGTGGTAAGCGGGGCGGAAGCCGCGGGCATAGCGGAGACTCGAGTCGCCATTCGGCCGACTGAGGGGTTGTTGCGGTTCGTGGTAGCGCTGATAAAAGACCGCAGATAGTTCTGTGACCAGGGGCAAATCCAACCCGTCTAACCATACCACCGGCTCGCTACCCGCATTGCCATGATCATGCCACACCCACGTCGGCGTGGTGACAAAGTCTCCTGGCTCCATCACCGTGCGTTCGCCATTCACAGCCGTAAACGCGCCCGAGCCTTCAACAATAAACCGGATGGCATTGGGCGAATGACGATGCGAGCGGGCGATTTCGCCCGGCAAGATAATTTGTAGCCCCGCATACAGCGTCGGGGTAATGGCCACCGCTCCATCAAGCCCGGGATTAAGGAGCATCAGCACCCGTCGTTCGGCTTCGGCTGTCGGCACCAATCGAGCAGCCTCGAACAGTAAGGGTCTTGTCTCGCGCCAAGCCCACCGATACGAAACCTCGCGCTTCACGGGCTCGGGAGTCAACGCGTTAGCGTACACCTGCCATAAGGCACCCAAGTGCTTCTCGGGCAATTCTTCGAAGAGACGCCGGCGGTCGCGGTCGACTGCCGACCGATTTGAAGCCATCAGAAAGCCCCCTCTGCGACCCTGGCGAGAACCGGCGCGACACCCCCCGGGATACCAACCGGGCCCAATGTATTATATATAATATACTATCCATGGGCGAATAGCGTCTATAGTGACAAAACTCCCATAACTCGTTTCGGCATCTGTTACCGCTGGGTCACACTCTGGAAGGGTATGCGCACCCCCGCTAAAAACCACCCCGTTACGCCCCTAGCTTCAGCCTGGGCGGATGAGGAGCGATCGTTCGACCGTTCCGAATCGCCTGGGCGTCAGCCGAGTCATTGTTGGCCAATCGCCAACGAGTTTATCTCAACGGGGCCGCACTGGCCCCGTTGAACGGGGATTCAAGGGGAGAGTTCGTCGAGAGGGACCCGCCGTGTTTGAATGCCAAACAAGGCGATCAGTGCGGCCAAGAGCAAAAACCCAGGTATCATCAAGAACGCGTCCAAGACGGGAAGCCGCACAACAAACGGGACGACCAGCAACACGCCGAGCGCCCCACCCACGTGTCCAATACCATCGACCAACGCAAAGCCCGTGCTCCGTGCGCGCGTCGGATAATGTTCAGCCGACCACGCGTAGGCAATCGGGACCCAAAGATTAAATCCGAAGAATATCACCGCAGCCCCAATTAGACTCAGCCCCAAGTGCGCACCCGCTTCGGCGATAATCACCCCGCCGCCCAACGTAATGAGGGCAGAAAAAATAAGCCAATACTTCCGCTCCAGGGTTTCCCCGAAGAGATACGCCGCCACCCCAGAGAGAACCATGCCCACCACGCCGATCGCCGCAATCAGGCCTGCCTCTGGCGTCGCATAATGCAGGGACACCAGGAGCGACGTAAATCCCGAAGCGTAGCAATAGACGGTCACGTAGCTCAAAAACCACATGCCCAGCAATAAGAACGTCCGATTCCGATACCGTGCGTTGGCGAAAATGGTGTGATAAGGGATTTTCGCCGAAACGGGCACCAACGGTTGGGGATCTGGAATTGGCGGCAGCGGATGGCGCTGTGCGGCCCGACGTTCCATGTCGGATACGATGCGGTCCGCCTCATCAATCCTTCCCCGAGAAATCAGCCACCGTGGCGATTCCGGCATCTGCCACCGAAAAACCACCCCAACGGCCGCCAACAGCGCGCCCATGATGTACATCCAGCGCCACCCGTCCACAAAGTGGGGTCCCGCAACAGCGATGGGAAGCCCCAACGGAAACGGCGTGGCCGGCGTCGTCAACAGGAGTCCTAACCAAATCCCCAAAAACGCCCCAAGTCCCGACAAAATAAAGATGAGCGAGGTATAGCGGGCCCGGCCGTTTTTCGGGGCGACTTCATTGATGTACGTATTCACAATCGCCAAATCCGCGCCAATGCCGATCCCGGTCACGGCCCGGGCCAACGTAAACATCGCATAATGGTCGGTAAATGCCGTCCACAAAGACCCCAATCCTGTAATGGCCATGGTCACCATCAACATTTCCCGCCGTCCCACCCGGTCGGACAGCGGACTGAGCACTAATGTGCCAACGACGTAACCCAATAGATTCATCAACACCGGCAGTCCCAAAAAGCTAGATGCCGTGGCCGGGCTGCAATGGGGCACAATAGCAGCACAGGTTTCGATGAACGACACATTGATGTTGAAGATGTCGTAGAACGTGAAGAGAAATCCCACACCAATCACGACGATAAAGAGATAGGGAAATGACCAGACGGACAGCCGATCCAGTCGCGCGATTATCCGGGCCGGCGTGCCAGCACCCGTTTGTGCTTTCATAACTTGCCCTCCTTGAGTTTTTTCTGCGCCCCAATATTCAGCGCAGGCGACCCGCACCTCCCTCAATGGTCATCCCTGGCTGTCCGATGCGAGATTCGATCAGGGGATCTCCGATCCTAGACAAAATATTTGGACACTTTATTCGGGAAAGGCCCCCCGAACGGAGCCCCTACTGTTCCAGCAACGAGAATTCCACCATCTCTTCGACCTCATCGCTTAATCGGGAAAAATACTGTCCCGAATAAAAGACCAGCGGATGGTGTTCTCTTTCACCAAAACTGTGGACGCGCCCGACAACAATCGTATGGTCGCCCGCGTCCACACTCTGATCTTTTTGGCATAAAAACCAGGCGGCCGGATCGTGCACGACAGGATACCCGCCGTTAACCACCGAGAATTGCGGTTCCATCGGCGGGTACCGATGAGGCCGTCCGAACATTTCGGCAACCATTTTCTGTCGCGCATGTAAAATGCTAATCGTAAAGATGACATCGTTGGGGTGCAAATACGTATGCATTTTGCTAGCCTTGCTGACCGACACCGCGACCAACAACGGGTCAAGCGACACGGACATAAACGCATTCGCTGTCATGCCATGAAGTTCTGCCCCAACTTTGACCATGAGTACCGTAATCCCCGTGGCAAATTTGCCGCACGCCTGGCGAAATTGCCGTTGTTGGTCTCTGATATCGTCGATCACGGATTCTCCCTTCCCCAAAACCACCCACCCCTAATCCACTATTATGGGGCGATCGGGCAGGGCTGGATCCGTCGTGGGTAGCGGATTGCCCTCCCAGTCAAAGGCCACCATCGATTCATCGAACCACCGCCGGGGTGCAGGCGCCCCCCAAAATGTTTGCCGCTGGGGATCCTCAAGATCCCACCGGATGGGCTCCCAATCCGGGTCGGCCAACAAATAGTCTCCGGTAAATAGTTCAATACGATTACCATCGGGATCCCGCAAATAGAGGAAGAACGCATTGGTCGTCCCATGACGGCCGGGACCGCGCTCAATGTTGTCGACGTATCCCATGGCCGCCAGCCGATCCGCCACCGCCAAAACGCGATCCTTCGACGCCGCAATAAAGGACGCGTGGTGAAATCGGGGGCCTCGCCCATTGGCTATCGCCAAATCATGCGACGTTTGCTTGCGGTGCAGCCACGCACCCCAGATGCGGTCGCGCCCCTGGTCTACGCTCACGGTATACTCGCTGAGGCGAAACCCCAAGTGCTGTTGATACCAATCGGCTGCGTCCTGAATGCGCGGACTGATGTAGTTTACGTGGTCAATCCGCAAGACTTCGGCACCGTTGTGGTGTTCAAATCGCTGCAACATCCACGGAACATGGCCAACCTCGTAAAAGAATTCGATCGGAAAGCCAAACGGGTCAACGGCTCGCAGCACACGACCCACGGCGCGTTCAACTCCGGTGTCCCAGTGGGTGTGGACGCCACTTTCGTCCAGATGGCGCTGAATCCGGTCCAAATCGTCCTCGCACGAGACACGGAATCCCACGTGAGCCACGCCTGGTCGAGAAGCCTGACGCAATACCAAATTGTGGTGGGTGCGGTCTTCGATGCCGCGTAAATAGAGGTGGCCCGAATCTCGCTCGGTTACGGTGAACCCAACGCCGTCCACATAAAATGCCTCGGCGCGCCTTAAGTCGGTCACGAGATATTCGATATGATGTGTCCGTAACACGTTGAACTCTTTCTTCCCCATCTTACCCCTCCTCGTTCAAGGGATCCGGCGTCTCGCTCAAAAACTCCCGGATCAGACGCTTTGCAGGCTCCTTGTCGTAACTCATGTACAATGCCCCAGCCATTCTGACCGGATCCCCAAAAAAGAAGCGTTCATATAGCACTTGTCGGTTGCCAAAAGTTGACACGCTCGCATCCCACGCCAGTCGAAAGAGCCGCGTGCGATCGAAAGCGGTCGTATTCCGGGCTTGAAAGAATCGATCGATATCGGGTCTCAAATCCGAGTTTTGAAAGTCTTTTTCTGTGGGAATGGCCATGAGCCCCCCTGCAGCCAGTTGCTGCACAATTTCCGTAAGCCTGGGATAGACCTTGGGAAACGTGTTCCGAGCAATGTTTAAAGGCGTCCAGTCCGGGGTCATGATGCCCCATTGATTCAGCTTGGCGTTCGCTTCGCTGGCCGCCAAAAACGCTTTCATGGTTTCCAGCGCGATAATGACTTCCGCGACTTTCTCCTGTACATGCTGAAACTGTTCAATGCCAATGGTGTCAACAATGAGACTGGTCACACCGAGAATAAACTCGGCTTTCGCGATGTTTTTCACCACCACTTGATGCGTCATGTGGACCGTCGCGTCCGTCTCCGCGTAAAGCCGATTGCATCGATCCGCGTCCTCAAGCAGGAAGACCCGATCCCACGGCACCAAAACGTCGTGAAATACCACCACGGCATCCATTTCTTCAAACCGCGACCCCAAGGGATGGTCAAAGTGCGAGCGTCCGTAGTCGAACGTCTCACGACAAATGAGACGTAGTCCCGGAGTCGATAGTGGCAAGGCAAAAGCGAACGCATAGGGTCGATCATCTTCCGTGTTGCGTACAACGGTTGAGGGAAACACGAGAATTTCATCAGCCAATGGGAGGGTCGCTAGCATGCGCGCCCCGCGAATAATAATCCCCTCCGATGTCTTTTCCACCACGCGGGCAGCAAGATACGGATCGGCCTGGCGGGCGGCAGATACCGCGCGATTCGCCTGGGGGAGAATCAACGTATGCGTCAGGCACAAATCGTGTTCGCGCACGTATTCGTAATACCGTCGAATATTGTCGCCGTAGCGCACGTCTTCCGCGCCAAAAAATGGGGCCGCAGCGGCAATCGCCATTAATTCACTGTTAAGGTAATCGGGAGCCCGTCCCATCATCCCATGAGCATAACGCGCCCAGTGCTGCATCATCACACGCCGCCGAACCAGGTCCTCTTGGGTATGCGGCTGTAAGAACGAAAGGCCCACCGGCTCGCCAGTGGAGGGCGACGGATAAGTCATCTCCGTGGTTATATGCGGATCATGCTGCATGTCATAAAGATGCGCCACGGACCGCAATTCGGCGAAATGCCGGATGTTCGGTGATTTTCCCTTGGACGGGTTCCCCATCAATCCATAGGTCTCGGGACATGCGGTCCAAATCGGTGAGATATTTCCGCCCAGTACGAATTCCCATCACGACTCCCCCTTACTTGGTGTTATGGAAAACAGAATTACACGCCAACCCGCGGAATTTTGTGCGTACCCAAGGCCAGGTGAACAGTTTTCCATTCGGTATAAAAATCAAAGCTATAGTCGCCTCCCTCGCGCCCGATGCCACTCCACTTGGACCCGCCAAAGGGCGTCCGCAAATCCCGAACATTTTGCGAGTTCAACCAAACCATGCCGGATTCCACAGCCTCCGCCATCCGCGTGGCCCTCGCTAAATCCTGCGTCCAGATATACGCCGCCAAGCCATAACATACGCCGTTGGCCATACGTAGCGCGTCCTCTTCGGTGTCAAATCGCAAAAGCGTCAGGACTGGCCCAAAAATTTCTTCTCGGTGGACCCGCATCTCCGGAGTAACTCCAGTCAATAGCGTGGCTTGCAAATAGTTTCCACGGGAAAACCCGTCAGGCCTACTACCGCCAACCGCGACGTGGAATCCCTCACGGTCCGCTAGGTCAAGGTAGCTTTTAACCCGTTGCCAGTGGTCCGGATGAATTAACGGGCCGAGTTCCGTTTGCACCTCAAATGGGTCTCCTACGACGATTCGCCGTATCCGCCTAATGAGCGCTTCTTCAAAACGGTCGGCAATACGGTCTTGCACCAACACCCGGGACCCCGCCGTGCAACGCTCTCCGTTCAACGTGAACATGCCGAAGATAGTGGCGTCCAGAGCCCGATCCCAATCGGCGTCGTCAAACACGATGACAGGCGACTTACCGCCCAACTCCATCGAGAACCGCTTCAAATGCCGAGCCCCGTGGCGCATAATTTCTTGCCCCGTGGTCGTTTCTCCGGTAAAGGAGATCAGCGGCACGCCCGGGTGCCCCACTAGGGCAGCGCCAGCCGGTTCGCCCAACCCATGCACGACATTGAACACCCCGGGTGGCATATCCGCGTCCTGAACGATGCGGGCAAGCCATTCGGCTGTCAGGGGCGCCCACTCCGCCGGCTTAAGAATCGCGGTGTTGCCGGATGCTAAACACGGGGCCAGCTTCCAAGTGGCTAACATGAGCGGGGTATTCCAGGGAGTGATAAGCCCGGCCACGCCGATCGGCTGCCGGATAGCATAATTGTGAAAATGAGGCGAGTGAGGAAAGGTCGCGCCGGTCATGCGGGTCGCCATGGCGGCAAAGAATCGAAAATTTTCCGCGGCTCGCTCGATTTGCCCGACCGTTTGTCGAAGAGGAATACCCGTGTCGAGAGTCTCTAATGATGCCAGAACGTCTCGGTTTTCCATCAGGCCGTCGGCAATCCGTTCCAGATAGCGGGCCCGGTCTCGCCCCGGCATCGCTCGCCAGGCCCCGAACCCATCCCGCGCGGCTTTTACGGCGCGATCGACGATAGCAGCATCCCCGCATGCAACCTGAGTTAAGGGGTCGTCGGTGGCGGGGTCCAGATCATCAACCCACGTGGGGCCGTCATCAATAAACCGACCGTTGATGAAGTGTCGCACACGGTCGGGCACCTGCTGGGTAATTACCTCCCGGGAGATCACTCGAACTCCTCCTTAACAACGGGATTGATTAACACACCCAGATTTTCTACAGCACATTCCACGACATCCCCCGGCACAACTGGGGATATGCCTTCCGGCGTCCCCGTTAAGAGCACATCGCCGGGCGCTAAGGTCATAAACTCTGAGAGGTAGGCGATAATGTCGGGAATGGCGTGGATGAGTTGATTGGTGTTTCCCTGCTGCCGCACCTGCCCGTTGACCTTGGTGGTGATCGCCAAACACCCGGGATCGCCCACTTCATCCGGCGTAACCAACACCGGTCCGAGCGGGCAAAAGGTGTCAAATCCCTTGGCTCGGACAGGCGGACGGAAGATATTTTGGATAAAGTCCCGACAAGTGAAGTCATTGGCAATGGTATAGCCCATCACATAGTCCAAGGCCCGGTCCGCCGACACGCGCCGACACGCGCGCCCCATGACCACAGCCACTTCGGTTTCATAGTGACAGTGGGTCGCGCCCCTGGGATAACGAATCGGGGCCTGATGCCCCACCACCGCCGAGGTCGGCTTCAAGAACAAGGCGGGTGCCGGGGGTTGTTCCAATCCTAATTCGGCCGCATGGTTTCGATAGTTGAGCGCAAGACCGATAATGTTGCGTGGCTCTATCGGCGCGATCCACTGGACTTGGTCACTGGCATACGAGCGCCCGTCAGCCGTAGTCAAGCCCGTATCGATAACCCTAGCGGGCTGGATGCGTCCATCCACAACAACGCGTGCTAGACGCATCAGTCCCGCCCTCCCTCGTTGGGCAGAAGCCCATATTGACGGAGAATCGCTTCCAAGCCTCGATAATGCTCCGGAGAAATGGCTACCAGCGGCAACCTCAAGTGCGGGCGAATCTTTCCCATCATCCCGAGCGCGGCCTTAAGCGGACCCGGATTCGTTTCCCAAAAGAGGGCATCGTTCAACGGGTACAGGTAGTAGTGCAGCTCCCGCGCTTTTTTCCATTCCCCCTGGGCAACCAGATTGTAAAGATCGGCAACAGGCCGCGGAAGGATGTTCGCCGTGGCGCTAATATGGCCGGCACCTCCCAAGGCCAGCATCGGATAGCACAGGGTTTCAATCCCGGAATAGACCAGAAAGTCCGGACCCATCAGGTGCAACACCTTCGTCACCTGTTCAAAGTCGCGGTTGGATTCCTTGATGCCTATCACGTTCTCCGCCGCCAGGCATATCCGTTTAACTGTCTCGGGTTCAATATTGGTCGCGGTGCGGCCGGGAATGTTGTAGATAATGAGGGGTAATGCGGTCGATCGCGCGACCGTCACGAAATATTGACTTAACCCTTCTTGCGACGGGCGATTATAATAGGGGACAATGACCAGCACGGCATCGGCTCCAGCCCGTTCGGCAGTGTGCGTTAACCGCAGCGTCTCCTCCAGATTGGTACTTCCACTCCCTAAAAGAACAGGAACGCGGCCATCGACCGCTTCTACCGTCGTTCGAAAAATCGCTTCCCGTTCGTCCAAGGTCAACGCGCCGGGTTCGCCGGTCGTCCCCGTGACCGAGATGCCATGGCTACCTTCGCCTAGTTGCCAGTTAATCAGCCTTTTAAGAGTCTCGTGATCCACCTGGTTGTCGTCCGTGAATGGCGTTACAACCGGGGTGATAGATCCGCGCATACGCCGTTGAATCGATGTCACGGAGTCCCCTCCCTTTTCCTCAACATAGCTCGTTTGTCGGCTTTAACGCTCTTATGCCAGCGCCGACGATACGATTCAAGCGTCTTTAGCTCATGTTCCTCCACAAACCGTTCCACTACCTGGTCGGGTGCGTGTTCGGCTAAAGACTGCAAAATGTGATAATGATCCTGCAGTGAATCCCGGGCCCGCTCGGGAACCAGCGTAAATATGTTGGATCGCACCCGATCTAACCGGATCGAACACGCATGAATTTGTTCCACTAAGTACCGATTGGGGCATCGGCGCAGAATAGCCGCGTGAAATTGGCGGTTTAGTTCGCCGTATGCTAGCAAGTCCGCCTGCCCAAGGGCTTCGTCCATTTGCCGTGTGACTGTCCTGAGCGTTTCAAGGTCTTCGGCCGTCAAGTACGGCGCGGCCAATGCTGTCGCCCAGCCCTCCATGCGCGCTCTTACCGACAGCACTTCTTCGTAAGTCTCTTCATCGATGCAGCTCACTTGGGCTCCTACATTCGGTTGAAAATCGACCAGCCCTTGGGCTTCCAGCCGTCGAATGGCTTCTCGCACCGGCATCGGGCTGACTCCGAGTTCCCGGGCCAAGGCATCGATGACGAGACGAAACCCGGCGACCAGTTCCCCGGATAAAATCCGTTGCCGCAGCACCTGATACACATCGTCAGTTTTTGACACCGACAAAAACTCCTTCAATGTAGGTGAACAAGTGATCTTAATTCCCTTGATTGACTATCTATAGTTTATTCAATATTACAACATATATGATTTAATAACAACATTCTGACACACGGAAATTTACCGACACTCACTAGTGCTTCCTCCGAGAGACCGAGGGCTTCGCGAAATGCATCCCGCGGGACCCCAACGCCCGTAAGCGTGTGCAGTCCACTACGACTTCCGCCGAAGGCCAGCTGAGCGAGAGCTGTCTTCCTCGCATGACGGTGTCCATGCGGGGCGCTGCCTTCACACGGCATAAATTCCGCCGACAAAGCCAATAGAAGAGCACGATCCCGCCCCAAGATAATGTTCGCCGTCATGGGGCAATCTGGCCTTGACATCCCCGGACCATAGCAGCACCTTGGCTACCAATACCGCGACACACTAACTTGGCGGCCACAACGCCGAGAGTCTTATCGCGACACGCGGCCTTAAAAAATTTGTTTCCGAAGGGAGAATCCGCGCATCAATACGGACTTTTCGGACACGAGGGCCGGAACGGTCCAAGGCCACCCCTGGACAGACCGGTAAGAGCGTTGGGGTCACACCTCGGAATAACACGCAATAAGTCAGGAACTCAGGGAAGTGATCCCCAATCCCCGCCTCACCTCGTAAGATAAGGCGAGGGCATCGATATGAGCCGATTTAACGCCGGCGCTACCGAGACCGTCACGCTCTAGCCAACAACGGGCAGTGCGGGTTTTGGCATCAAATGCCCATCATGGCCGCCACTGCCAGACCGCGCAACGTCCGGCGGCATCCGTCCATGAATCCCTGGTCTGGTTTCCATAAACACCTTTGGCGCTTTTCATCCCGAGCGAGTTAAGCGTTCTCGCCCCTCGACGATGGCGATGACTCGACGCATCGAACGGCTTTTGTGGTGTGCGGTCAATTCGGTAGCACGGCGAACATCGTGAGCTTCCAAGGCTTCGAGTATCTGTTGATGTTCTCGGATCGATAGGCGGGTCGAGTCGTCATCGGAACCCTTTAGCGGTGCGGGATAGCGGCCTGCGTGGTTCCACAACTCCTCAATAAGGGTCGATAGGCGGCGGTTCTGACTATGACGATAAATCGTCATGTGGAACGCGCGGTTGAGCCGGTTCAAGCGATCAGGTTCGCAGCCGCCATCGACCGCTGCCTCCAACTCTGTTTGAATACGACGAATCTCCGCGATACCATCCGGGGGGAGGTTCGGCACGGCGAGCTCCGTGGCTAACCCTTCCAATACGGTACGAATTTGAAAAATCTCACGCAAATCTTGGGCGGAGATCGGCGTAGCCACCGCCCCCACGTGCGGTGTCATGGTCACCAGGCCAGTTGACGCCAACTGATTAATCGCTTCTCGGACCGGAATCTCGCTAGTCCCAAATTCCTGCGCGAGGGGCCGGATCTTCAGGCGATCGCCCGGTTCGTATTCGCCATCTAATATTTGCTGTTTGAGTTTATGGAAAATATAGTCTTTCTTTGTCTCGAACGGTCCCCGCACGGCCAACGCCACCTCCGGAGAAGTATTGACATCATATCACATCTCAAGTATCCCGCTTTACCGTCCCCGGATCGCGACTTCCCTGCACTTGGTATGACTGCAGTTACTCCTTGGCCGAGCGCATCGCGCCGCACCACAGCGCATGCAGACGCGAATATGGACATCAGGTCCGGCCCCAATACATTTCGCAGGAATGTGCGGTCTGCACCTTCACATCCCCGGACAATCGGAACAGTCAATCTGAATTTGTCTGTCAACGCTGCGGACACACGGATAATGCGGACAAATACCACGAAAACTCATCCTGGCCACGATTCCCCGTAACCCGTCAGGAAAAATCCTCAAATATCAATTACGCCAGCAATATAGTCAAGATAACGCAACATCACCTGAACCCGGCCTAATCGAGAGACGCGCGATGCGGAGTATTCCGTGGGACGGCCGGGATCGTCCGAAAGCGACACGTGTTGTCAACACGATGGCCCTAACCTTTCCGATTCGCCGCGCCGTGCGGAGCGTTTAAGACGTTTCCTTGGCATCCCGTTTGTTGCCCTTGCCCCCTATTCTTGTTACATTTCGTTTCCCAAGTTCTGATACAATTCTCGTAGATCGCGCTTGAGAATTTTGCCACTGGGGTTTCTTGGCAAACCATCCGTCACAACAAAATGCTTGGGCACCTTAAACTTTGCGAGAACCTGGCGGCAATACTCTTCCAGCTCGTCCTTTAGGAGGGTGACGCCTGGTTTGGGGACGACAATCGCGGTCACAGCCTCAATCCAGTAGTCATCAGGCACACCGATAACCGCGACCTCGGAAATCCCGGGAAATTGGTAAATCGCTTCTTCGACTTCCCGACTGGCAATGTTGATGCCGCCGGATTTAATCATATCCTTTTTCCGATCAATGACGGTGATATATCCTTCCTCATCCCGAACTCCAAGGTCCCCGCTATGAAACCACCCTTGATAAAACGCCGCATCGGTTCGTGCGGGATCGTTCAGGTATCCGATCATCGCATGCGGGGTTCGGTGCACAATTTCTCCGACTGCTCCCACGGGAACCTCACGTCCCTGATCATCAACAAGTCGCGTTTCAACATTGAGGGCCGGGCGCCCGGCTGACCCAAGTTTTCGCAGTTGGTCTTCCGGTTTCAAGACGGTCGCCAGGGGCGCCACCTCCGTTTGCCCGTAGAAGTTCCAGAATTGCACGTCGGGCAGTCGACTCATTAATTCTTTTAAGACTTCCCTTGGCATGATGGCCGCACCGTAATAGCCCTTACGCAGCGACGACAAGTCACGTTGTTCAAAATCGGGATGCCGCAGCAAAGCAATCCACACCGTCGGCGGGCAGAAAAGCTCTGTTGCGCGATGTTCTTCGATAGTTTGCAGGATCGCCGCCGGCGACGCTTGCTCGAGGATAATGCCACTGCCGCCCAGGTAGACACTCGGGCCAAGAAAGCAATTAAGTTGAGCACTGTGATAGAGTGGCAACGCGTGAATGGTGATATCCGAGGATTCCATACCCCCGTCAACAATACAACTGACGTACTGCGATATGATGCTGTCATGCGTCAGCATCACACCTTTGGGCTTCGATTCCGTCCCACTGGTATAGAGAATCTGAGCGACATCCGCACCATCACCCGTGCTTTGAATTGGTGCGTCAGGGTATGAAAGCGCATCGCGAAAGCTTCGCCACGTGGATTCTCCGATGGTCGCGCCCTCCGCCGATTGAAGAATATATCGGGGCGCCAATCTCCGTCCGTCGTTCACAAACGCCGCCTCTAGCACCGGCGCAAGGTCTCTTGGTGCGAAAAGGGCGTCGGCGTCGCTGTGATGCACAATGTAGGATACATCGTTAACAGTAAGCATGTAGTTAATGGGTACAAGGGTGGCGCCGATTCGCGCTGACGCGTACGCGACCACCGCAAAGTCTAAACTGTTTTTAGAAAGGATGGCCAGTCGCGACTTTGCCGAAATCCCCGCCTCGATCAGCATGTGACAGGTTTGGGTCACGCGCCGATCGAACTGCGCGTACGTTAAGTCTTCACTCTGAAACAAAAGCGCCCGTTTATCAGGATACCGCTGGGCGCTGCGGGCGAGGAGATCGGCGAGCGTGTTCCGGCGGGCGCGGCGCATCACATCCCTCGACGGCGATTCAAGATTCATCACAACTATCCCCTTTGAAAGACACAAAGACACAAGGTTCACTTGGACTTTTTTTGATTCATATATTACACTTGTTTGTCCAGCGGGAATAGTGTGCGAACTTTGGCGTTCGCATCAGACACCGTGGCTGGTGCGCCCCTCACCCTAGCCGACGCCATGCGGGACGAGAACCCACGACGCCCATCCCTTAAAAAAGGTAGCGGACACCGCTCTCGTTGAACAGGAATTCCCTACCTCACCATCGTCGCTCCCACCCTTGCCGATCGACTCCCCGCAGAGATTCACCGTTTCTACCCGAATTCATCCGACCCGCTAATGGCCGCAATCCATGCGGGGGCCGCCTCGCCAAAGCGCCAGGGATGCGCTAATTCCCCTTGCCGTTGCTGGAGTTCCTCACGAATGATCGAATTTTGAAGCGCCGTCAACAGCGCCTCTTCCATGACATCCAAGTCGTCGTCATAGACCCACAGTGCCGCCGGACCTAAGACAGCTTCTGAGGGCTTCGAATAGCGGGCCACAATGGGAGCCCCAGAGGCCATTGCCCAGGTCAAGGCCAAGTCTTGGCGGGGATTCGCCTCACCCACCCAAATCACATCAGCGCCTAAGAAAAGTCCGGCCGCCTCTTCGAGATTCAACGGCGGGGCAAAAACCACCGTTTCTGAAAGCCGGAGGGTCTTGACCACCGGGGCCAGGGCATCGCGGCGGGCGAGCCCCTCCCACAGCACCACTTCTCCCCCCGTGGTGAAAAGTCGTCGGGTCAACTCGAAAAGCGCTGTTAGGGATGCGCCCTCATCATACTGCCCCACATAGACGACACGCGGCCTTCCTTCTAAATGGAGGCGCCGCGTGACGCCAAATGTGTCCGCTCCGGGACCGGGCGGAAAAAACATCTCCGGAACCAACCGCGGCAACGCCACCGCCCCGGCGGGAAGGTCTTGGCGGAGAGCGGGGTCAAAGGATTCTGCCCAAAAGATGGGCGTTTTAGGGTTTTGAGCGGCCACCTGTTTGATGGTTTCGTCAATCGGGGCATATAAGATGGTCCCCGCCCGCGGTCCCGTGACATCGGCCCCCGCGACCCAAGGTGCACCTTCCCCACGTCCGAAGAGCGGTCGCCTAACCCGGCGCCCCACCCGAATCTCCACCGAAAGCTCGGACTTTAAAAGAAGAAGACTCTGAGCTTCCGGGCCGCTAATGTCGGTCGCATACACGTCCATGCTATTTTCCAAGCGACCGGCCCGAGGCCCAGGTTCTTTTGGTGTTCACGGCCTCCGCTACCCTCGAAGGAACGTCCGGCGCATCGTTGAAGAACACCTGGGAGCTATGGGTGGCATCTCGGAAAAAGAGCCAACGCTCCAGTCCCAGTCCCACGGTCACGGACGCCGCCCCGACCAAAGAAAATCCGCCCCCTTGGGCATGCATTCCGAACACCGTGGCAATAACCGGCACCACCCCTAAAAACAGGATGGTGGCCACTTGTTTGGAGACCCGTGATGCGGGATCCAGGCCCGGTTGGGTTTGGGTTTGGGTCCGATATGGCGGTTTCGTGGTCCCCGTGTCTTGGAGGCGATAGGGGGCAAAGGGAAGCCCAAAGCCGGTAGCCGGGTCAATGCGCTGTCGTGCCAACCGAAAGATATGCCACTGCAACCCTTTGATGATAAAAACCAAGACCAGCAACGCGAGTTGAATCGTTCCGAGCGCGGCCGCTGGACGGTGGCTCAAGGCCTCCAACACGATCGCCCAGCTCGCTCCGCCATAGAGCCCCAAGACAAGAAAATTCAACACGGTGGTGGGCGAATGCCAACTTAGCATGGCGGGGATAGTCGCGTAGAGCATCGCCGTCACAAAGAGCGCCAGCAGGCCGAAAAACGCCACCCCCCACACGAAAATCCCATAGCCCTCGCCGTTCAAGGACGGTGTAGCAAGGAGTGTCCAGAGCGCCAAGAGAAACAAAAGCCCGCCAAAGAGTCCCGTGGTGAGCGCCTCGCGGCTGAGCCACGAGGTTTTCAACCGGCGGAGAATATAGCGGGCGGCACTGAAGTGGTGCATGTGGAAAAAGGAGGCCACCCCACCCACGGCTGCCGTGAAGAGGCTGGCTCCCAAAAACGTCCACACTAAAGGAGGCGTGAGCACGCCTCGGGAAGCGAGATAGGCGAGGGCGACGGTAAGCCCGACGGCGAGACCCTGACCGATGGTGAGCGCCAAAAGTTGGATCGAGGGTTTCATCAGTATTTCTCCTCGAGAAGAGCCGAAATCTCATCCCGACTCACGGGTGACGGGGCTGGGCGCCGGGGCAGATAGTGGACGGCCGGTCTCGCACCCAGTTCCGGCAAAAGCCCAAATCCTTGCCGCTCGGCCACTAACTTCGACACCTCCGAGGTCGGATCGTCCAAATCCCCGAACGTGCGCGCGTGGGTGGGACAACTCTGCACGCAGGCGGGCTGGCGCTCTACCTCGGGCAATGTCTCATCCTCAATACGGTCGATACAGAGGGTGCATTTCTTGACCACGCCTTCCTCTTCGTCAAACTCGCGCACCCCGTAGGGACACGCCCACATACACAATTGACACCCAATGCAACTCTCGTAATCGACAAGCACCACCCCATTATCTGCGCGCTTGTAGGAGGCGCCGGTGGGACACACGGGCACACACGGGGCATCATAGCAATGCATGCAGGCTTTCGGGAGATACATCACCTGGGTGTTGGGATACTCGCCGGATTCCATGGTGACAATGCGATTCCACCACATGCCATCCGGGTCTTGATAGGGATGCTCATCTGGCACCGGGCCAAAAGCCCCCGACGTATTATGCTCCTTGCACGATACCTGACAACTCTTACAGCCGACGCATTTGTTCAAGTCGGTAATAATCGTAAGCTGCACGTTATGATCTCCTTTCGGGCCCGGCACTTTGATAGGCGAAGTACCCAATGTCGGGCGGTGGTGAGGCGGGCTTACGGCCGTCCACGCGCGGCCACACCTCATGAATCTCCGAGGGATACACCTTGACCCGCGCATCGTACCACCCCGCCTGACCGGTCACGGGGTCGTTGTTGAAAAATCCCTGATCCCCACCGGCTATGCGATCGGGAATGATATGGTTGATTAAAATGGCGCGCTGCACCTCCGGACTTTGTGGATCCAAAGCCCAGGATCCTGGGCCCTTGGCAATCGCATTCCAGGTCCAGACCGTATCCGGCTCCACGGCATCGGACAATCGCAGTTTCCCCGTCATGCGGCCGATGCGGGACTCAATCCATACCCACTCTCCCTCCTGAAGCCCCAAGGCCGCCGCTTTTTTCGGGTTCATGAAAAGGGGGTTCTCATTCAATAACTGACGAAGCCAGGCATTGTGGGACCCCCAGGAATGGTAGTGGGTCATGGGCCGCTGGGTGATGATGCGTAAGGGATATTGCGCTTGTTCGTCGGGCCGGTCCTCCAGTGGCGCGTACCAAATGGGCACGGGAGAAAAGTAGGTCTTCAACCGCTCTTTCAAGGCCGGGTCCTGGGGTTTCTTGCCCGGCCAAAACCCCAGACCCGCCAACCGAAAGGTCTGCAGCGGCTCGGAATAAAGATGGAGGGTAATCGGATCCGGTGATCCGACAAACTTCACCTGGTGGGCCCAATCGAGATATCCCTGATTAGCCATGCGGTAATAGCGATGCGAATCGGGTAACCGCCACTCGAAAAACGCCTTATGGGCCGCGTAGGCTTCCAATTGGTGGGGATTGGGCTCACCCACCAGTACCTGGTCCCCCCTCTTCCCGCGAAACCCCATGAGAAGCCCGACGCCCGAGCCCGGTTCGGTCTCCCATCCTTGAATAAAGTCGGCATAGGTCTTGTAGCGCGGGACGCCCTGGTCCACGAAACCGGGCAGCTCCAAGCGATTAGCCAACTCAATGAGCACATCGGCCGTGGGCCGGACATCGCCCAATACCGGGACCACGGGCTGGCGAATCGAGTCGGCAGGACCCGAGGGTTCCGAAATCGGACGGTCCTGAAGCGACGTGGCATCCCATCGCTCCAAGTAGGTGGTATCGGGAAAGACTACGTCGGCATAGGCCACCGTCTCCGAGTCAAAGGCGTCAAAAACCACCACGTGCGGGATTTTATACTCGCCCGTCACCTCGTCTCGTGCTGTCAACATCTCTCGGGTGGTGAGCGTGTTCCAGGTCGAATTCCAGGCGATGTTGGCCATGTAAATCATGAGGGTGTCAATAGCGTAGGGCGTCTTGTCATGGGCATTGGCCACCACATTTTGAATCGTACCGTGGGCCGCTAGCGGGTATTTCCACGAATAGGCTTCATCGATGCGAATCGGCTCATCCCCATCAACCAAAAGGTCGTCGGGGCTGGTGGGATATCCCAGCAAGGGTGCTTTGGCCGCCCGATTCGGCCCGTAGTCCCCGGGATTGGGTGCAGGCTTTACCGGGGGCGGTACCGGCTTCGGATAGGGACTCTTATAAAGAAACCCACCGGGGGCATCCACCGTCCCGAGCATCATCATCAAATCGAACAGGCCGCGAATGGTTTGAAACCCATTGGTGTGGGCGGCCAAGCCCCGCATGGCATGAAAAGCCACCGGTCGTCCGATGGTTACCGCATGATGGTTTCCGTAAATGTCGTCCCAGGGAATGGGAAGCACCAGGGGTTCTTCTTGAGAGACCCGGCCCATTTCCAACGCCAGGCGAACGATGGTCTTCTTGGGAATCCCGGTCACCTCTTCCGCCCAGGCCGGGGTGGCCCGTTCGATTTCCCGAACGAGCGCTTGGAAGGCGGGCTCTAGGGTCTGGCCATCGCGGTGAAATTGTCCCGTTAAGACGCCCTGCCCTTGGGCTTTTCGATAGGGGACTAATTCCCCCGATTCCAACCCGACCCAGAGGTCCCCGTCTTCGGTGCGGAAAAAAAGTCCGTCCCGAGGAGTCCCTGGGGCTCGGATCACCAATCCCGGCGCATTGGTCCAGGAAGAGAGGAACCCTTTATCGTAAAGATTTTCCCGATACAGCACGTGCATCAAGGCTAAAATAAAGGCGCCGTCAGTTCCGGGGCGGATGGGCACCCATTCATCGGCTAAGGCCCCATAGCCGCTCCGTACCGGATTGACCACGATGAAGCGGCCGCCCCGTTCCTTTAACGCCGAAATGGCCAGCTTTAAGGGGTTGGAGGGATGGTCTTCCGCGACCCCAAACATCATGAACCAGCGGGCATGCTCCAGGTCTGGCCAACCAAACTCCCAAAAACTGCCCCCGACGGAATACATGCCCCCCGCCGCCATATTGACCGAACAAAAACCCCCATGAGCGGCCCAATTGGGCGTGCCAAATTGTCGGGCCCAATATCCATTAAACGCCTGCATCTGATCGCGACCCGTGAAATAGGCGAGCTTTCGCGGATCCGTGGCACGAATGTCTTTTAGCCAAGCTGTCACTTGACTTAACGCCGTCTCCCAGTCGACGGGCACCAACCGGCCTTCACCTCGGGGAGCCCCGGGCTCACGCATCAGCGGCGTCTTCAGGCGCGCCGGACTGTACTCGGTCATAATGCCGGCCCCACCCTTGGCGCACCACACCCCCTTGTTCACCGGATTTTCCGGGATGCCAGACAAAAAGCGCACCCGGTCACCTTCTAGGGTCACTTCAATGCCACAACGGCAGGCACACATGTAGCAGGTGGTATGCAGGCGCCGGACGTTCCCGGCCCCCTCTTCCAAAACCTTCGGTTGCTTTAATGCCATGTCGTTCTTCCCTTCCTCATCGGGATTCGCTTATAGTTACCGTAAAGGAAGGGTGGCCGTGATGCGTATCAAAATTCCGATATGGCTCGACAGGTTTACTTATACCCACCCGGGGTGTCACACATGAACGAGCAAGTGTGGCGCACATTTAAAGCGGTGGGTGAACACCAGAGCCTGTCCCAGGCCGCTCGATCGCTCAATCTATCCCAGTCAGCGGTCAGCCAACAGATTCACCAGTTGGAATCCGCGTATGGCACGCCGCTCCTCATCCGCACCTCGCAGGGAGTCCGGCTGAACGATGCGGGAGAAATTGTGTACCGCTATGTCACCCAGTTGCTCCATACCTGGGAGACCTCTAAGCGCACGGTGGCACAACATTTAGCGGATATGCCGGAACGTCTCACCGTAGGCGCGAGTCTCACCATCGCTGAGTTCATCCTGCCACGGGTTCTGGCGCGGTTGGGGCAGAATTCCAGGCGCCCCCAATTTACTCTCTATATGGCCAATTCCCATGATATTAAGGACCGTGTGCTGGAGAAGGATGTCGATTTAGGCCTCATCGAAGCGCCCATCCAGCATAGCGCGCTCGCCATCCGCCCGTTTCTCGCCGACCGCCTCAATCTGGTGGTGAGTCACGATCACCCCTTGGCGCATCAGAATCGGATTAGCCTTCAGCAACTGCGCAAACTCTCCCTCGTCATCCGCGAACCCGGATCGGGGACGCGCATGGTAATGGAGTCGGCGCTGGGACAGCTAGGCATTAGCGTCAATGATCTCAATATCCACTTTGTCCTCGGCACCACCCAGGCCATCAAAGCCATGATTATCCAGCAACACGACGCGAGTATCCTCTCGCCGTACACCATTTTGCCGCACGAACGCCACTTGTTTCATATGCTAGAGGTCGAGGGGCTTCAGCTCTGGCGCCATTTCACCATCATCCATCACCATGAATTTTCCCACCCGCTCGCGGAATCGCTAATCCGGGCGCTCATGGCTGAAAACTGGGGCGATCTGCTTTCTTAAGAGACCCCCAGTTAGGCGGTGGTCTCCAGTTCTCGCGCCAACTGCGTTAACGTCGCCTTGGCATCACCGAATAGCATCCGCGTCTTTTCATCATAGTAGAGGGGATTGTCGACGCCCGCGAATCCTCGCCCGAGCGATCGTTTCAGCACCACCACCGCTTTCGCGTCATCCACATTCAAAATCGGCATACCATAGAGAGGGCTTCCCTGGGCCGTGCGCGCCGCAGGATTGGTGACGTCGTTGGCACCAATCACCAGCACGACGTCCATATCCCGAAAACGAGGGTTAATACGATCCATTTCCCAAAGGGCTTCATAGTCGATATTGGCTTCCGCCAATAAGACATTCATGTGACCGGGCATGCGGCCGGCCACCGGATGAATGCCGAACACCACCTGCACCCCAAACCGCGTGAGGAGGTCGGTGACCTGTTTCACTTCCATCTGGGCGCGGGAGACGGCCAACCCGTAGCCCGGCACAATGGCTACACTGCGTGCATAGCGAAGAAGCCAGGCAATATCTTGCGCTGATGCCTCCTGGATACTCCCCTCCTGCTCGGCCGCGCCCGAACTCCCCTTCAACGTCCCCCAGAGCACGCCCAAGAGGGACCGGTGCATCGCTCGGCTCATTTCCTGGGTTAATATGGTTCCCGAAGCCCCCACCAAGGTCCCGGCGATGATGAGAATCGGCAGATGCAAGACGAAGCCCGTCGCCGCCGCCGAAAGTCCCGTGAGCGCGTTTAAGAGCGAGATCACCACCGGCATGTCGGCCCCACCGATCGGTAGTGTCAGCATAGCCCCGGCAAGCGCAGCCGCCAAGAGCGTGAGGCTTATAGGCGCTAGACCGGTGGGATTCACGGCCCCCGCGATGCCGAACGATATCGCGACTAGCATCGCCAGAATCCCGGCCATGCGCCACACCCGAAGTCCTTTAAGACTCGGCAACCACTCTTGAAGCTTCAAAAACGCGATCACGCTACCACCAAAGCTTACGGATCCCAAAAGCACCGTCACCAGCGCCAGCCAAAGGGATGCCCCGTGGCTTCCGTGCCAGCCACCCGCGGCCACCAGGGCCGCCGCCCCACCGCCCAGACCATTAAACATGGCCACCATCTGCGGCATAGCCGTCATTTTCACCCGACGAGCGCCCGCGGTTCCCCCCAGCACACCCGCGGCCACAGCGACAAGAACCCCGACTAAATGGGAAAAGTGCCGAAGACTCACCAGCGTCGTGAGGAGCGCCAGCGCCATTCCCATGGCCAGCCACCGATTGCCTTTTAAGGCGCTGGCCGGTGACCCCATGAAACGTAGCCCCAGCACCAAGAGCGTGGCGGCCGCCATATAGCCCAATTGAACGGCGATGGTCACTCGCTGGCACCCCCATTACTGCGAAACATCCCTAAAATCCTGTCGGTCACAGCAAATCCCCCGACCAAGTTAATGGTGGCAAAAAACACCGCCCCATAGGCCATCACACTCGCGACACCGGTGGGCGAGCTAAACGCCAACACCAGCGCCCCTAACAGAATCACTCCATGAATCGCATTAGTGGCCGACATGAGGGGCGTATGAAGAATTGACGGGACTTTCGCGATGACTTGAAACCCGGCCAAAATGGCCAGCACGGTAATGTAAAGTTCAGCGACCAGGGACATTCGCAGCACATCCTTCAGCTTCGATAGAGGTTAAGCGGGATTGGATGACGGGACTCACGGGTTGGCCCCGATCCATCATGATCGTCCGGTTCACTAATTCGTCGTCAGGTAGCTTGACGAGATGAGAGTCATCCCGTTCTAACCCCTCAGCGATCAAGTATTCAAGAAAGGTGGTGAGGTTTTTCGCGTAGAGTCGACTCGTGTCCCCGGGAAGATCCTGATACGCGCGGGTCAAACCGACGATGCGCACCCCATTGTGGACGATTTCCTGATCGGGCCTGGTCAATGCCGTGTTTCCGCCCGTCAACGCGGACAGGTCGATAATCACCGAACCGGGGCGCATGCGCTCAATCATACTCTGGGTGATGAGAATCGGGGCTGACCGTCCGGGAATTTGCGCCGTGGTCACGACCACATCAGCCCGTTCCACGGGATCGGCCAACCGTTTGACCTCTTCCGTTTCCGCATCCTGATCCAAAGCGTTCGCATAGCCGTCCGCCGTGCCGCTCGCCTGCACGTCGACGGTCAGAAAACGTCCCCCCACGGACTCTACTTGTTCTTTGACTTCCGGTCGGGTGTCGAACGCCTCCACGACCGCCCCTAGCCTGTGCGCGGTGGCGATCGCCTGCAACCCCGCCACGCCCGCCCCCAACACCAGCACCCGGGCCGGGGGAATGGTTCCGGCGGCCGTCATCAACAGCGGAAAGAACTTGCGGAGGCGTTCTGCCGCCACCATGACGGCCCGATATCCCATCACCGTACTAAGTGACGACAGCACATCCATGGACTGAGCTCGGCTAAGACGGGGAATGGCATCCAAACTCACAGCGGAAAGCCGGGCGCCACACCAGGCTTTTAAGACCTCCTCGGGAATCGTGTGCGGACGGACCATCCCCACTAACAGCGTGCCCGGTCGAGCCTGCTTAAATCGTCCGGGATCGGTGGGCGGCTCGGCAAACGTCAAGACGTCCGCGGTTTTGAGGACCGCCCCGTCGTCGACCACCTGCGCCCCCGAAGCGTCATACGCCGCATCCTCCCACCCCGCCTGGATGCCGAGGCCCCGGGCGATAACCACATGGTGCCCCTTGGCCGTGAGGCGCCCGGCCATCTCCGGCGTTAAGCTCGCAAGGGCGTCCGAGCGGTCCCCTTGCACTGCGCCAATAATCACGGTCGAGTCCCCCTGCGACATGTTTTAGCTATTGTAGGAAGATCGTCCGCGAACGGCAACATTTTCCCCGCGAAGAGTCGGTTTTAGGGGGTAACTGGTTTGGCTCAGCCGAACATGGGAAATCCTCGGGGGCTCATCGGCTAAATTGCCACATTTATTGTTCACCAAGGAGGAATTTATTAACTTTACGCGAATACAAAGAGATGTCACGCAATTTATAAGGGGGGTTGTGGCGATGATTCCGGTGTACCCGATTGGTGCCGTGGATTGGCTGACGACCCAAACCTTATATCACGGAATCGCCGAGTTGGGGGAGGAGGCCGTCGTGCTCTGCTGGCCCACGTCTCCCTATGTCTCACTGGGCTGTCACCAAGACGGGGATGAGTTTGATCCCTCTTCAAAACTTCCGGCGTTACGGCGGCGGGTCGGGGGGAGCCTCGTCTATTTAGATGACCAGCAGGTCTTTTTCCAGGTCATTCTGAATCCCAGTCGATTCCCCGATGTCCGTCGGCCCATGGATTGGTACCGGCTCGCCCTGAACCCGGTCGTTAACTATCTGGCCGATCTGGGTCTTCGTGCCGAGCTCAATCCGCCCGCGGACATTCTGGTCAATGGGCGCAAAGTATCCGGGAACGCCGGCGGCCAAATTGATGACCGCATGGTCATCGTCGGTAACCTCTTGCTCGACTTTCCCCGAGATATGATGGTGCAAGCCCGCTATGCGCCGCACCCCCGTCTCAAAGAGGCTTTCGCCACCAGCTTGGACGAGCACCTCATGACACTCCGTCAGTTAGTATCCGACACGCTAACCCCAACGGCGGTCATGGAGGGGTTGACGCGGCACTTTGCGGACGCGTTTTCGGGCCAGGTGATGCCAGCCCCCTGGGACCGCTGGTCTGCCACACTAGCCGTGGTCGGCCAGGAACTCCAAGATCCGGAGTGGCTACGGGCGCCAGGTATGCGCTTACCGTTTCATCAGATTAAAGTGCGTGAAGGCGTCTATTTACGCATGCCGCGGGTCAGTCCCAAAGACCCACGGGCATCCATCGTCGCCGAAGTTCATACCGACGAGGACGCCATCCATCGTCTCTGGGGTCTTGAAACCTGGCATACCACACTCTCGCTACCTCTGACGCGAAAATGCTTGGAGGAAAAACCCGGGCCAAAGGCGCTTAAATCGCTTCTCAACACCCTTTTGGGCGCGCATCGCCAAGCCCAGGAAGCACCCTTGGCGACCTAAAGCCCCGTCGTGACGGTTCTCACATCAAAAAAGGAGGGGAAACCTTATGCATTCTTCACAAACCAGCCGCTGGCAGGTATTAGATGATCGAGCCTATGACGAGCGACACCAGTGGATCCTGACAAGCGACACGCTCTACACCGTCGGGGTGACGGACTATACCCAGGACACGGCCGGCGAAATCCTCTACGTCTCGTTACCAGGCCCCGGAGATACCCTGGTAGCCGGCCAACCCTTCGGATCCATTGAATCCGGAAAGTGGGTGGGACAGCTCTATGCGCCCGCTGCGGGTACGGTCATTGCCGCCAATGATCGCTTAAAGGAACAACCGGAACTTTTGAACCGCGATCCCTACGGAGCAGGTTGGCTTATCAAATTTGTCGCCGACGCGCCCGACTTCGTCCGGGACCTCCACGATGCCCAAACCTATCGAAGCCAATTGCAGCAGCTCGACGAGGACCATCATGGCTGAGCCCTGGCGCCTTTTGGATCCAGGCCCCCTGCCGGCATGGCGACAAATGGCGCTCGACGCCGTGGTCATCCGCCATCGTTCCGAGGGACGCACCCCGAATACCCTTCGGTTTATGGAGTTCCAACCGCACACCGTGTTGGTTGGCTATCACCAAGACGTCGACCGTGAGGTGTATCGGGGCGTAGCAGAACGCCTCGGAATAGAAATCGGGCGGCGCATTACGGGAGGCGGCACCATCTATCTCGACGCCCGCCAGTTGGGGTGGGAATTCTGTCTCGGTCGAGATGCCGACGTCTTTGGGTCGGAGCCCGATGCCGTGTATCGTCGATTGAGTCAGATTGTCGTGGAAACGCTCCAGCACTTTGGCATCCAGGCCCGCTTTCGACCCGTCAATGACGTGGAGGTGGACGGACGGAAAATCTCCGGCACCGGGGGCGTCCAGTGGGGCGACGCCCTCATCTATCAGGGCACCTTGCTCGTGGACTTCGATGTCCAAACAATGCTCGAGGTATTAAAGCTTCCCATCGAGAAGCTCACTGACAAAGTGGTTCAATCCTTTAAGGACCGCGTGGTGACGATGGCCGAACTGATGGGAGAAGCTCCCGACATGGCCCAGGTCAAGGACGTCATCCGCGAAAAAACCCAAGAGATTTTAGGGGTGTCGTTGGAACCGGGTGACTTGACGGCCGCCGAAGAGTCTCAATGGCACTACTGCCAGGATGAGTACCGTGCGCCGGGTTGGATTGACCTAAGACAGCGGCCCGAAGCGGCCTTTCGGGTTGTCGAGGTGAGCCACAAGGCTCCGGGCGGCCTTTTGCAACTCCTTCTCGAAATTGACGACCAACGCGGGCGCATCCAGAAGATGTTTCTGACCGGTGATTTTTTCGTCACGCCGACGCGATCCGTCTACGATCTGGAAGCCCTGATGAAAGATACCCCTGCCCGTTTGGACGCGGTGCGCGATCGCCTCCGCGCCCACCTAGAAACCGGCCCCACCTATCTCGGCATCGAGGAGACCGACTGGATGGCGCTCTTTACCCGCGCCCTCACGGAAAGCACGACCCATCATACATCCAAAGGAGTGATGTCCTAATGGCTACTCGGGAAGAACTCCCCGTCGTGGAACCCCGCCCTATCGACCCAGATACCCCGGAAAGCCCGCGTTACGTCATGACCTCGCTTGCGGGCGCCATTACCCTCGGCATGGAAAAGGGCAAGTTTGCGCGCTCAGAGACGGTCCTTCGGGGCCTGAACATCCTCATGACCTACAAAGAAAATTGTGTCGCCAACTGCTCATATTGTGGGGTGTCGCGCGAACGACGGGTTCCCCGGGACGAGACCACCTTCATTCGGGTAAAATGGCCCATCTACGAAGTCGATGAGCTGATTTGGAAAACGAATTCCGTCCCCCATCAAATGCGGCGTCTGTGCGTTGGCATGCTGGCCAATCGCCAATCCCTCCAAGATTCTATCGACATCATTCAAAAGTTCCACGAAAAGACCAACCTCTTAATTTCCGGCCTCATTACCGCCTCCCTAATTAAGCGCCGCGAGCAGCTGGAGGCCATCCGTGACGCCGGTGCCGACCGCGTCGACATCGCCATCGATGCCGCCACCCCCGAACTCTTCGAGAAACATCGCGGGAGGCCTGTGAAAGGTCCCCACCGATGGGATCACTTCTGGTGGGTCACCGAGGAGGCCACCCATGTGTTTGAGCCCGGGACAGTCGGCATCCACCTAGTCGCGGGATTGGGCGAGACCGAGGAAGAATTATTGCTGGCCTGCCAACGGGCCCAAGACTTAGGCGTGGTGACCCACCTCTTCTCGTTCAACCCGGAACCGAGCACGCTCTTAGGAGACCACCCCCAACCGCCCATCGGCCACTACCGTCGTTCGCAATTAGGCCGCTATCTCATCAATGAATTGGGCTTACACATCCATCATTTTCGCTTCAACCGCCACGGCCAGGTGGTCGATTTTGGGCTTGACCCCGCGGTGCTCGACCGCATTATCCAGTCGGGCCGTCCCTTTGAAACGTCGGGTTGCCCCGACGAGCGCGGCGAAACGGCTTGCAACCGACCCTATGGAAACGGCCGTCCAAGTGAAAAAATCCGCAACTTTGCCTTTGCTCCAACCCCGGACGACATTACCGACATTCGTCAACAGTTATGGAGTGATTGGGAGGGAGCCGATGACCACGATCAGCACACAGCGCTGGACTGAAGAACCGTTAGAGGCACTTATTGAGGAAGCTTCTGACTGTTCTCGGAAATATTTCTCCCGGGAAATCCTCTTTGCTGCCCCAAGCCAAAAGCATTATGACACCGGCATCTACCAAAATCAAAGAAAGGCCTTTCTCACTATGAGCGTGACCGGCGAGGCCTGTGGGTTAGGGTGCGACCACTGCGGAACCAAAGTCTTACAGGGAATGTTGGCCGCCAAAAGCCCGACCCGGTTTCAACAGATAAGCGCTGAAATCGTCAGTCAAGGAGCCCAAGGGGTCTTGGTTAGTGGCGGCTGTTTGGACGATGGTTCTGTGCCCCTTGACCGGTTTATCGAGGATATTGGACGCTTAAAAGCGTCAGGTCTCACAGTGCTGGTGCATACCGGAATTGTCCGCCCGGAGGTGGCCCGGGGCCTCAAAGCGGCCGGCGTCGACCAAATTTTATTGGACATCATCGGGGATGACGACACTATTCGCGACGTCTATCACCTGAACCGCACCGTCAAGGACTATCGGCAAGCGCTCGCCATTCTTCGCGAAGAGGGACTCCAGGCCGTCCCGCACGTCGTGGTCGGACTCCACTACGGAGAAGTTCGCGGCGAATACCAAGCGCTCCAGATGATCGCGGAGGAAGGGGCAAGTCAACTGGTCATCGTGGTGTTGCAGCCGCTGCCAGGAACGGCCATGGCCAAGGTGCCAGCAACGCCACCGGAGGAGGTGGGGCGTGTGCTGGCGGCTGCCCGCATCCAAATGCCGCACATTCCCATGTCACTCGGATGTGCCAAGCCAGCCGGCCCCGGAAAGCGCTTCATGGAGAAATTTGCTGTGGATGTCGGCGTCCAATCCATCGCCTATCCACTTCCCTCCACCGTTCAGTATGCCGAGGCCCAGGGGTATCAGGTTCGATATCACGAGCAATGCTGTTCCATTCTTTAACAGGCGAACCCCCGACGGCCCGGCAACCACCTCGGTTCTTCGCCCCCAAAAGAAAGCCCGCTCCACCATGGCCGTGCTTTCCCTGACCGGAGACGAAGGCCATCATCCAACGGCAAAAGGGGGCGGGACCCTGGCCATACGCCTTCGGTCCCGCCCACTTCCTTATGCCCCGCATCAGACCCCTGAAAATCCGGGCCCCCTGACGAATGACGGACCAATGATCACCAGTCCGCGACCGCGGTCATCGACGAACCCACAGGTATTAGGTGCCGTTGAAGAGTATCCTACGTCGCGCTTCCGGGATCCTCGATTCTAGCCGCAAAATTCGCACATCATCGGACGGAGCGGGAAGGATTGTCAAGATCAGGTCCCGGCGCAGTTGACAGGTCATCTAATACGGGCGCAATCATCCCATCATGCTTGATAGGCCCATCCCTAGCCCGCCCCAACGCGAACACTCCGACTAGTTACTAAGATGCGTGATGTGGACTTCTTGGCTGAGCATACTCCAATAGCCCGACGTCTCGAAGGGCACCCGCCACATATCCACACCAGCGACTTTGTCCGCCAAGGCGATCTGTTGCACCCGCTCTTGTTCCGACTTTGTCGTATCGATCCAATATTGATACTGGCCTAAGTCCCATTTTGCGATAACCTTTTTTAACGCGGCCTCGGTGTTGGGGCCGTAGGTCCCAGACGGGTCGCCGGAAACGCCGAAATCTTGTTGGAAGAGGGCAACAGCCGCTTCCGTCTTGGGCCCGTACATCCCATCTTGGCGCAAAAAGGGCGGCGTCGATTGATGGTGGCCATGGGCGTAGCGCAAGAGAATATAGTTGAGCAACCCCTGGAGGTTCTGAACCCGCTTCCGCGACTTTATGCCGGCGGTGCTAGCGGTGTAGCCACCGGATGGCGGCACCGGCGCATGCGCTTGGGCATTAGCGTTGGTGGCCCATTGATTCTGGCTGGTGGGATATCGGTCAGTCATGAAGATCTCGGATCCCGCCTTCGCATCCCAAACCGGCACGATGCTCGAGTGGGCGGCCAGAAGAGCCTTCGCCCAGGTATCGCTGACGGCCTCCTCACCTTTCATGCCGGAATGGTTGCTATACCGCCAGTAGTGCCCATAGGGAGCGACGCCCATAATAATCTTTGATGGATCCAGCCCGCCGCTGATGGCCGCTTGAATCTGCTGCTGGGCCCAGTTCAAAGGGGACGTCGCCCCAGCCCCGGTGGCGTGATTATGGTTGGCATAGTCCATGATGTTGATGTAATCGGCATACTGGGCCAGCACCTCGTAATTGTCCATGGTGTTGGGAAAGCTCGACGCGTAAACATTGACCATCAACATCTTTCCCGCCTGGTGCATGGCCGGACCGAGGAGAGAGATAAAGGTGTCGAAAGCCTGTTCCGCTTGGGTCATGGTCATGCCATTCCAATGTTGCGGCTCGAAGTCAATGGCCACCCCGTCTAAGTGATCGCTCTCCGCAACCTTGACCAGTTGCTTTACGGTGTTCTGATCGGCCGTCCGGTTTTTAAATGGCGCGGTAGAGATGGAACCAATCTGGGGCCAGACTTGGATACCTAAGTGGTGAGCCATCGTGACAACGTTTTGATATCCCGCAGGCGGATTTGTCAGCCCCCACTGGTTGGTCACCGGATTTTGCACGTCATAAAACCATGTGGGATTAATAACCGAGAGGGCGCTCGCGTGCTTGACCATGGTGCTATAAGACCCATCGTAGTTGGGCATGAAGCTTCCGTACGCCATCGAGAGAAACGTGGCGCTTGGGGTGCGGGGGGCCGTGTCCATCGCCAAACTCACGGCCCCGGTCACAGTTCGGGTGCGGGTGGCATCCCCATAGGACCAGGTCGAGCCGTCTTTTGCCAAAATGGTATATCCACCCCCGCCTGGGGTCACGGTGAGCCCCACCGCGTTGCTCCCTCTGATGGCCGTGGACGACGGCTCGCCTAAATTGGTAGCATCGCCTAAGGTGGCCACCCGGCCGTTTTGGAACAACACCCAAAGCCCCCGATTGTCGACCGTGGGAGACAAAGATACGGCGTGTACGTGGACCGGGCTTGGCACGGTTGTACTCCCCAGAGCCGTACCGGTGGAAATATGAACGGTGGAGGGCAAGGAGTGCACCTCGTGAAACCGGAAGCCCAGGTGATGAAACATGCCGAGGGAGGGGATGTGGCGGAGCACACCTTGGTCATACAGGTAAACCGCCTTCTGTTGCCCGATACGCCATAATGTGCCCGTCGTCAAGATGGGGTTGGGGGTTTTAAGCTCCGCACCAGCGGGTAAGTTGGGGGTGCTCCGAACAGACTTCACCTCCGACCACGTGTAGCCCATGGCATGAAAAACGCTCGCCGAGGCAATATGCTCGACTTTGCCATGGTTCACGACGTAGACGGAATTTCGCTGGCGGACGCGAAACACCGTCCCGTTGGGGAGATAGGGCACGGGCTTGGAGATAGAGCTCCCCTTGAGCCAATTGGCTGGGAGGCTTGGAATCTTTCGAATGTCATGCCACTGATAGCCCATGCCCAAAAACGTCGAGCGATTGGTAATCCAATGCAGTACCCCACCTTTCACAAGGTACACGGCATTGTGGTTCCGGGCTTGAAGAAGGGTTCCATCAGCGTAGGGAACCACCAAGGGTAGGCCCGTGGTGTCGCCTCTCAGACTTTGCACGGAGGTAACGTCCTCTCGACGAGAGCCGATGGCCGACAGCAGAGTTCTGGGTACATGGTAGACGGTACCGTGCCGATAGAGAAATATGGGGTGCGTGGTGCCGACCCGCACCAGGGTGTTGTTGGCGATATGTGACGCCCGAGACTGGGTCGGCGCGGGAGCTCGGCCCAAACGGCGCGCATCCCCGAAATGATACGTTTTCCCGCTCGGGCCGAGAATCCAGTATCCTTGACCGTCCGCCGTGGTGGCGATCGCCACCGCGCGGGTGCCCTTGGGCGCATTCCCGTAGTTGACCGCTTGGCCCAGGGGATAGACGGTGCCGTGTTGACCCAGCACGTAGGCCCCTTGTCCGGAAGGGAGTACGGCCATACTGACGGCCGTGATCGAGGAATTCACGGATCCAAAGTTAGTCGCATTACCAAAAGCGTAGACCTTGCCACTTTGGGTGAGAATCCAATAACCTTTCCCGTCTGTGGTGGTGACCAGTTGGATGGCCGACGATTGACCCGAAACCCCCAGGGTGCGGAGATCGCCGTACGTTTTAATGGCACCATGAGCCGTTACCCTGCCGTCAGCAGAAAGCGTGTAATACCCACGTTCCACCCCGGAAAAGGGAATACTGGAGGTTAGACCTCCGGTACTGACGGTGATGGTGCCGGATCCCGTGCTGGAGGGGAGAGCGATTCGAATGTGATGGTGACTCCAATGCTCGATGGTCGCGGAAAGGCCATCGAGGGTCACGCTCGCCGATGAAGTCTGCGACCCAAAATTAGTCCCCTTAATGATTAAGGCGGTTTGGCTCGAATTGACGCGATAGCTGGAAATGGCGGGGGCCGATTGGGCGGCCGCCACCGAAGAAAGCGGGGCAAGTAATACCAACGCGCCCCCGAGTGCGTTGACGAATCGTAGGCGGCGGAATATGGGGACATGCATGAATCGAGAACCTCCTCAGCGGAAATCGAGCGGCTTTTGTCGTAATATAGAGGTCTTTGCCAAACTATGGCGATTTTCCTCCTTTGGCGACCAATGGCTTTGTGGGAAGCGTGCCGACGCCAGTCGGCGGGGTCCAGGCTAGAGTGCAGCGCTAATCGGTGTGGTCCGCGAGGTTTTCATCTCCTAATCTAAGCCAATGCTGGATATGAACGTCACAGAGGGAGAACCTCCGCCCCCTATCCCTCGCAATATCGCCAGCGCATGCCCCGTCGATCCCGTCACCATCGGCGCACGCCTTAGAAATTGGCGGACGGTGAGGGGCTCGGCGTCCGAGACGGTCCCCGAGTTAACAAGTCTCCTCCCGCGGCTGCCCCTAGCCCTTCCCTCCCCGCATAGTAGGTTCTGATGGACATTTTAGCTTTGCTGTGTGACATTTCCGCCAGCGCGTTGGCCGCACAAAACTGGGGCAAGTCCATAACCGTTGCAACCGGCCTTCCGGATGCGATGGAAAGAGGACAGCCCGCCGTCAGGACGGTGGATGCACCCGTTTTCGGTTGGTTATCCTAGATTCCAACAGACGGACAAACCGCCTAGCCCCGGGTGGGGAGCGATGGAGACAACTCGGTTCTTTCTTGATAAAACGATAGCGATCACGCATTCGGGCCGTTACGAGATCCGGGCTCGATAGTTCGCCACACCCTCACTCCTTGATCCGAGTGATGGAGTACGCCTGCTACCGGGATACCGCGTGACGAACACCCGAACCACGAGGTCTTTTTCTGCCTGACCAAACACTTGCATTCCGATTACCCGTATGGTATGGTTCTAGCTAATCAGAATTTCACTAAAAGGTGGTGCGCTCGTGTTGACTCAATCGTATGCTGCATTGACCACGGTCGCCCATTGTCCGAAACCTTCGATTAAGCCCTCCTCAAAGCTTTAGCCGGACCGCAGCTTGCCTGCCGCTCCGGCGATGCCAACATACCTCAGACGGGTTCCGCACAATTCCATCACATCGGTCTACGTATTCGACACAACACGTGCAGGGCGTATTTCGTCTATTCCTGCACCATTGGGAGGCGTCTTAATGTCTATACCCGGTAATACCACGGCGGTGGTTAACCTATTTACCCCTGACGGATCGCTGGATGACGCGCGCGCCGAGGCTTTAGCCCGGTGGCTCGTTTCCTCGTTGAAGCCCACCCCGATTAAGCCCTCCTCAAAGCTTTAGCCGGACTGCAGCTTGCCTGCCGCTCCGGCGATGCCGATGTACCCCATATCGATCCACAAAACGGTATACGCAGTTAATCCGACACGTGCAGGGCGTGTTGCTTCTATCCCTGCATCATTCTCATAGGGAGGCGTCTGAAACCATGTCTTTACCTGGTATTATCACGGCGATGGTGACCCCATTTACCCCAGACGGATCGCTGGATGACGCGCGCGCCGAGGCTTTAGCCCGGTGGCTGGTTTCCACCGGCAGCGAAGGCCTCGTGGTCGCTGGTACCACGGGAGAATCGCCGACACTATCCGAACAAGAACGTGAACGCTTGTACCATGCGGTCCGTCGCGGTGCGGGCCAGGTCCCCATTTTTATGGGGACAGGAACGAATGATACGCGGCGCACCGTGCAGTTATCGCAAGAAGCGGCAAGTTGGGGAGCCGACGGCCTCTTGATCGTCACCCCCTATTACAACAAACCACCTCAGGAAGGGCTGATTCGGCATTTTACCGAGGTGGCCAACCGGGTGTCGATCCCGATCATGTTATACAACGTCCCCGGACGCACTGGTTGCCATTTAGAAGCTCGCACGGTCGCGACCATCGCGCATGCATGCCCGAATGTCGTGGCCATCAAGGAAGCATCCGGTCATTTGGACGCCATTCGCGCCCTTCGCGCGGCATGTCCTGAAATCTTCGTGTACGCCGGGGACGATGCGCTCTTCTACCCCGCGCTGACCCTCGGAGCTCACGGCGTGGTAAGCGTGGCTACCCACCTGGCGGGTCCCGAAATATCCCAACTACGCCAGGCCTACATGGCCGGAGACAGTCAACGCGCCAAAGAGCTGCATGACATACTGGAGCCCATCTCGCGCAATCTGTTTAGTTGGCCCAATCCCATCCCCGTCAAATGGGTTCTGAATGCGTTGGGTATCCCCGTGGGCCCGGTCCGGTCTCCGCTGGCATACCCCTCAGATGAGCAAGCTCTCGACACATTACGAGAGCAGGTCGTATCGCTGTGGCTTATGCGCCAACAGACCAATCCCGGATCACTACAACGAGAGGCAGGGTATAAAAATAATGCGGGTGCCATTTAGAAAGCTTCATGGACTAGGCAACGACGATCGCTATTGGGATACCCACCACCACAATCTTCTTTCTTGGGCCGAATGGCCGATGCTCGCACACCCCCTATGTGATCGGCACCGTGTGGTGGGGGCCGATGGAATGGGCTCATCCATAGCCGTCATCGCGCGCTTCACGATTAGGCATGGCAAGGGCCGTCCGGGAGAAATTGATTGGCCCGAGGTCCGAACGCTTGGGGAGCGTGCCTTTTGACCCCCTCTTCAGCGATTCCGGTGGTCGTGGCTGGGGCCACCGGACGTACCGGACGGGTCGTCGCGCGCGCTATTCATGAAGCCCGTGATATGACACTCGTCGGAGCGATTGGCCAAAAAGCGCTTGGGGTCCCCTTGGGAAACCTGTTGGGTGACGTAGATGTCCCCTTGACGGTCCAACAGAGCATTGAAGACATGCCCCCGGCGAGGCCGGTCTTAGTCGACTTCACCGAACCGGATAGTGCTTTTGAGCGCCTATTATCCGCCGCAGAACGGGGGTGGGACCTGGTCGTGGGCACGACCGGCTTCACGAGTCGGCAACAGGCCCAGCTTACGGAGGTCGTGCGCGAAATGGGCATCGGCGCCGCACTCATCGCCAACTTTTCCCTTGGTGCCTGGGTTATGGAAAAGATGGCCAAGGAAGCTAGCCGTTATTTCGCACACGTCGAAGTCGTCGAAGCGCACTCGGATTCAAAAAAAGACCGCCCCTCTGGCACCGCTCGGCGCATGTCCCACATGCTCAGCGGCTGGATGGACGAGCCCCTTGACGCCATTCCCGTCCACTCCCTACGGTTACCTGGCATGGTGGCCCACCAACGGGTCCTATGGGGTGGGGACGGAGAAGTCATCACCATCGGCCATGACGTACATGATCGTACCGCCTATGTGGCGGGCGTCCTGGCCACCATCCGCGCCGTGCGTGTGACACGCGGCCGATTGTTGACCGACTTGGGCGATATTTTGCCGATAGGTCCTAAAGACTGATCCCGGGCCATCGGCGGCTACATTCGCGATGGGTCTTATGGAGAGGAAGAAGCCCGAGTGCGCCTTTGACATCCGATCGGGGCCGACCACGGGGTGTGCCCTAATGCCGTGGACCACTAATATTTCTTCAGAAATGAGTGATAGGGTTGCGGATTGTGCAAAAATTTGGAGGAAGCTCACTAAAAACCCTTCCGCATATCGAAGCGGTAGCAGACCGTGTTAGCGCTCACGTAAAAGAAGGTCACCAAGTGGTGGTGGTTGTCTCCGCCATGGGAGACACCACCGATGATTTACTGTCGCAGGCGGCGCAGTTGCGTGGCGACGCATCACCAGAAAATCTCGATATTCTGCTGACGACGGGTGAGATGCAATCGGCGGCATTCATGGCCATGGCCCTCTCTAGCCGGAATGTCCCGGCTCGGGCAATGACGGGGGCCCAAGCTGGCATTCTCACCGATGGGAGGCATGGTCGGGCCCGCATTCGGACAGTGGACCCTGGCCCCGTGTCCCGGGTGTTAGCGCATCACATCGTGCCCGTGGTGACTGGTTTTCAGGGTGCAACGGCTGATGGGTCCCATACCACGTTGGGGCGCGGCGGTTCGGATTTGACCGCTATCGCACTCGCGGCCGCATTAAAGGCCGACGCCGCGGAAATCTACTCCGATGTGGCTGGGGTATTCACGGCCGATCCTCGCATCGTTGCCGATGCCCGCCCTTTACCCACGCTCTCCTATGAGGAAATGATAGAAATGGCCTCCCAGGGAGCCCAAGTGCTTCAAACAGAAGCTGTGCGATATGCCCGAGAGTCTCAAGTGACCATCATTGCCCGATCCACCTTTGACAGAAGCCCCGGTACCCGCATCGCCGCCCATACCCAAAGCGTTGGCGCGCCCGTGACCGCCGTCGCCTTGGATCCCTATGTGACCACCATTCGTCTGGTCGATCTGCCCGACCATCGGGACATAGCCATCCATGTCCGCCACCGGTTCACCCACGCTGGAATCCACCCCGATTATGGGTTCCTAGTGCCGTCCCTGGATAACGGTCGTAGCGATATGGTGTTGACGGTCAGGGACGACGATAAAAACCGCGCCACCGACCTATGCCGTCAGATGTTACGAGACTTTAAAGGCGCCGAGATGGTCGTGAATGGTGCGGTTGCGAAAATATCCGTCATTGGGACCGAGATCCGACATCACGCCGGTGTGACCGCCACCATGCTGCAAGCCTTGGACGAGGCCCACATTCCCGTTCAGACGATAATCCCGAGGCCGATGTCCATCTCCAGTGTCGTCGCCCGCTCGGAGGCGCAAAGAGGGTTACGACAGATCCACCGGGCGTTCAACCTAAACCACATCGGCGGCGTCGCCATGAGGGCTCGAGATCCTGCCCAGGTTTATAATTCCTAAGCGATCTCGCGCGAAGGAGACGGGGGACGGCGAGCGTCCACCCTCGCGGAAGTTTCCGGTCCAGCTCCTGCTCTCGACCAACGCGGAAAATGGAGCGGGTTAACCGCTGCTTCGGACCCCGAGCGCAATGCCTTCCATGGTTTCCGCCAGCAAAGGCAATAGGTCCTCATCCCCGCTAGCCCGATAGGCCTTCAATAAGCGGACCTGCAGATGGTTCAAGGCATCTACCTGGGGGTTCCGCCACTCTACGACTCTGAGAATGCGCGGTTGATGAGCCATGAGGCGGGACTCTTGGGATAGGGCTTTCAGGGTGGTCTCGAGCCGCCCCCACTCATCTTGAATTGTTGCCCAGAAAGGGTCCGCTATAGCGGCTGGCGCCAAAGTTTGATACTCCTCGGCGGCATGTAAGTCCGTCTTGACCAACGCCAATTCCAAGTTATGCAAGAACGTCTTTAAGAAGGGCCACTCGGCGGCCAGACTCCGCATACCGTCCATCCCCAACCGATCGAGAAGCACCCCCAATCCGGTCCCAGCCCCGTACCAGGCGGGGATGCCGATGCGATTTTGCGTCCAGGAGAACACCCAGGGGATGGCCCTTAAATCGTCAAACTGAAACTGTTCGCGCCACGATGGCCGAGATCCCCAGTTCAGGGCAGACATTTCTCGAATCGGTGTCACGGCCAGGAAGTAGTCCCAGAATCCGGGCGCGCCTACGAGCGCCCGGTAGTGTTGCACCGCCCGCTCCGAGGCCTCGTCCATGGCCTTTTTCACCCGATCGTCGGGATCGCTGGATGGATAGAGAGTGGCCGTCGCATGGGCTGTGAGCATGAGTTCCAAACTCCGGTGGGCCACCGCCGGCAACAAGAGTTTCTGGGACAGCACTTCGCCTTGCTGGGTGATACGAATCGGCCCCTCCAAGGAACCCGGAGGCTGAGCTAAAATAGCCAGGGATGTCGGACCGCCTCCCCGCCCCAGGGCTCCGCCCCGGCCATGAAAAAAGCTCACCTGGATGTGATGGTCACGCCCCCATTGGGATAGCCGCTCCTCGGCGCGATAAATCGCCCACGACGCACTAAACACCCCGGCGTCTTTGGTACTATCGGAATAGCCCAGCATCAGCTCCTGGCGATTGCCGTGCCGCGACACCGCTTTTCGCCAGGCCGGGATGTCATTCAAGCGATTCAGGACCGCTTCGGCCCGCTTGAGATCGTCCAGCGTTTCGATCACCGGGACAACTTCCAAGTCGAGGTCCGGATCGACGGCCTGAAGTAGCGCCATGACGGCCAAAATATCGCTCGCGGCATGGGCCATGCTGACCAAAAAGCGGCGTACCGTCTCCGAACCATGGCGCCGCCTGAATGCTTGGACCAATTCCAGGGTATCCCTGAGATCACGGGTCGCCGCCGTGACCGGGATCCAAGGACGCGGTTTGGCGATGAGGTCGATGAGCGCTTCGAGTTTATCCTCCTCCGACCCATTGGGGTAGGTACCGTCCAAAATTTCCGCGATGGCTTCCGTTTGCACGCGGCTATGCTGACGAAGGTCTAAGGACATCAGATGGAATCCAAACGTTTCCACCTGGCGCAACAAGCGGGTCAGTTCCCGGGGCCAGTGGTGGGGATCCGGATCCCAAAACAATCCCATCTGGCGCACATCCTGCAAAAAGGTGTGCACGGTGGCGTAGCCCCCGTTCTCTCCGCGTTCGGTCGCGGAAAGTTTTTTCTGGATGAGGCCAGCCATTTGCCGAAGCGGTTCATCCGGATAGCGAATTTTGAGTTCGGCATAGTCCCTCGGAAAAACGCCGCCGACATCCTCCAGCCATCGTTGCAACCGCTCCGGTTGCCGAAGAAAGCGTGTCGCCGCCGACAGCACGTGCTCAAGCCGTGCCAATGGCGATTGGTACAAGCTAAGGGCGGCTTGACGATGCCGTTCCAGGGCATACCGCGTCATCTCCACGTCAACAAAGGGGTGACCGTCGCGGTCACCTCCAATCCAGGAGTCCACGCGCCATTTAATCCTGGATGGGGTGCCAGATTCCAACACGTCATTCAGGGCCTCTTGGACCTCTGGAAGGGTTTGGAAAAGCGGACCCGCTGCATAAAAAAGACCCAGTTCCACTTCATCCCGAACCCGAGGACGGCTGGATCGTTGCGGTGGCGTGCGCCATAAGGCGCGCAAGCTTTCACGAACGGCCGCTTCATAAGTCTTGCGCGCATGGCCATGAAAATCCGTCTCTTGAGCCAACAGTTCGCTCAATCTCCGTACATGCTGAAGCACCGTCCGGCGGGTGCTCTCCGTCGGGTGCACGGTGAGAACCATCGCCCCGATCATTTCCCGCGGCCGTTTTTCGGGCGCCTTTTCGCGAATACGTTGCCGAAGTTCGTCAAAAGAACCGCGTGGGGGATTGAGGTTCTCCCTCCGCCGGCTTTCCACCAACCGCGCCCGACCTAAATCCTCCGCGAGATTTTGTAAACGCATCCGCTCCACCAAAAGCCGCACAAGGGGCCCTACGGCGTCATCCGCGATCACGGGAAAGTCCAATTTTCCCCCATCCCTGAGCGCCTTGCCCCAATCCACGGCTTGTCTGACGTCGGTCACGGTCCGGGGTTGCTCCTCTTCCGCCACGACGCCTTCCAATAACGTCGTCAGAAATTCCGCGGCCTCCCGCCACGGATCAGCGGTATGGGATACTACCATCCGCTAAGCCTCCTCTCCCGTATTAAACGCGACGTCCACTGGCCATACGCCATAGCTAGGATAAGTCTGTCTCGCCCATCAAATACTCATCACATTCCCGGGCCGCCAAACGTCCCTCTTCAATGGCCCACACCACCAGACTCTGCCCCCGGCGGGCATCCCCGGCAGCAAATACCCCCTCCACATTGGTGGCAAATGACCCGTTAGCAGTCTCCACATTTGTGCGCCCATCACGGCGGACACCGAATTGCTCTAATAACTGATCTTCGGGACCGACATATCCCATCGCTAGGAGTACCAGTTGAGCCGCGATCGTCTCCTCTGTACCCGGCACCTCAATGGGGCGCCGACGGCCATCCGACGTAGATTCCCAGACGACCCTGACGATATCGATCGCCTCCACCTGACCCCGTTCGTTCCCGCGAAAGCGCTTGGCCGTAACGGCGTAGTCGCGCGGGTCCCGACCATAGAGTTCATGCGCCTCCGCCTGACCGTAGTCCATCTTGTACGTCCGGGGATATTCAGGCCAGGGGTTGTCTTCCCCGCGATGGGGCGGATTCGGATCTAAGATCTCCAGTTGCACGAGACTTCGACAGCCCTGGCGAAGAGCCGTCGCCACACAGTCCGTCCCCGTATCGCCTCCGCCGATAACCACCACATTCTGGCCAGCGGCCGATATGGATGGGGACCCCTCCGCTTTGGCTAAGAGGTGGCGGGTATTTCCCCGCAAATAGTCCATGGCAAAATGAATCCCGGCCAAGTCGCGCCCAGGAGCGGCTAAATCGCGGGGCCGCGTAGCCCCGACACACACCACCACCGCATCAAAATTTTCGCGGATAGCGGACGCCGGGTAATTTACGCCGACTTCCGTGCTCGAGACAAATTGCACCCCTTCCGCCTCCATGAGTTGAATTCGCCGCTCCACCACCCGCTTATCCAATTTCATGTTGGGGATGCCGTACATGAGAAGTCCTCCCGGCCGGTCATCGCGCTCAAAGACTGTCACCTGATGACCCACCGAATTGAGCCGAGCCGCCGCCGCGAGCCCCGAGGGTCCGGAACCAATCACGGCGACCTTCTTCCCCGTACGCCGGGCTGGCGGGTTGGGTTTCACCCATCCCTCCCGAAAGCCGCGCTCGATGATGGCCCATTCAATTTGCTTGATGGTCACCGGATCGCCATTCAATCCCACCGTGCACGATCCTTCACAGGGAGCGGGACAGACGCGCCCCGTAAACTCGGGAAAACTCGCCGTTTTCAACAGGCGATCCAGCGCTTCCCGCCAGGCCCCGCGATAGACGAGATCATTCCATTCGGGGATTAAATTATGGGTTGGGCACCCGGCCGTCATGCCATTTAAGAACACGCCGCTTTGGCAATAGGGAACGCCGCAATCCATACAGCGGCCGCCTTGCTCGGAAAGTTGAGGTGCGGCCAGAGGCAACGAAAACTCCCCAAAATCTCGAATCCGCTCCCGCACCGGCCGTTCTGTCGCCCCCTGGCGTATGGTATCCAAAAACCCTGTGATTTTTCCCATCGCGACTTGTCTCGCCCCCTTTTACTTTCCCGCCGCGCGCGCCAATTCGCGCTGATGTTCTTCAAACGCCAAGAGGACGGCCTCTGGCCTTTTCATACCCCGTTCCATCGCCCGAGCCACGGCCTCGCGCATGCGCTGATAGTCCTCGGGGATGACCACCCAAAACCGTGAACGCATGTGCGACCACCCCTCTAGCACCTGGCGTCCCCGTTGACTTCCGGTGTACATCACGTGGCGCTCGATGAGATCCTTGAGGGCCTCGACGTCCAGCGCTTGAGACAGCGGCTCAAGCCGGACGAGCTCCCGGTTGACGCGGCTTTGAAAACGGCCGTCCACATCAAGCACGTACGCCACACCGCCGGACATCCCCGCGGCAAAATTCCGTCCCGTGGGGCCCAATACGGCCACGCGTCCGCCCGTCATGTACTCAAGACCGTGGTCTCCGACGCCCTCGACCACCGCCGAGGCGCCACTATTCCGGACGGCAAAACGTTCTCCCGCATGTCCCGCGACGTAGGCCTCCCCGGAGGTTGCTCCATAGAGGGCGACATTGCCGATAATGACGTTGTCCTCGGCTTTAAACGTCGTCCCGGGGTCGGGGTGGACGATTAATTTACCCCCAGAGAGCCCTTTCCCGACATAGTCATTGGCGTCGCCAATCAAATGCAAGGTCACGCCTCGAGGCACGAAGGCCCCAAAACTTTGCCCGGCTGAGCCTTCGAATTGCAGTTGAATCTGATCGTCTGGCAGTCCCTCCGCCCCGTATCGCTCGGTGATGGCATGCCCTAAGAGCGTCGCGACCGCCCGGTCCGTATTTTTAATCGTAAAACGCGCCGTCACCGGCTGGCCTTCCTCAAGCGCGGGCTGCGCTACCCCAAGGAGGTCTTGAGCAGTGAGAGATAGCTCCAACCCATGGTCTTGCCATACCCGGTCTTTTGCCAGGGGCGCTGGCGGAACATGCAACAGGCTTGAAAGGTCGACATGTTTCGCCTTCCAGTGGTCAGCGAGCGGTGCCGGCCGCAAGTGATCCGTTCGTCCGACCATCTCATCCACGGTGCGAAACCCAAGCTTAGCCATATATTGTCGCAGGTCTTCGGCCACCATCATCATGAAGTTCACCACGGCTTCAGGCTCACCCTTAAACTGCTTCCGCAGTACGGGATTTTGCGTCGCGATGCCGGTGGGACAGGTATCCAGGTGACAGACACGCATCATCACACAGCCAAGACTAATCAAGGGTCCGGTGGCAAATCCAAATTCTTCGGCGCCGAGGAGGGCGGCCACCGCCACATCGCGCCCGGTCAAGAGCTTGCCGTCGGTCTCCAGACGAACCCGGTCACGCAGCCCATTTAACACGAGCGTTTGGTGCGTCTCGGCCACGCCCAATTCCCAGGGCAGTCCGACGTGTTGAATACTGGTCTCCGGGGCCGCTCCGGTACCTCCATCATGACCGGAGATTAAAATCACATCCGCTTTGGCTTTCGCGACGCCGGCGGCAATGGTACCCACCCCTACCGCGGAAACCAATTTGACGCTAATCCGGGCCAGCGGGTTGGCATTT
The DNA here is from genome assembly GCA_027343765.1 of Sulfobacillus sp. Taxonomy (GTDB): domain Bacteria; phylum Bacillota; class Sulfobacillia; order Sulfobacillales; family Sulfobacillaceae; genus Sulfobacillus_B. The sequence goes on from DAHWKG010000167.1 coordinate 68,945, forward strand.
TTGAGATCGTAGATGAGCTCGGCCAGATCCTCAATCGAGTAAATGTCATGGTGCGGGGGTGGTGAGATGAGCCCCACCCCAGGTGTCGAGTGACGGACCTCGGCAATCCAGGGATAGACTTTTTTCCCGGGAAGTTGCCCTCCTTCCCCTGGCTTGGCACCTTGGGCGATTTTAATTTGAATCTCGTCAGCATTGACAAGATAGTGACTCGTGACCCCGAAGCGACCCGAAGCCACCTGCTTAATCGCACTCCGACGGGAGCCACCAGAGGCCTCATCGATAAATCGATCGGGGTGCTCGCCACCCTCACCGGTATTACTTTTACCGCCGATGCGGTTCATAGCCAAGGCCAACGCCTCATGGGCCTCTTGACTAATCGAACCATACGACATGGCACCCGTCTTAAACCGCCGCACAATCGATTCGGCGGATTCGACCTCATCCAATGGGACGGGATGCGGGGCCCAGCGAAATTCCATTAAGCTTCTCAGATGATAATGCCGACGTTCCCACTCATGAATCTGGTCAGAAAACTTCCGGAACAACACTTCATCGTTCCGCTGGACGGCCTGTTGCAAGAGATAGACCGTCTCCGGATTGAAGAGATGGTCTTCATCCTCCGCACGCCACTGGATTCGGCCTCCCGATTCCAGAGACAACGTCCCTTGAGGACGCGCCGGATAGGCTTTCTGATGACGTCGCCGGACTTCCTCGGCAATCTCCTCAAGCCCCATACCTTCAATGCGCGAGGCGGTCGGCGCAAAATAGCGGTCGACCACCGCTCGGCTTAGGCCAATAGCCTCGAAAATCTGGGCACCGTGATAACTCTGGATGGTGGAAATCCCCATCTTTGACAGCACTTTGACCACCCCCTTGGTGGCCGCTTTGACAAAGGTTCGGTTCGCCTCACGGCTATCGAGGTCTCCCCATACACCTTTTTGAATTTGCGCGTCGATCGATTCAAACACTAAATAGGGGTTAATGGCACTCGCCCCGTAGCCAAGTAGGAGCGCAAAATGATGGACCTCACGGGGTTCTCCCGATTCAATGACAATCGCCACCCGCATGCGCGTGCCGGCGTCGATGAGATGGTGGTGTAACGCGGACACCGCCAATAAAGCGGGGATCGGAGCTTCCGTTTGATTGTGCCCGCGATCCGACAACACCAAAATGTTGACCCCATCCGCGATGGCTTGATCGGCCGACGAAAAGAGGTCCTCCAGACTCGCTTCGAGGCCCACACCCCCTTCCCCCACGGGGTAGAGAATGGAGAGAGTACGCGAACGAAAGCCCGGCTCATCGATATGGACCAGCTTATAAAACTCCCGATTGGTCAAGATGGGAGTATCCAACGTGATTTGGTGGCATGCCTCCGGGCCCGGATGCAACAAATTCCCTTCCGAGCCGATGGTGGTGGCCAGTCCCATCACCATCTCCTCTCGGATGGCGTCAATCGGCGGATTGGTCACTTGGGCAAAGAGTTGTTGAAAATATTGATACAAGAGCTGAGGGCGATCAGACAGCACCGCCAACGGGGTATCCACCCCCATCGAGCCGATGCGCTCGGCTCCTTCCCGCGCCATAGGCTGAATCACCTTGTCTAACTCTTCAAACGTGTATCCGAACTCGATTTGGCGCCGCAATACGGTATCGTGATCGGGCGTAGGAAACGCCGGCGGTTCAGCCACGTCATCGAGATGCATCAGGTGAGTTTCAAGCCATTCCCCATAGGGCTCCCTTTGGGCTATCCGCTCCTTGATCTCCTCGTCATCGACCAGACGCTGCTCCTCTAAGTCGACCAGGAGAAGACGGCCGGGGCGTAGACGATCCTTGACCAGCACGTCCTCGGGGGCCACGTCGAGCACGCCAGCTTCGGAGGCCAGGATGAGCAAATCGTCGCGCGTGATGTAATAGCGGGCAGGGCGTAACCCGTTCCGATCCAGGACGGCGGCAATTTGCTTACCATCCGTCATCACCATAGCCGCCGGGCCATCCCATGGTTCCATGAGACAACTGTGGTATTGATAGAAGGCTTTTTTGGTGGGACTCATACTGTCGTGATTCGCCCAGGGTTCCGGAATCATCATCATGGCGACATGGGCCAACGAACGGCCGGCATGCACCAAAAATTCCAGCGCATTATCGAAGATGGCGGTATCGCTGCCGTCTTCATCCACCACGGGGCGCACTTTCGCTAAATCGTTTCCGAAAAGATCCGACTTAAAGAGTGGTTCACGGGCGCGCATCCAATTCAGATTGCCACGGAGCGTATTGATTTCGCCATTGTGAATGACCATACGATAGGGATGAGCGCGCTCCCAACTGGGAAACGTGTTGGTGCTAAACCGTGAATGCGCAATACCAAACGACGACTCGAACCGGGGATCGGACAAGTCAGGAAAATAGACGCGCACCTGACTCGATGTGAGCATGCCCTTATAGACAATGGTCCGCGAAGAGAAACTGAGACAGTAAAAGGAGGAGTTGCCCTCATTTTGATGATGGCGGAGAGCCTTCTCAGCTCGTCGGCGCACCACGTAGAGCTTCCGTTCGAAGGCGTCTTGGTCGCCGACCATCCCCCCCTGACCCACCAGCAATTGACGAATGACGGGCTCCGTCTGACGCGCCGACTCGCCTAAGTTGGCGTCCTCGGTCGGAACCTCACGCCATCCCAAGACGTCGAGGCCCTCGTCGGCGACGAGATCGGTCAGTACCCGCGCGCAGTCCTCCTGGGCCGCCTGTTCCTCAGGGAAAAAGAACATCCCCACCCCGTAGGCACCCGGTTCCGGCAGGACAATCCCTGCATGAATCCCGTCGTCTCTTAAGAGCTCATGCGGAATCTGCAACAAGATACCGGCCCCGTCCCCTTGGTTCGGCTCACTCCCCTGAGCTCCCCGATGTTCGAGATTCTCCAACACTTCGAGAGCTTTCTGCACAATGGCGTGTGAACGTTTCCCGCGGATATGCGCCACGAGCCCAATTCCGCAGGCGTCATGTTCCATTTGAGGGTCATAAAGCCCTTGACGTGAGGGTATTCCTGAACAATGCATCATCTCCGCACAACCTTTCTGCACCATGTGAAATCGGGGAGGATCGGGCTCTATCAGACAATAGATGAATTCAACCGATGAAACGCCCGCAAATCCTAATCGCTGATCGGAAACGCTAACTCTTTAGAACCTCTTTGCTACGGCAAACAGGGGATGATTCATGGATATCGAGGTAACCTCATGAACGAATGAGGAGGTATAGTTATTAATTATACCGTATAATTCCTTTGATGGGAATGCTTTAGCGCGGTACTTTAAAAAATTCCCCCGATGCGGGCCTCGACAACCAAAACGATGGGCGAGAAATCCCGATTCACACGGTGCTTCCGTTCCCATTCGTCGATGGCCAACCCGTTGTCTCGTTGCTCCCTCGCGATAGACGATACGCCAAGTGTCCATCCGGCTCGATCGCGGGCCTTCGCTATTCGTGAGGGGTGTTGCGAACCGACCCCGACGGATCTTTCGCCAG
>DAHWKG010000169.1:0-6533 GCA_027343765.1 Sulfobacillus sp.
CACGCCCACCTTTTGGTGCGGGGACAATGTGGGTCCGAGGATCAAGAGTCCCCCGGGACGCGCGCGGCAGGGAGGGACCTTGGGCGAGCTGTTCCGAAATTTTCATGGGGATCAGGCTCCTTTCGGTGTGGGTGCCACATGCGGCAATTGAGCGAGCACGCGCACAATCGATCGACGGCGATCCAGAGCCTTAGTCCCGGCGAGCAGCCGATTTAGATCGCAACGATCCATGACAAACAATTTGTCTAGATTCCCCCGACGTTGCCCGGTTCGCACCCAGACGACATACCGATCCGCCCCAGCTTGATAGACAAAGTAGCGTTGGAACTGCGGATGATTCGGTGGGCAGTGGTTGTGCCAGAATGTGACCGGGGTGAGCGTGTGGGTGTCGTAGACGCGACCCGCAATGGCTTGGCGCATGGATAGGAGCCTCCTCAATCCAGAATGAGGCTACCGAGGGCCCCACCAGCGGTGGGGCGTGTACTTCCTAGAACAAACGCGGATGGGAAGATTTCGGCGTTCCTATAGAAGACTCTGAAGGTATCCGAGGTCGCGGTGCTATTGTAGCCGTCGGGTTTGGGTTCATGATCTGCTGAGGGAATGCAGACAAATCACGTGCTGTCATGATCCATTCGCGCGAAGGATCTTCGGGTTGCATCAAAATACGCGCGACGCCAGGACGCGATGAAGTGGCAGGTTTCCACACCAATGTCCATTCGTCCTTATGGCGGGCGCGAACGGTATACCATCCGGGCGGCATCGCATTAAGCTGAGAATTTCCTTCAAGGATAATTTCTTGCGATAACACAGGCTGTCGAGCCATAATAGCGTCCATTCTCCACGCCCGGCGAATATCGTCCGTCAAGTCCTCGCAGGGATATTCCGTATAAGCTGGGTTCGGCGGATCAATGGCAGCGAGTCGTAGTACCAATTGTTTGGGAGTGTCTTCGGTTTCTGGAACGGGTGGCCAAAACATCCATCGTGAACCATCTTCTGTGGCACATTGTCGAACACCGACCCACCGGGAGGTTGATTGCTCTGGGGTCAGGTTCACCATGCGCCACGGCGTTAACACAGATTGGCTTTGGGCGGTCCATGCATCCCATATATCTGTGAAAGATAAGTCCATCGGCGGATCAATGACGGCCCGATCCTGATTGGACAGCATCGGGCGCAACGATTTCTTTAGCACTTGGGTATCACTAATCGTCTGAGGCGGATCCGGATAGAATGCGTAGGGATGATCTAACGGAGTCGACACCGTACGATACGCGACGTAAGCATCGGGATTATCGGGGCTTCGAGCAATTCGCCAAATATCAATGGGAAGCAACGCTGTAGGACTGTCCATCGCATAACGTCGCCGCGCCTGCTCGTCTACCCCGCGAAGAAATGCTTGCGCATCGGGATTGTCGGATGTGACCGAAGCCCGCTGGCCACGAACCCCGGCCGTGGCCATGCATAAATCTTGCGCCATTTGTTCTGTGGCCACATAGCCTAGCAGATGCGGTGGCTTATCCGCCGCCACATGGTCACGCAAAAGCAATCGCCACGGATGATATGGATTAAGCTCCTTAGTATGGTGCGATCGTGCCACCACGAACCCTTCGTGCCATGGCACGATAAAGGGCAACTGATAGTGTTGCGCGTTCAGATTCGCCAACGAGGGAGCGACAAACCGTTTGTACACCGATGCATAAGTAGCGCTCGTAGCGCTGCTAATCAACCAAGAGGCTAAAGGATTCTTCACCGCAATGGCGGCACTGAAACTGATGACTCCAGTTAACACCATGAGGGCAATCGTATTCGCACGCGATTCAATGTTTTGATGGTCATGCATCGATGGCTCTCCCTTTGTCGACCTGGTCCACATACCCCGCTCCGATTGCCTGGAGCGCCGCGAATTCCGCTCCAATGAGGCGTCCTAACGGATGCGGCAAAGCGGTCGGGTCCCACTCGGGACAGGTATCTTCGAGGTGGCGCAAAGCCTGCACCAGTTGAGAGCCCCATGTCATCCCGTCGGCGTTTTCGAGCGACTGAAACGCTTGAATCCAGGGAGATAGCCCCGGCAGATCTGGCCAACGCATTCCGGGTCGCCCAGGATGCCGGTACCCCGCGATGGGATGCGTTACATACACCCATTGGGTGTGCCACCGCCACCGACGCAAAGGGTTAGGGTAAGGTGACGTCGGATCGGCCCAATCCTCCCAGGAATCACATAACCCACCGGCGAGGACTGGCGTGAACGCCCGATCAAACGGGACGATTACGTCCCCAAAGAACGGATCCTGACGCAGGTCCCGTGTGAGGGCCGATCGGCCTAAGCGTGCCCATTCGGTGGAATCAAAGCCGTAGTGAAGACGATGCCACAAAGCTCGATGGGCCGAAGAGGGCCAGGGCTGCACCTGGCCGCCTACGCTGAGCCCCTCTCCAGTGTCCTTACCTAATGCGATCGACCAATCGGCATCCGCTCGCAAAACTTGCAACGCGGCATGGCGCGCCCGCCAGAGCCAGAGCGTCATACGAGAACCCCCTCCCAGTGATTCCATAACGCCGCCAGATGCGGCGCCTCCCCGAGACCGACCAAATGCCATGCCAAGAGCACCACCAAGCCCATCAGAATCAGAAAAGCCAAGGAGTCGGTGTGCCGGACGGATCCGTGAATCGGCCAGCGAAATCCATGTCGGGAAAAGGGCCAAAGCCACCATTGCGGTGTCTGGTTAAATCCATCGAGTAGGAGATGGCTCAATCCCCCCAGCAAGAGACCGAAGAGCACCCACCCAATGGGGTAGGAGACCCCCCCAAGCAACGCGGGGCCGGCTCCTTGGATCAGATGCCACACCAGCGCGCCCAATAGCGCTAGAATCCCACTGGCGAGCCCCACCGCCATTACGGAATGGGCCTGATGCCGATGCCAAATCGCGTGGGGATAGCCGGCCCGTCCCACTTCTGGGGGAATGTGCGGACCGCGTGAATGAGACACCGCTGGCCAGGGAATCCAGCGCCCGATCGTGGAGTGTGGGTGGTCCCAATCCGGCACCAATCCCCCAAAGCCGCTAGCGGCCACCAGAGTCACCGGATGGGGCACGCCAACGGACAAGGCCAAACCCGCCACCACGAGGCCGCCTAAGATATGCGTATGTGCGTTCACGGGAAGACTCCTTTCTGTGCGTGCGTTCTAAATGAACCGAGAAAGAGATACCAGGACAAAAGCCCCAGCGGGAGCCGGGGCGTCGTATCCGCGAACCATCGAAAAATCAAGCCGAGTGGTAGAGCGATTGGGTTAAGGCCAGTGTGACGCATGCGTACGGCGCGTCCACCATGTTAAAACGCTCAATAGCAACCTGGAGGTCGACTAGGTGTTGTTCGGCTTGGCGCACTCGGTCTTGGAGCGCGGTTTGCCGGGCGGCCGCCACCTGCTCCGGGACGTTGCTCTGCAGTTGCAAGAGCAAGCGTTGTTGGCGCATGGCCTTGTGAACACCTCGTCCTGTCCAGCGATGCTCTTCGGCTTGCTTGAGCCATGTTTCGGCCCGACCCCACGGTGACGTCGCCATGAAATGCAAGACGCCTTGTCGAATTGCGGTGCACGCATCGGGACTCACGTGCGGATACTTTTTCCGAACAGCCCCAGGAAACGCATTGGCCGTCAGAATCCACCCGCGTAACGTGCCATAGCTGAATCCCGTGCGATCCGCCAGCACATGTAAGCCATCGGCCCCATACACGCGATACATCTCCGCTGCGATATCCATCCGGGCCCATTGATCTTGATGCACCGTCCGACTTAACTGGTTAAATTTTTCAACGAAATACTCTACATCCGTGGTCTGTAGCATCATCGCCATCCCGTAACGCCTCCCTTTGAGTGTCAAAAAGAACACCAGGCGAAAAGGCCCCGCAGGGCGGGGCAGTGATGACGCGATAGGCCGTCGAAAGAATGGCGCCTGTTTACCGCGCCACCGGAGGGGCCACGACCTGCGCCGTCTCGGGATACAAGACCGAACGGATCTGCTGTAAAAAGCTACGCTTCCCTTCGAATACCTCCCCCACCGGAATCGCCTCGAGTCGGGACTTCGTTGCCGTGTACCGATGGAGATTATCCACGCGAAAAACCAAATCGTACTCGTATTCGTAGCGATCGCGCATGATGGGACGTGGTGTGCTGGTAGCGGCTTTCCCCTTATTAGCGTCATCTAAGTTCAACAGCGGCTTTTCCCGCAATGTCACGATAATCGATAGAGCACTTTGGTTAATCGCGGCCAAGAGCGCTTCGTGTCGCGGGGTGATGTCCCGCCATGCATAGGCTCCTTTTTTGCCGGATTTTTGGGCCATGGCCACCTGTTCCAAACAGCCGCCGGCCCCATCCCATTCCGGTGAGAGGGAATCGATGATGAGGACGTCAAAACCAGCTCGTTCGGCATCGTGAATCCCCTCGATAAATCGCTCAGGGCCAAAAGGTGGCTTCACTTCGGCAATCAGAGCGGGAAACTTACGGGCATAGAGCGCGGACGCTCGGTGTTCCGTGTCCAACACCGCGACTCGCGAGCCCAGTTGATGCGCGAGGGCGAGGCTGGTATAGGTTTTGCCGGCCCCACTCGGGCCCCAAAACACCACGTTAAGTTTAGAGGGCGCAGTGGCTGCTTGGAAATCAAACATGAGAGATCCACCCTTTCTAGTCCAAATCTATACGGCCCACACCCCGGCCAGCGGTCGGGGTCTGCCTCGGCCACAGCGCACATCATAAGGCCTCCGACCGATTCGATGGACGCGATGTCACACCCAACCGGTCGGAGCTTAGTGCTGCGCGAGCGCCGTTAGGCAGATGGTGACTGCGACGGTGACTTAGGACGCATCGATCCGGCAATCAGCCCGCCGATTAATCCCAGCACGGCCCCGACAAACGGTCCGTACAAGAGATGAACCAACTGAAACGTGATCCCAATCCCGGCTCCAAGTGCCGTAACGCCGCCGGCCGCGCTGGAACTGGCCACTCCAATGCTGGCCACCAAGAGATTAAAGAAAATCCCCAGCACGGTCCCCACCTCATTGGCGATAGCTCCAATCAACGCGCCCATCCCAATGACGTATCCGAGAGGACTGGACATAGTGTCCAACGCTGGGTTGTTGCGAAGGAGAAGAAATGGAGCGCTGATCAGAACGATCCAGCCCAGGACGCCGTGCAAAAATGGCACACGCCCGGCAATAAAATAGGCGATCGTTGCAATAATCGCCGTCCGTAAAAACGGGTTACGCATGGAAAAAGCCTCCTCGAAAACACGAATGGACAAACTAGGATTAACACGGGACTCATCAAACCCGTAGAACCCATGGCGGCCGGTCCTGCCCCGACTGTCGTTCCGTTTAATGCGCGGGTCGTCCTGATGCGGTTGCGCTCAGGAAGCGAGACGGGCCCATGGTCAGAGGGCTAAGTCTCACCAACACCACGCCGGTGCCACTCACCTCACGGCTGAGGCTCTGCCTACCCTAGCCGACGGTGCGGAACGCTACACCAACCCAAGCCCGTCATCTTGCCGGACTGCGCCATGATCAAGTTAAGAAGACCCGTTATATAGAGCTCACGGAATACTCTCGACCGGGCTCGAATGGTCGATTTAAGCGCCGGCACAGAAATTGCCCCTCCTACTCCTTCTAGTTGGCCAATCCCTGACACCCTTGATGGGCCAACAGCCAGAGCTTGCGGCCGTCATTGGGAAACCATGGCCACGGAATGAGGTTCAGGGTCCACTGACCACTCCCCAAGAGCGCCCACCAGAGGCCGAGAGACGGCCACCCCACGAACGCGAGTAATAGAACCACACCCTCAGCTATCGGAGCCGCCCAGAGCGTCCATGCCACTTGACGCGCGCTGAGCCCGTCCACCCGAATCCGTACCCCCACCGCGATCACGTGTTTCACCACAACGCCCTCGAACCGGCCGCCGTACGCCAGAGTCGTGAGGACATGAGCGGCCTCATGCGCGATCACCAGGACGATCGCAACCCCCATCACAATCAGCATCGGATGCTCCTCCCTCGGTGTGCCTATCCAAGACACACACGCCGTTCACCAGCGAGGCGCTGGTGCAAAAATAAAGAAACCCCCGCTCCGCATAGGCATCAGGGGTCGAAACACATTACCTACATCGGGTTATTGCAAAAGGTGGTTGCACAAAGGAAGACTAGCGGGATCCGTTTTGTGCAATATCAGGTAGAGTCGCCACAACCGCTGAGTCTCTTAATTACTCCACTTCGCTTTCCTCGGTTGCCCTCACCATATTTCTCGAACACGAACCTATAACCCGCTAGCGTCGTCGAATTGTCGCAAGAACCAATGACCGTTACGGGCCACTAGATCCTCAAAACGCGATCGCTCCGAGCCTTCGGGCCACTAAGCATGGTATCGACTTCTATTATTCGGAGTACAGCGCGATTGTGGACGAGTGCTTAAGGGAACGACACTACGAAAATGTGCAACAGGGAGACGGTTTGGCTGATGAGATTTTGAATGAACCCCAGTTCATGCACTCCCGCAAA
>DAHWKG010000172.1:0-6509 GCA_027343765.1 Sulfobacillus sp.
CAGGTGGGAGGGGTCGCTCCCGAACTTTCCGCGGCGAGACTTCTGGTTTCAGCCTCCAGTCTCCCGAGCCCTGGGATTTATCCTCCAACAGATGCGCGACTTGCCCTTTCCGAGAGCATCCGCCTTGGCAGAGGCGGCGTTTAGCGAAACCGTACGTCGTGTATCGAACAGCCGTAACCGCGAGTTCAAGTTATATCGCATGCCAATGGACGAACTCCGGACCTTCTCGCCCGACGTGCTGGGCGAATTTCTGGCCCGTTTTGACCGCTATGCCAAAGGGGTTCTCGCACAAAGCCCGAGCCTCGCCCGGGCCCCAGAACCGCCCCAAGTCATGGAGGGCGACAGCCGCACGCTCCGAGGTATTCCGGACCGATTCTTCGATTTGGTAGTGACTTCACCCCCCTACGGAGACTCCCGTACCACCGTCGCCTACGGGCAATTCTCCCGCCTTTCGCTGGAGTGGCTCGGTGTTCCCGAACCTAAGGCACGCACCGTCGACCAAAGCTTATTGGGGGGACGACCTCACCGCCGTCCACTGCCGGACACACTCGCCTCAGCCACCTTAATGGAGCGCGTCGGTCAGATTGACGCGCGCAATCCGCGCCGCGCCCGCGAGGTGTGGGCATTTTATGCCGATTTGGATGGGATGCTCTCCCGACTGACTCAAAAACTGAAACCGGGGGCTCTGGTTACCTGGGTGGTGGCCAACCGCACCGTCAAGGAGGTCGTGTTGCCCACCAACCTCATTATCGCCGAGCTCTCCACCGCGCATGGTTTTAGGCTAGTCGAGGACCTGACCCGAAACATTCCTTCAAAGCGCATGCCTCGGGCCAATAGCCCCTCCAACGTCAAGGGACAAACCGGCCTCACCATGACCAAAGAACATCTAGTCACCCTCCAATATCAAGGCTAACCTCCAAGCCGCTTTGCAAGGAGGCCCTGCCACGACAAAAGGGAATCCGGATGGCACCGACCAAAAAACCCTCCGGCCAACCTTCTCGACCGGAGGGCTTGACCACTGACAAGGCCCGCTATTGCCGCTCGACCATGCCCAACGCCTCTTCGGTGACGGCCAGCATTTGCTGAATCTCGCCTTCCGCGATGCTAAGCGGCGGCGAGAACGTCACCACATCCCCGATGGGACGGACAATCACCCCTAACTCATACATATGCTGAGCCATCGCTCCGCCAATCTCGCCTCGGGCCCGTTTGCCGCCCGCATCGCGCAGCTCCAAACGTCCCAAAAGGCCTTCCGCGTTCGCATCCGCCACCCACTCCGGATGGCGGGCTTGAATGTCCTTCAGCCCCTCTTTCAACACCGGGGCCATGCTGCGGGCATGCCCGGGCAGGTCTTCCCTTTCCAAGATGGCGATATTCGCCAGGGCGGCTGCCGCGGCAATGGGATGGCCGCTATAGGTGTTGCCATGGCGAAATTCCGGACCGCCGCTGGACCAGTCATAGAATGCCTGGAACACGGCGTCCGACACGGCCGTCGCGCCCATGGGCATGTAACCGGAGGTGAGGCCCTTGGCCATGGTCATCATATCGGGTTGAATGCCGTAATGGCGTGAGCCAAACCAGGATCCTAAACGGCCGAAACCGGTGACCACCTCGTCGGCAATAAAGAGGACCTGGTAGCGTCGACAAATCTCCCGAACCTGGCGGAGATAGTCGGGGGGCGGGATAATCACACCGCCGGCCGCCTGAATTGGCTCGGCGATGAAGGCCGCCACGGTGTCGGCCCCCTGCGTCAAGATGGCATCTTCCACCGCTCGCGCACAGGCAAGCGTGCACACCGGGGAATCCAGATGCATGCTGCAGTGATGGGCATACGGCGCCGCCACATGCACCACGCCTGGCAGCAACGGCTCAAATTCCATTCGGTTCTCGGTCACACCCTGAACGCTTAACGCCCCCATCGTCACCCCATGGTAGGCGTAACGGCGCGTGATGAATTTATACTTATTGGTCCGCCCTTTAATCTTCCAATACTGCCGCGCGATTTTGAGCGCCGTCTCCACGGCCTCCGAGCCGTCGTTACTGAACATCACGTGGGCCATCCCGTCAGGCGCCAAGAGCTCCACCAGCTTGTCCGCAAGCCGCATGGACGGCTCATTGGCAAATCCACCAAAGGACGGAAACCAGGCCAATGCCTCGGCTTGTTGGGCGATCGCGTCAATGATTTCCCGCCGACCATAGCCGACATTGGAAAGCCACAGTCCCCCATGGCCGTCAATATACTGGCGGCCCTTGTCATCGTAGACGTAGACCCCTTCCGCCCGTGTGACCACTTTCGGGCCGGTTTCCGCCAACTGCTTCATGTTGGTGTAAGGACCCCAACGCTTCAACGACTCGCTCATCTCTTTTCCTCGCTTTCTAGACAATATTACCGCTACTGACCTATGAGAGACGGACAAGGAGTATGCCCGTCGGCCTTTAGATAGAGATTGGCCGACAGAGTTTCGACGGCTTAGAGTCCATGAGATCGGGCAAAATCGCCACACGAATGGGATCGCCCCACTTGTCCGCCAAATGCTGAAGGGCTAAAAAGGCATCATCCAAACCAAACCGGTGCGTGATGGAATTCTCTAGGTTGATGCGATTTCTCTCCGCGAGACTTAGCACCTCACTGAGATCGCCCGGATGAGCGCCATAGGATCCGATCACCTGAATCCCCCGGCGCACCCAGAAGCTCACCGCTATATCGGTGGCGAACGGCTCTTCTGAAATACCCACCAGCACTAACCGCCCCCCCGCTCGAAGCGCCTCCATGCCCCGCTCAATTATCGCCGGATGTCCGGAAAAATCGACCACCAGATCGTAAGCTCCCTCAGGCCAGGGATTCTTCTCCCACCCCCTAACCTCATCAGCGCCCCGCGCCCGCGCCCGAAGCCCCGCCCGGGCATGCCGGGTGACCGCGCCCACCCAGGATGCTCCCAAGGCACGGGCTAAGCTTACGGCATGCAATCCCAGCGCTCCGAGCCCGAGGATCAACACGCGCTCGCCGCCATGGAGAGCCCCCACCCGCACCAGCGCATGATAGGGCGTCGCCACCGCATCGGCAGCAATGGCCCCTGCTTCAAAGCTGATGGGTTTAGGCAAATGGACGAGATTCGCGGCCGGAACCACCACATATTCCGCCACCGCGCCTGGCCGGTGCATGCCGATTAAGCGCCGTTTCAAACAAAGCTCCGAACGGCCCTCCCAGCAATTGACGCAATTGCCGCAGACCAGATCCGGAAGGACCGAGACCCGATCGCCCGGGACCCACGCGGTCACCCCGGCTCCGACCTCGGCCACCAGGCCAGCCGCCTGGTGGCCCATCACCATGGGAAGGTAGGCTGGCGCCGTCGTTCCCTCGAGAGCGATATGGACGTCCGACCCACAGAGGCCTGCCGCCATCACCTGGACGAGAACTTCGCCTGGCCCTGGTGTGGGTTTCGGAATCTCCTGCACCTCAAACGGTTGCCCCACTCCGCAAAATAACGCCGCCCGCATGTTGTCCCTCCCATCAGATGTGCGTCCCTACGCCTCGTGAGATAGTCCCGCCGTTTTCAGCGCTTCGTGCTGCCGCCGATGGATGGTGTAGGCGATGCCAAACCCTACCAAAAGCCATGCCAGCGAAATCAGTACGGCCAGGCCCACCGCCCCGCTAGGCACCGGATAGACGCTCTTCCAGAGCACAATCAGGCCCACCAGTGTGGCCACGCTGGGAATCACGCCATGGGTAAAGAATTTAAAAGCCTTGATTCTCGCCATGTATACGGTTAATGCGGTGTTTGCCACAATGTGCACGGCTATAATGGAAACCCCAGCAATTGTCAGAAGCCAGATCCCAGCCGCGGTCGGCCCGAGGATGAGGCCAGCAATAATGTCCACCACGAAAATGACCACGAAAAAGAACACCGTAGTCTGGTAGGGTGTCTTGAAAACGGGGTGGATTTTGCTAAGACGGCCAAATATGACGCCGTCCCGCCCCGCGCTGTACCAAATCCTGCTGACGGCATTGACCTTCGCCACCATATAGTTCAAATAGCTGTTAATTGTAAAGAGGATGAGCAGGATCCAGCCGAAATTGCCGAGATAGTGGCGGAACACAATGAGTCCCGGGTCAGGCGAACTCGCGTAGCTGGACATGTTGTGCACTCCCCAGCCTACCATGAGGGCATACGATGGCAAAATCATGGCAATGCCCGACAGCAGCCAGGCGATGATGATGGCACAGGTGACAAGCTTTCGCGAGTCTTTCACCTCTTCGGAAATGGTGGTCGCCGTGCCGAGTCCAGTGAAGTCGAGAACCGAGAACACCACCCCCAGAAAAAGAGGGCCAAACGCCCCATGCAAGGGGCCCAATGTAAACGGGGTGAGAGTGTTGTGGGCTCCCACTTTCACCACGATGACAATGGCGCCCACGACCAAAAAGGCGATTTCCAGAAACCCGGTCCACTGGGTGTATTGTAGGGACGGGCGGATGCCGCGATACGAAAAGATGACACCGAACGCTAACGTCGCGATCGCAATCGGAATCCACACCCAGCCGGTCTTAGAGAGCGTCGAGCTCAAGAGATAGATGAAACCGCTTAGACCCAACACGCCAAAGGCGGGACCGGTTAGGTTCTCGCCCATCCAATACCAGAGGGCCAGCACCCCGCCACCCCCGCCGAGACCACGAGCTGAATAGGCATAGAAACTCCCCGAGTTTACGATTTTCTTGGAGAACTCAATGGGCACCACCATCCAAAGTCCGTAAAGAGCCCACGCGATGAGCACCGCCAAAGGCGTGGCTCCGAGGGCATAAGTGGCGGTCCCCACCAGCAAGATCGCGACGTCGCCCGCCGGGCCTACGAAAGAAAACGATTGAAACACGGCTCCCCAGAGTCCGACCGCCGCGGGCTTCATGGCAGTTTTGCGGCTTTCTTGCCCCACTGGCTCTTACATGGCGCTCGCTCCTTTACGAATGATGGCAATTATCCAAGTTGAGCGAACGGATGTCTTTAAGTGATTCGATACACATGTGGCAATTCCTGTCACTCGTTTCGCCGTCTCTATAAGCGTCCTGAGAAAAAGCCAAGAATCGTTCGACATCTGTCGGGACTTTTCTCATTCATGGTGCGACAGATGACAAACAAGGCATCCAGTAAATCCCTAAACGGAGGGAGTTCCCGCATTTCTGGCGGCATGCTTAGGAGTCACCTGTCGTCTCGGTCCTTTGTTTGTCTACCCAGGAAGCGGGTTATCTCGCTTCTCATGCCCCCATTTTTTCTTGACAGCCCCTAAAGCGGCGTGCATAATACACGACAAGACTGGCCCTTATCAAGAGCAGCCGAGGGACTGGCCCGATGACGCTGCAGCAACCTGCCTGAGGTTGGCATGGTGCTAATTCCTTCCCTCATTGAGGGAGAGATGAGCGGCAGATGGTATTGTCTACATCTGAGCATCAGCTTGATGGGCCCCATACAAAGGGGCTTTTTCTATGGTTGTCGGGGTTTTGCCTATCCGCATAGTGTTCACGTTATCCCCTCGCATAGAATCCATCCACACCTCAGGAGACCAGGATCCCAGTCGGACTTTGAGGGAAAGAGGGATGGCCTAATGTCTACCAAGAAACTCGCACCATTTCGCGCCGACCACGTGGGGAGCCTATTGCGCCCGGAAGCATTGAAGGAGGCGCGTCGTCGCCATCATCGCGGACAACTGAGCCGTGAACTACTAACCGAATTGGAGAATGAAGAGATCCGCCGCATTATCGGCCGCCAACAAGACCTAGGCCTCTCCTCGGCCACCGATGGAGAATTTCGCCGGGCGTACTGGCATTTCGACTTTCTGGAAGGGCTTTTTGGGGTAGAGTCATTCGAGACGTCCGATAACGGCATTCACTTTCAAGGACAGACCCTCCAGTCGCACAGTATTCGCGTCGTGGACGGCGTCGACTTCGGCCGCCATCCTATGCTGCAACATTTCCGTTTTCTCCGCGACAAGGTCGACCAAGCCTTACCGAAAATGACCATCCCTAGCCCTAGCATGCTCCATTTCCGCGGTCAGATTGACCGCACCGTGTACCCTGATTTGGAGCTCTTCTTTTCCGACCTGGGCCACGCCTATCGAAAAGCCATCCAAGCCTTCTACGACCTCGGGTGTCGTTACCTGCAACTCGATGACACCTCCTGGGCTTATTTCTGCTCGAAGGAGCAACGGGCTGAACTTGAAGCACGCGGTTGGGATTTAGATGAGGTGAAGCGCCTTTACGCCCGTACGATCAATCAGGCCCTGGAAGGCCGTCCCGATGACCTGACCGTGAGTATGCACATTTGCCGCGGCAACTTCCGGTCGGCATGGATTGCCTCGGGTGGGTACGAACCCGTAGCAGAAACACTCTTTGGTACGGTTAATGTAGATGCGTTCTTCCTCGAATACGACAGCGAACGGGCCGGCGGCTTTGAGCCGTTGCGATTTGCCACCCGCCCTGACCTCACGATTGTGCTTGGCCTCATCACCTCGAAGTCCGGAGC
>DAHWKG010000181.1:0-58252 GCA_027343765.1 Sulfobacillus sp.
TTTGGATCATGGGATTAGCCTTTGCTGCCGTGGGGTTCATCGTGGGCTTAGTCGGCGACATTCGGCCCGCGCTCGCCTGGATCTTGTTTGGCTTGGTTCTCACGGTATCGGCGTCGCAGGCGCCTGAAACGACGCGAGAAGATCTTGAAGAGCCACCATCTGGCATAGCGTCTGATGATGCATCCGACCGCTCGACAGAGGAGATGAGGGATTAGCTTGCGTTGCCCACGATGTGGTCAAGACAACAGTGCCGGCTCCCAATTTTGCCGTCATTGCGGGCGTAAAATGCCCCAGTCGGCGACGGCGCCAGTGAAGGAGTCCAGCCAAAAACGTGCATCCCGAAGCAAAGAGCCCAAGAGCGAAACTCCCCGACGGTTCCGTTGGGGGCGCGCTGTAGGCCTTGCCATTGCGGCCGTGGCCGTTTTAGGTATTGCTGGGGCGGGCTGGGAAACCTTGAAGGCTCTCCATAGCATGCCTCCGGTTGGCAATCTGGTCAGTCTGAGCACGGCCGGGCAAGACTCGGTGATCTATGACCGGTTTGGCAAGCCGGTGGCGACCCTGCACCTTTCTACCAACCGGATCGATGTCCCCTTAAAAGCTGTCTCTCCCAACATGCAGAATGCCTTGGTGGCCATCGAGGACCACAACTTTTGGCACAATGACGGGTTTGACCTCCGGTCTATTTTTCGCGCGGCTTATGTTGACCTTTTGCACCGCGGGTCATTGCAAGGGGCATCCACGATTACCGAGCAGTTGGCCAAGATGCTCTACTTGCACGACAACCGCACCATCACGTACAAAATTCAGGAAATTATTTTGGGGCTGGAACTGGCACGGAGCTACCCTAAGCAGCAGATCCTTGATATGTACTTGAACCAAGTCTATCTCGGAGACGGCGCCTACGGTATTGCCACGGCCTCCAAGGCCTATTTCAATGAAAAGCCGAGCCAACTCACCATCCCCCAAGCGGCGGTCTTGGCGGGTCTGCCACAGGCGCCCTCCCTTTACGACCCGATCGCCAATTATAAGGCGGCCAAAACCCGGCAACTCGAGGTCCTGCAGGCAATGGCCAAATACGGGTACATCAAGCCCTCTCAGGTCAAGACCTATTACGATGCGCCCTTGCATCTCTCACCGCAAAAAATCACCACGACCGGGGAGGCTTCGCCGTTTCCCTACCCGTGGTACATCCAACACGTGATTAACCTACTGGAGAAGAAGGGCTTTACCCAGCAGGAAATCTATAATGGCGGGCTGAAGATTCACACCGAGTTGGATCCCACAGTCTACAACATCGCGCAAAACGCCGTGGACAAATGGATGAATTACAATTTCGGATCCAACCCCGTCTATCAGGCGGCGACCATGGTGGAAAACCCGAAAACGGGCGCCGTCTGGGCTGTCATTGGCGGCCGCACCTACAATACCGTCTTTGGCCAAGACTTAGCGACCAGCAAGCAGGCACTTCGTTCCAGCGGCTCGGCGATTAAGCCTCTGATGGAGTACACGGAAGCCATCATGAATGGTTATACGCAGATGTCGGTGATCGATGATGTGCCGACCCAAAAAGTCAATGGCCAATGGTGGCCGAAGAACGACGACGGCATCTATCGTGGCTATATTGACCTGCGCGATGCGTTAGCCATCTCCGACAATGATGCCTCGGTCCACCTTTTGGAGCAAATTGGCCTTCAGACCGGCTACAACTTCGCTACCCAAAAGTTTGGCATTACCACCCTGCCGCCCGTGGACGCGCAGAGTGCGGGCATTGCCATTGGCGGATTTACCCAGGGTGGCGTTAATGTGCAGGAAATGACCCGCGCTTATGCTGCTTTCCCCAACGGGGGGACCCTTATGAAGCAAATCTGGATATCCAAGGTGGTCGACGCCAACGGCTCTGTGGTCTACTCGCAAAAACCTCAGGGGACTTCGATCTTTAGCCCACAGGTAGCCTACATCATGGAAAAAATGATGGAACGAGTGCTGTATCCGAAGGAGATTCCAGGCATAGGCCCCGGCGCTTATGCAACTGGTGTCCAACTCGGCATCGGAAGGCCTGCGGGTGCTAAATCAGGAACCAACAACGGCGAACGGGATGCCTGGTTCCTGGGATATGAGCCGCAAATGGTCGTCGGCGTTTGGGAAGGCAATAAAACCGGGGAGTACCGCCAACCGAGCACCCCGAATGGGCTCGCCTATGGTGCCACGGCCGCAGGGCCGATTTGGAAGCAGATTATGCAACAGGTGAACCAAGCGGAAAACATTCCAGTCAAGCACTTCACCCGTCCGAGCGGCATGACCTACGTGCCCAATATTTCTATCACGTCGGGCAAGCTGGCTAGTGCCCTTACGCCCAAGAACGAGATTGAGGGCGCCTGGTTCATCAATGGGACGCAACCGACGACTACCGGCCACACCCATATTAAATTGAAGGTGTTGGCCGCCCATCCCAAGGTGCTTTGGCAGCCAGGGTGCGGTCCTGCCATAACGCAGGTCTTCTTGGTACCCCCGCCCAACTGGAAAGCTCCGGAGCCGACGCCCTGGGACGCGTCTCAATGGCCGCCGACCACTCGGTGCACGCCAAATAGCAGTCCGTCGTCCTCAAACACGTCTAGTTCGTCCAGTTCGTCCAGTTCGTCTAGTTCGTCTAGTTCTTCAACGCCCTCAAGCTCAACGACAACGCCCCCGTCGTCGAGCACGAGCAGCACCACGCCGCCCTCGACGTCCAATACACCTTCGTCGTCATCGTCGTCGTCCAGCAGTAGTGCGGGAGGCGGGAAAGGTTAGGCGATTAAACGAGAACGCCGGGACACTCCCGGCGTTCTCCTATTGCCCCACAGTCCCCTCATTGGGCCCTGCAGCATTGAGCCGTCACAGGGTGGTGACACGCGCTCACGAAAATTAAACCCCGGGGTGACCAATCGCCCCGTCGCGAACGGCAAAATCATCATGGAACTTATCGCCATTGGTTCCGCGAGACCTGATAACGTCTCTGCCATCATGGCTAAACGCTGAACAGGTTGTCATCGCGAAACGCCTTGACGGAACCGGTAGCACCCGCAACAATATCAGTGAAATGCACGGACCGACTCGGGCCTGTTTCTCTGAATCTGCCCCTTGGACATGATGAGTGCCGTGACCGTTCTCGGACGCACATAGGCCAGCCGTCTGTCTTGGGTAACGACAAGATCGCCCGCTGTCATTGTAAACGCGCGCACCGGCCTCCGGTCGAATCATTTGCGCCAGAAGGACCATATCACCCAACTAATTGGGGCATCCGTCGAAGGACGGGTGCGGTCGCTTACCGGTTCTGTCCCTCATAGAAGAAGTTTAGGAGCTGTGGGTCGGCAAAAGAGACGGGCAAGTCGCGGCGTACTTCTCCCACGTCATGCAAGGCTTGCAGTCGACTTAAATCTGCCGGCGTCAACATGTCCCCTTTCCGCTTTAAGTGGCCGGTTACTGTCAGCCAGTTGAGCCAGTCGATAATGTTGCCTCGATGGTCATCGGCAGTTGTCTCTACAAGTGTTTCTGGTGTTGCGCCCTAGTGGTGCCGGATCAGTTCCTTAAGAAGATGACGTTTCAAGGTCGGATTATCCATTTTCATTAATTCCTCCCACTGCTGAACGAATTGTTCGATGCCATCGGACCGTAACACGGGGCCACGTATGCCGTCTCTGTTCGGTAGCCCTTCCTATTCGACACGGAGGAACGACTTCCTTATCGAGCTGGATTGTCCGTGACGGTGAGGACCTCCTGGTGCCGCCTCTCGTCCACCGGATAGCGGAAAACGTTGCGCCCGACCACATCTAAGGAATTTAATCGGACGGATGGTTCCATCCATCTTTCTACGAGGAAACGTAGGGTGGCACTCCTTGGCCAGAACGGAGATTTTTTCACCAAACTATATCGCAGCGGATCCGTCTCAGGCATTCAAGCCAGGTAGGAGCCGCGTGCAGGGAAGCCCCCGTCCTTGCCCTCTCACGTTATCGCGATGTAAACTATGAGCCGGCCCTCGCGGACCGGCTTGGATGGAAAGATAGATAAGAGCTAAGACTATGATGGACTCATGCCCTGGGCCCCATCGGGCTCCCGAGAGGGTTCCGTGGGAATCATGGTCAATTCCTTCAGCAACTGACGCGCCGCTTGTTGCTCGGCTTCCTTTTTGCTGCGGCCAATCGCACGCCCTTGCGGCTCGCCGTTAACCAGCACCTCGACCTCGAAGGTCTTGGCATGATCGGGGCCGTAGGAAGCCACGACCTGATAACTGGCCTCTTTGCCGTGACGCCGTAGCCAATCATTCAAGGCCGTTTTGTGATCCCGCCCAGCATCCCGACCTTCGACCGAGTTTAGAGCGAAATCCATGACCTGAAGTACAAAGTCCCGAGCTCGCTCGTACCCCTCGCTCAAGTAGCAGGCACCAATAATCGCTTCCATGGCGTCAGCCAACAACGAGGGCTTCTTGCGACCACCGCTTCGTTCTTCGCCTCGTCCCAAGCGTAGTTCGCGTCCCACTTGGAGACTTCCTGCCGCTTCCGCCAAAGTGGCTTCGCAGACAATGGCCGCCCGTGCCTGGCTCAACTGCCCCTCGTGCCAAGTCGGGTTTTTTTGAAAGAGCCATTCCGTCACCACCAGCTGCAGGACGGCATCCCCCAGAAATTCCAATCGCTCGTTATGAATCTCCTTACGAAACCCTTCGTTCGCGTATGAGGAATGAGTAAGCGCCTGGCGCAAGAGGGCAGCATCATGAATGATATCGGAAAGCGAACCCATGGCCATGGTTATAGCTCCCGAGCGACCAAGCTCGCGTTTTGACCGCCAAACCCAAATGCGTTGGACATCACAGCCCGGATGCGTCGGGGTTCCGGCACATTGGGCACGTAATAGAGGTCGCAGTCGGGATCAGAGTTTTCCAGGTTAATCGTCGGTGGCAGCACCTGATGCTTCAAGGCTAAAATGGAGGCAATCATCTCCACGGCACCCGCCGCGCCCAAAAGGTGTCCCGTCGAGGACTTGGTGCTCGACACCGCCAACCGATGGGCATGGTCACCGAAGACTCGTTTGATGGCCAGAGTTTCGGCGATGTCGCCTTTAGGCGTCGATGTGCCATGAGCATTGATGTAATCAATGGCGTCCGGCTCCATGCCGGCATCCTTCAGCGCACGCGCCATGGAATGGCTGGCACCTTCTCCCTCGGGATGCGGTTCCACAACGTGGTAAGCATCCGAGGAACGGCCATATCCAGCCATTTCCGCGTAAATCTTTGCGGCCCCACGCTTCTCGGCGTGACTTAAACTTTCCAGCACCAAGAAACCGGCACCCTCACCCATCACGAAACCATCACGGTCACGGTCAAACGGGCGACTTGCGCGCTTAGGATCGTCGTTGCGAGTCGACATGGCCCGCATCGAGCAGAACCCTGCAAAGGCCAAAGGAATTAATGCGGCCTCCGTTCCTCCCACTAACATGACATCCGCCTCACCGTGCTGAATAGCACGCATGCCCGAACCAATGGCGTTGCCGGACGATGCGCACGCCGTCACCACGGTTTCATTGGGCCCCCGCAAATTTAGGCGAATGGCTAATTGTCCGCCGGCCATATTCCCGATCATTTTCGGGATGAAAAATGGATTAATACGCGATGGCCCTCGCTCCAACAGGACTTGGTGCTGCTCAGTGAGCGTTTGCATACCGCCAATGCCGTTACCGACCACCACCCCCACACGGTCGGGATCGAACTGATCTTGAATCCCTGCGTCCTGCCATGCTTCTTCGGCCGCGGCGATGGCAAGTTGTACAAAGCGGTCCATATGCCGAGACTCTTTGCGCTCCAAATAGCGTCCGGGATCGAAGTCCTTGATTTGTGCTGCAATCCGGGTGGGGTACTCGGATAGATCGTAATCCTGCACTAGGTCGATGGCGCCTTCCCCGGAGGTGATCCCGTGCCAAAAGTTATCGAGACCCGATCCCACCGGGCTAATCACGCCCATCCCTGTGACAACAACGCGTTCCATGGAAATCCGCCGATCTCCTCTCCTAGCAAAGAAAGTCCCCTACGGGACCTCCTCTGTCCTTACGAATTTTCGCGAATGTACTCGACGGCGTCGTTGACGGTCGAAATTTTTTCCGCCTCATCATCCGGAATTTCCAATCCGAATTCCTCTTCCAACGCCATAATGAGTTCCACGATGTCCAGACTGTCGGCTCCCAAATCGTCAATGAAGGCGGCCTCGAGGGTCACTTCATCTTCTTCCACACCGAGTTGATCGACGATAATCTCTTTCACCTTGTCAAAAATCTGCTCTTTACTGGCCACGCTATCCCACTCCCTTGATATGTGTTTTCCCGGATCCCTAATCCATCACGAGTCCGCCGTCAATGACCAGCGTTTGTCCGGTCACATAATCGGCTTGAACCAAATACCAGACCGCTTCGGCCACTTCCTCAGGCCGACCGGCCCGCCCCAAGGGCACCTGCTTAATCAGGGCCTGATACGCATCCTGAGACATGTGCTGGGTTAGATCGGTGTCAATCAACCCCGGCGCTACCACATTGGCCGTAATGTTCCTTGATGCCATTTCACGCGCCACTGAACGGGTCAACCCAATCACGCCAGCCTTGGCGGCCGCGTAATTAGCTTGCCCGGCATTGCCTAAAATTCCCGCAATGGACGCGATATTGACAATCCGTCCAAAGCGCTGCTTCATCATGGGCTTAATGGCTGCGCGGGTGCAAGCGAAAACGCCGGTAAGATCCGTCTGAATGACGTCGGTCCAATCCTCATCTTTCATGCGCAGGAGCAAGGTGTCCTTTGCGATGCCGGCATTGTTGACCAACACATCAAGGCGTCCCCACTGCTTAAGCACCGTATCGATGAGGGACTGGGCTTTGGGAATATCTGAGACATCCGAGGGAATCAAGAGGCACTCCGCACCCATGTCACGGATGAGCTGCTCGGTTTCCTGGGCTCTCTCAAGGTTGCCGCGGTAATTTACGGCGACCTTCATGCCAGACTCGGCCAGTTTTAGCGCAATGTGGCGTCCAATACCACGGGAGCCTCCGGTGACTAATGCCACCTTGTCACGCCAGGCAATCGTCATCATCAACCTACTTTCCTTGATTTGACAGGTTTGGCTGAGGCTCTCCAACCGCAATTCGTCTGCTATTATAGCCTCCGCCCTACACCAGTTCAAGTGCTTTTGCCAAGCCCTCCGGGTCTTGTACGGAAACGGTTTGGGCCTTGCGATCAATCTTTTTTACCAAACTCGCCAGGCTACGCCCGGGGCCCAATTCCAAAAAGCCGGCGACGCCGTCCATAAGGGCCCGACGCACCGACGACTCGAAGAGCACGGGGCGAGAAACCTGGGCCACCAATCGCGGCAAGGCATCCTCCGCCTCTTGGCAATATTCCGCGTCCACGTTGGCAATGACCGGAAATCCGGCTCGCTTGAGCTCCACCTCCGCCAAGGCGGCTTTCACGACCTCCCCGGCAGGCTCTAGGAGACGGGAATGAAAGGGCGCACTCACCGAAAGTCTCACGGCCCGCCCACCCGCTTCGCGAATGAGCTCTTCGGCCAACTCCAGCCCCGGAATCTTGCCCGAAATAACAATCTGCCCAGGGGCATTAAAGTTCGCCGGATCAACGGGGCCGCGGTGGCTTGCCTCCCGACAAATCGCTTCCACTTGATCCCGCCCGAGTCCCAAAACGGCCGCCATTCCTCCTTCCCCTTTGGGCACGGCCGTTTGCATGGCCCGACCCCGCGTGCGGGTCACCCGCACCGCATCGGCGAAGGCAATCATCCCTGACGCCACATAGGCCGAATATTCGCCTAAGGAGAGTCCAAAAGCGGCTTTTGGAACAAAATTTGGCCTCATCTCGTGCAGCACCCGCCAGGTCGCCACGCTCACCGTCAAAATGGCTGGCTGCTGCACCTCGGTATCTTGCAAAACCTCTTCCGGCCCTTGAAAGATCCGATCGGAGAGAACATAGGAGAGAGCCTCATCGGCCTCTCTAAATGTGTCTTGGGCAATGGGGTATACGTCTGCCAACGCCTTTCCCATGCCCACAAACTGGGACCCTTGGCCCGGAAACATTAACGCCCATTCACTCATGATTCTCCTCCTTTGGCTCCCTTTGAAAAAGAGCCACCTCCTTCTCGGTCAGGGGCAACAGGATAAGGCCAAAGGCCCCTGGCCCGACGTGGGTCGAAATAGCCGGTCCAATGACCCCGTCCAGCCAGCCCACCACACGGTATTGCTGGTTGATGCTGTCGATTAGCCCTTGATGACGCTCCACCTCCCCTGAATGTCCGAGTGCTGCCAATACCGGAGTCCGCGGGGGCACCCGTTCGAGAGTCAACCCGAGCATTCCCGGAGCAATCTGCCGTTCGCCCCGGACTTTTTTCGCGGGGAGAAAACGCCCGTGCTCCAATAATAGGATAGGTTTCATGTCCAAAATGGTGCCCACCAGCCGCGCCGCTTGTCCAATGCGGCCCCCTCGCGCGAGATATTCCAGCGTCACCGGGGCTGCGTAGGCAAACAGTCGATTTTTCAGCGCTGTCAACTCGGCTTTGAGGTCGGCCAGGCTTGCCCCGGATTGGGATCGGCGCACCGCCCACCACACTAAGAGCCCCGTGCCCAAACTCGCAGACTCCCCATCGATGACCGCCACCTCGCCGTCAACCATCCGCGCTCCCATTTCCGCTGAATGTACGGTACTGGAAAGTCCGCCGGCCAAATGAATTGAGCAAACCGCCTCCGCCCCTGACGACAGGGCCTCCTGGTACGCCTCAGCAAATGCGCCGGGCGACGGGGCGGCCGTATGCGGCAAGACCCGCAAGCGGGGGAGCTCCGTCAAAAAGTCCTCAGCCGAGAGATCAATGCGATCCCGGTAGCTTTCACCCCCCACCTCCACCATCAGCGGCACTGTACGTACTCCGTGATCGCGGAGCCAATCCGGGTTGAGGTCGGCCGTAGAGTCAGTGACAATCGCGACCGTCATCGGCGTCCGCCCCAGCGCAGAACCACTGAACCCCAGGTGAGACCCGCGCCAAAGGCCGCCAACACGGCCACTGACCCGTGTTCCAGCCGCCCCTCTTGGCGCACCTCGTCAAGCGCCAAGGGAATCGAGGCGACCGAGGTGTTGCCGTAGCGCTCAATATTTTGCACCACCTTAGAAGAGGGCAGATCAAACTGGCGCATGGCCGCCTCAATGATACGCTGGTTGGCTTGGTGCGGCACCAACAAATCCATGTCGGCGATGGAGAGTCCGGCCCGCCGAAGGCCTTGTTCCACCGCATCAGGCATGGCCTTGACGGCGAACCGAAACACGTCGTTACCGCTCATTTTAAGAAAGTGCAGACGGGCACCCACGGTTTCCTGGGATGCGGGCGACCGGGATCCACCGGCGGGTAGTGCCAGCAAATCAGCACCGCTCCCGTTGGCATTGAGGTAGGTGGCTAGAATGCCGTAGGGGGAATGCTCCCTTGCCTCCAGCACCACAGCACCGGCACCATCCCCGAACAACACCGCCGTCGAGCGATCCTCGTAATCGGTAATACTGGATAACTTGTCGGCGGCCACCACCAAGATGCGCTGGTAGAGACCTGATTGAATCATGGCCGACGCCATGCCCAACGAATAAATCCAGCCGGTGCAGCCCGCTTGCACGTCAACGCCGGGGATGGGCTTCTCCGTCAGTTTTGCCTGCAAACGGGCCGCCGTCGACGGAAACACCGTGTCCGGCGTATTGGTGGCCATCATGATAAAGTCTATCTGGTCCGCCGTGACACCCGCATCGTCCAATGCACGCTCAACGGCGTGCAGGGCCATGTCCGATGTGGCCTCATCGTTTCGTGCTAACCGGCGCTCTCGAATGCCCGTCCTTGACACAATCCACTCGTCGTTGGTATCCACCATGCGCTCCAAATCACGATTGGAGAGAATCCGTTCAGGCACATACGTGCCTAGTCCGGTGATAATTGCCTGAGTCATTTCGCCTCGGCCCCTTCCGTGATGCGTTCCTGAATGCGCGATTGTGAGTCTCTCCGGCAATACTCGAAGGCCGTTAGAATGGTTCGCTGAAAGGCCCTCGGATCGCTGGCGCCATGGCACTTATAGACAATCTGGTTTAATCCCAAAAGCGGTGCCCCGCCGGTCTCCTGATAATCCCAGCGTCGGGCTAATGCTTGAAAACCGTCTTTCACCAAAAGCGCCCCCATCTTCTGGCGAACGCCGCCCAAAAGAGCCCGCTTAACTTCCCGGAAAATGTCGCGGGCTGCGCCTTCAATGGCCTTCAAGGCCACATTGCCAGCAAATCCTTCCGTGACCACCACATCCGCCTGTCCTTGCAACAATTCCCGCGGTTCCAGATTTCCCATGAAGTTCAACATCCGATCGGCCTTCAAAAGCTGGTGAGCTTCGCGGATCACGGCCGGGCCCTTCTCTTCCTCAACCCCCACATTCAAGAGCGCCACCCGCGGCCGGTCTATGCCATAGACCTCTCGGCAATAGATGGAGCCCATGACCCCATACTGATACAACTGATGGGGTCTCGGGTCGAGATTGGCACCGACGTCTAGCATCAAGACGCCCCAGCCATGAAGCGCGGGTAAAATCGCCGTCAAGGCGGGCCGCTCGATGCCGCGCATACGCCCGAGGACAAAGAGGCCAGCCGCCATCAGGGCACCCGTGTTGCCCGCCGAAATGGCCGCGTCGGCGTCATTATTTTTCACCAGGCGAATCGTTTTCACCAAGGACGACCCAGCCTTTTGGCGCACAGCCTGCACTGGAGCTTCCGCGGTCTCGATGATGTCGTCGGCCTGAACCCACTCAATCCCCGGGTGGGCAATCATCGACGAGAGCTCAGCATCCAATGCCTTCCGATCCCCCACCAAAACCACCGTTAACTCCCGCTCCTGTTCCACGGCCGCCCGGGCACCGCACACGGCCGCAGAAGGAGCTAAGTCCCCTCCCATGGCGTCTACCGCAATTCTCAAAGCACGGGTCCCCCTTTACTGTCACGGTCCAACGCCACCACCACAAATTTGGCGCGAAATACCGGCACGTCGCGTACGGTACTGACCACCAACACCACCCAGCGGGGCCCTAAATGGCGAATCACCTCGGCCGTCGCCCAAATCTGCTCCCCGGCAATGACGGGCTGCTTATATTTCGCGTTGACAAGGCCTGTCAACACCACATCCCCGTCAACCACCGCCAACGCCAAGGAGTCCGCTTGCGCAAAAATATAGTGCCCGCGCAAAACCCCATTTTTCAGAAACCCCATATCTTGAGTGGTATCCATCACCGACCGCGCCGACCGGCCAAGTTCTAGCTCAACCAGTTCGCCCACCATCTCTTTGGGACCCATCGCCCGCACATGCTCGACCGCTTGACGCGCCAGTCCTGCCGATCGGAGGCGTAGTTCGGGGATCCCCAGATAAAACCGATCTAAACGAATGGTAGGAACGCTCACCCCAAAGTAGCGTGCCAATTCCTCGTCAGTCTGCAACGGGTTTTCCCGGAGGCGCTGCTGCAACAGCCGTTGTCGCTCCGCTCGACCCAGTTTGGGCATCCAATCGCTCCCTGTCACTTAAATATGATGTGATAATAGCACTAAGTCATAATTTCGAGACAAAAAAATTCCATGGCATGCCATGGAATTTCTCGACTATTGCTCGTGGTTTACGACAATCCGGCCATCATAAAACCCGCAGTGCGGGCACACATGGTGCGGCAGTCGATCCCCATGACAACGCGGGCACTCAATCCAATTGGGTGCCTTCAATTTCCACTGCGAACGGCGGCGCCGCGTGCGGGAACGGGACAACTTACGCTTTGGTACGGCCATGCTTCTCTCTCCCCACTTCTTGGTCAATATCGTCCGAGTGCTTCGGCACAACAAACTGGGCTAGCGCGGCCCAACGGTCATCGGTGACGGGTGTGCAATCGCAGTCCGATTCATTCCAATTGGTGCCGCACGTCGGGCATAGCCCTCGACAATCCGGTCGACACAAGAGGGCGATGGGGAAGCTGGCAGCCGCCGCATCGGACACCATCTTGTCCAATGAAATCTTATCCCCGGAAAACCGCCAATAATCGAGAAGATCGTCATTGGGACCCGGTTCTTCACGAAATTCTTCCGTGGCCTCAAACGGCAACACCATATGAAAAGGTTCGGCACATCGGCTACACACCGCCTCGGCCTCGACAGAACCACTGACGTCAACCACCAAGGTACCGCCCCCGGTGTTACGCACCAGTACATCAACCACGGCGGGGTCTGTCAGCGGAAAGTCGATTCCTTCTCGGGCCTCTTGAGGCCATGGTTCGACCACTTGCGAAGCCTCATGGCGCCCCGCCCACTTCTTGACGTCCGACACCCGTACTTCCATAATTCCACCTCACGACACTCACCCTAGTATATAAGGGCAACAAATGGCTGTCAATTTATCAGAGTTTGCCACGCCTCAAGGCCCCGATCACCGCCCAAATAGCCAAGGCTATGGCCAAGAAAAAAGCATATTCGCCCACCGGAAGACCGGCTAGACGGTCTAGGTGATCCCGATGCACGACCAGGGCGGTGCCAAGGATGACCGCACTCAATAAAAACGCCATCGCCACCCGGTTGATGAGCTTCTCCCAGTGCCCGAGTATTTTGTCGATATTCTTGTGTTCCAAGACAATGCGAATTTCCCCACGCGAGAGCGTTTTTAAGGCCCGTTCCAATTCCCCGGGGATGGCGGCCAGGCTATTACCCATTTTTCCCGCCTCGCGAACGGCACCTGGCACCCAATTTTGGGGATTGATCCGGTTCCATAGGAGTTCCCCTGCCAAGGGCTTCCCCATTTCCAGCAACGAAAAGTTGGGGTCCAGGGCGCGGACTACCCCATCCGCGGTGACGGCGGTCTTGGCCAAAAGCATATACTCCGGCGGAATTCTGAGGCGGTGGCGTTGAGCCACCTGGAACAAGTCCGACATGGCCTGTCCCAGCCGAAAGTCTTTTAACTGTGTTTCATAATAGCGCCGACGCAAGCGCTCCACATCGCGTAACAGCGCGGGCCGTTCGACATGATCCCCCACCGACCCAATGGTCAAGAGGGCCTCGGCCACTTCCTCGGAATCGCCTTCCACCATCCCCAACACCAACGCCACCGACCGATGACGCATGTCACGGGACAGCGTCCCGACAAGACCCCAATCTAAAAAGATGAGACATCCGTTCTCGTCCAGGTGCACATTGCCAGGATGAGGGTCGGCATGGAAGAAGCCGGCCAAAAAAATCTGTTGATACAGCGCGTGGACATAGGCAGTCGCGATCTGAGAGAGGTCGTGCCCTTCTTTCATGAGGGCTTCACGGTCGCTAATTTTCGTCCCCATAATGGATTCCAGCACCAAGACGTTCGAGCGGCTTAAATCCCACACCACTTCAGGCACCCGCACCTGAGGGTTTCTTTGCACATTTTTGCGTGCGGTTTCGGTATTCTGTGCCTCCACCCCGAAGTCTAGCTCGTCCCGCATGGTGGTCACCAGTTCGTCGACCACGTCCTGGACGCCATATTGCTTGGCCCATTGGGTCCGATGCTCGGCCGTCTTCGCTATCGCCCGGAGAATATCAAAGTCCGCCTCCGCCTGTTCCTTGATCCCCGGACGACGAACCTTAATCACTACGTCACGGCCATCATAAAGGCGTGCTTGATGCACCTGGCCAATCGAAGCAGCCGCTAAAGGTACCTCGTCAATCTGAGCCACCACCTGAGAGAGCGGTCGACCCCAAGCGCGCTCCAAAATAGCCACCACGTCCGCATAGGGAAACGGTGGCACGTCGTCCTGCAAGCGCTCCAAGGAACGCACCAGCGGTTCGGGGAGTATGTCCGGGCGAATCGAGGCCAATTGCCCAAGCTTGACATAGGTCGGGCCCAGATCAGCCAGCACTAGCCGCACACGCTCCGGCCAATTGGCATCCATATCGGGTAAACGGTCCGCCCTCAGCCGATGCCCCCAGGATAAGTAGTGGGAAAGGCCCAGGGAATCTGACGCCATAATCAGCCCGTGATGAGCCATCACTTCCGCAATTTGTCGAAGGCGCCCCCAAGACCGACTACGAATCCTCACCCCTGATCCCCTTTCGGCGCCTCAAAGGTGCCATAGACGACGGGCTTTTGCTCGCGTACCATCACCCGCCCACCAGCAATCACGTCCAAAATTTGCTGCCCGTCGCTGACCAAGAGGTCGGCTCGGCAGCCGACCTCCACCTTCCCCACCGAAGATAGCTTTAAAATGCTGGCGGGAGTTTTTGTGGCTAGCATTAAGGCTTCAGTCCAGGTGCGCTTCAGTTGTTCTTTCACGGCGACAATGCTCCGAAAGAGAGTGTCCGGCATACCCACCCCCATGTGCAGCAACTCTCCCTGGGCGTTAAACACCGGGGCGGATCCGCCGGCATCGGTACTAAACGAGATCCGGTCCAGGGGAACACCCGCTGCCAAGAGGGCCTCCACCGCCTCTGCTGGAGAGACGGCGTGATGGTCGTGGGCATCGGGGCTAATCGACGAGGTGATGTCGCAAAATCCGCCCATCCCTCCCCAGCGGACGGCGTCCTGGAGGAGGTCACGGGTCCGGTTTAAATGGGTCGGAACAATAACCCCGAGCGGGATGTCCGCCATCTTAACGATTTCGAACAAGGGCTCCAGCCGACGAGCGCCACTGCCAACATGTACATGCAATACGCCAGCTTTCCCCGCCAAGAGCCCCCCGGTGCGAGCTTCGCCAGCCAATTGGGCCAACTCCCGATCGCTCGGGTGCGAACCGCGGTGATCAGAAATGGCAATCTCACCAATCCCGAGGATGCGGTCAATGAGGATAATGTCGCTTCGTGGATTATCGGTAATGGTGCGGGTCGGCACCTGATATGCCCCGGTGTAAATCCACGCATTCAATCCTTCCGCGATGAGAGCCCTTGCCTTCGCCAGCAAGCTTTGCACAGAACGGCTGGTACCATCCGTCCCTAAAAGACCAACCACGGTGGTAAGACCATAGCGGGTCATATCCGTCAAAGTAAGCTCAGGCGTCCGAAATTGAGGGCCCCCTTCGCCCCCACCGCCGGCAAAGTGGATGTGCTGATCCACCAACCCGGGGAAAACCAGTAGACCCCTGGCGTCAATGATCGTCGCGTCCGCCCAATCGGGCACCGCTAGATCATGGCCTATAGCCACCACCTGAGGGCCGATGGTGAGGATATCGAGACGGCCGCGTTGTTCGGGCCCATAAACTTCACCTTGACGGATGAGGACAGCCGGCACGGTCATTGGCTATTGCCACTGCCTTTCTGCCCTTTGCCGAGCACTAATTCAATCTTCTTGGCAATTTCTTGGCTTTGCTGAATGACGCTTTTTAATTTGGTCAAATTGGCCTCCAACTCTTGGCTCAACTCATATTGGGCCTGGGTGAGCACCTGAGCGATGGTCTCTTGGGAAGAGGTGTTCACCGTCGGGGTCGAGGAACTGGAACTCGAGCTTACCTGGGAGGCGGAAGAAGTCTTCGAGGACGAGTTCCCCGACCCGCCTGACGATGGGCTCGAACCTGAACTGGACGAGCCCGAGTTGGCACCGGCGGTCGACGCCTTCTTGACCAGTTTCTTGATATTGCTCATCGAAAGCCCCGCACCCGCCTGACCTGACTGATTGCTTCCCGAGGAGCCCGCACTCCCGCTACTCGAGCTGGATGATTGATTTTGCTGGTTTAGCGCCTGCTGTATCATCTGTTGCACTTGCTGTGCCGAGAGCACGCCTGGGCTCGTGGACCCGGTCGACCCGGCTGTCCCGCCCGACATGCCGCTACTCCCACTCGGTTGATTTTTCTGGCTTAACGCCTGTTGTATCATCTGTTGCACTTGCTGCGGGGTCATGGCCTGACCGCCTTGAACGTCTTCCGGGGACACCTCGTTCACAGCCAGAGACGCTCCAGCCTCTTGTTGCAACAGGGCATTTTGCTGCGCGATCAGCTGTCGAAGCGTCTTCCTCTCTGAATGGGACGACGACTGGCTCTCGTGCTTCGATGCCAGCCGCCCCCGCCGATGCTTTCTCTCTGCCATACCATCGCCTCTTCGTCCTCAGGTTTCCAATAGTATGGCACGCCGACCAATCTTTATGAGGTGGCCGTTTCGATATCACGAAGAGCCTGACGAACATTAGTTACCGGAAAAATTTTCATGTGATAATGGAGGCGTTTAGCCATCGCCTCGGCTTTGGCATAATTGCCCTTCGGCACGACAAAAATTCGAGCGCCGGCGCGATATACCGTCACCACTTTTTGTGCCACCCCGCCGATGACCTCGACCTGACCATTGGGTAAAATTTCCCCTGTCCCGGCCACAATCTTTCCGTGAGCAAGGTTCCGACCCGTTACTTGGTCGTAAATCTCTAACGAAAACATCATCCCTGCGCTAGGACCCCCGATACCTTGGGCATGAACGACCACCGGGCGAGGAATGACGGGTTTTTGGAGTGGAGCCAACAAAATCCCAAAAGCCGGGTCTGGGTCGCCTTTAATCCGGCCTGTCTTCACGGGGATCACCAGGGTTTGACCGCCTCGTTTCACGGTTACGTTGACAATCTCGCCGACCTTAAAGTGGTGCATTACCGTCCGCACTTCCGTAGCGGTGGCCGAAGTAATTTTATAGGGACCAATCTTCACGATAAGGTCGCCGGGTTTAAGTTTTCCGGCTGCGGGACCGTTCTTTAAGATACCGGCCACCAAAGCACCCGGAATGGTGAGCACTTTGGCTGGCAGGCCAGCCAATTTCTCCCCCGCCACCTCCGCTGACCACTGGCTCTGGGACATGAGGCTATCATTGTATTGGATGTATTGCTTCATACTCAGTCCGCCGAGAGCCGTCTTCACGGGAATAAACTCAACCGTGGGGTTGAACTGGCCGATAAGGTAGCCGAGTTCGCTCACCGTACCGACATTCACCGCCACCATTAAGAGTTTTCCAGGTCCCGGCTTGTGCCCGTTTTTGACGTGAATCATTTGACTCAGGTCCCCGGTAATGCCTGGGCTTACCTCCACTTGGCCGCTCGGCACAAACCTCAGTACAACCGCAATGATGACTAAAATCGCAACGGTCCAGAGGACCGTGGACAGGCCACGCCGTTTCTTCACGCCGATCCCTCCAGCCTCTCGAGAATTTCAGGAATTTTCGCTTCGCAGGCGACTTCACCAGCCTGAATGAATTCCGACACCCGGGTAAATTGCGCTTCTCGGGCGAATGGCAAGCTCGGCTCGATTATCACGTCCGCCTCTAGGGGTTTATATTGGCGAAGTTCACGGGCCATAATATCGAACGCCTGAAAAAGGATATCAAACACCGACTTCACCGTCGGAGCCATGTCAATTCCCGCATCGACGGCCACTACGGGAGCCTTGGGATCCAGTGAGCGCGCCAATTCTACGGGGACGCGGTTCAGCACCCCGCCATCCACCAGCACCCGCTCGTCCTTCACAAAAGGACTAAAAATTCCTGGTATTGAGGTCGTGGCACGCACCCCTTCCGCCACGCTACCGGAATCCAAGACTACTTCCTCGCCGCGTTCGATGTCCACCGCCACCAACTTGAGCGGCGGGTTGCAGTCACGAAATCTTCGATTGCGGGTCAAGAGGTTGATCAGCCCCAGCAACTTCTGCCCCCGCACCAGTCCCATCTTAGATAGGGCAAAATCAATCCATTGACTCCGACGAAGTCCATGCGCGAGTTCCTCCATCATGTCCGGTGTATAGCCAGTGCAATATAGCGCGCCAATGAGGCCCCCCATACTTGAGCCGGCAATCCCCAAAATAGGGATCTGATGCCGCGTCAAGCTCTTTAAAACGCCAATATGAGAAAAGCCACGGGCCCCGCCTGATGACAGCGCCAATGTCACACCTCGAACCACAGAAATCCCCCTTCTACCGCCTCACTTGATGCTATGTAGTGCCGCCCGCTCCCATGTGACATCCATAGGGTCGGTCCCGTCCGCATAGCTTGTAACGGAGGCGAAAGGATGATTATTAAAAAAACCGCCCTGGGCATAGTATTGGCCCTCATCTTACTGACTCTGGCCATCGGTGCCCTCCTCCTCGCACCTGTGGCCACCCGTCAGGCCCTTGAAGAGGCCATTCAACTCTGGTGGAACCATGTGGTGCCCATTTTGCTGCCCGGCTATGTCCTCGCTCAAGCGGTCCAAGCCCTCCTGCCCCGGCGCCCCGGCTGGAGCCTCTTGATCCTTTCCCTCTTAACCTTCCCCCCGGTTTCGGCGGTCGTGCTCTATGACTGGCTCCGAATGACGGGGACATCGGGAAGGCGAGGCATCCCCCTCCTGTTATACACCAATTTGTATAATCCGCTCTTGTTCCCCCACCCGGCGCTCATTCTCCGCCTTGACGGCGCACTATGCCTGGCAGCGCTGATGCTGGCACCGCCCTGGCGCCTTCCGAATTGGACGCTCCCGCCATTACCCCTGCGTCCGCGCCAATGGATTCTCGATGGTATGAATTGGACCACGATTCTCGGTCTGGTCGTCACGGTGGCCTGGGTGTTGCATCAATGGTGGCCTCACTGGTCTCTAGGGTGGCTCATCGACCCCGTGCTCATCCACTGGGGGGCTCGGCCCAAGTTGAGCCCCGCCACCTGGTTTTGGACGGCTCTCGGGGGTCTCCTTTGGTGGATTCCCTTGACCCTCAAATACGGACCCCAGACGCTCACAAAAAACCTCCTCACCGCCCGCATTATGCAAGCGGCTCTCGCCACCCTCCTGCTACTCTTGATCCCCCTATGAACGGGCCACCGACTGAGGCGACAAAGCCCCCCGATTCCTCCGCACCTCGTCCTGGAGGTCGCCGATTTGCCCCTCTAGCCGAGCCAACAAGTCGTCCGCATAGGCGAGCGCCCCGTCATAAATTTCGCGCGCCCGTTGTTCCGCCAGGTGAATAATCTCCTCGGCCCGCACCTCTGCCTCGCGAACCACTTCCGAGTCCCCTGCCAACACCTGCGCCCGTTCCAATGCCTGGTTAACCATCTGATCGGCATCCTTACCCGCGCTTTGGATAATTCGATCGCGTTCCTGGATAATCCACTGGGCCTGGCGAACCTCCTCTGGCAACGCATGACGCACGTGTTGAATGACCGTACGCAACGCATCCCCGTCAACCATCACCTGGCGTCCCCAGGGCAACTTCCGTCCTTGGTCTAAAAGTTCTTCCAGCTTGTCCAAGAACAGCCCCACTTCCGATACAATCCGCTCCTCTTCCACATCCATGCCTCATTTCTCTCGATAATGACGGATCAACGCCTCGTTCACCGCCGGGGGAACCCAGAGGGAGACATCCCGATGGTAGCTGGCGAGTTCCTTAATCAAGGTCGAACTAAGATAGCTCAAATTTTCGTCGGTCAGCATGAAGACTGTCTCCAAATCGGGCGCTAGCTTCTTGTTCATCAAGGCGAGCTGCAATTCATAATCGAAGTCCAGTACGGCACGAAGCCCGCGAATAATGACACCGGCACCATGACGACGAGCAAAGTCCACGAGCAATCCTTGACCCGGCTCTACGCGCACCCCCGTCAAGTGCCGGGTAGACTCACGCACCAACCGGACTCGTTCCGGCGCGTCGAAAATCGCCTGTTTGCTGGCATTGACAAAGACCGCTACGAGAACCTCATCGAAAAGCTTGCGAGCCCGCTCAATCACATCAAGGTGTCCCTTGTGCAAAGGATCAAATGATCCCGGATAGATGGCTAACACCGGCGCACCTCCTCTCCCGTTATCATGATGGCACCTGGTACGCCGTAAGCCGTGTGTCGCCATAGCGCCGTGTCCAGATTACGGCTAGATGGGCTAGTGGCACTGGGAGATCAGATTGCCGCGATTCCACGACCACCATGCCATCGAGGCTAAGCACGCGATGAATCTCATCTTGCACCTTGACTGACAACCCATCCGCCCAGGGGGGATCGCAGAAAACTAAGTCGAATTGGCGTCCCTGGGCTGAAAAGGCCTCCAGTAGGGATTCCACAGTGCCGGGCCATATCTCCGCCCCTGGTAGCGCGACTAGGGCCATGTTGTGTTCGATGACCCGGCGGGCGGTCCGACTCACCTCTGAGAACACCACTTGACGAGCGCCCCGCGATAGTGCCTCCAAACCTATCGCTCCCGTACCGGCATAGCCGTCCAGCATCCGTGAGCCCACCACCCGGCTGCGCCAAATATTAAATAAGGCTTCTCTCACCCGATCACCCGTCGGGCGGGTTCTGTCGCCCTTGGGCGACATCAACCGACGCCCCGAAGCTTCTCCACCGATTATTCGCATCTCGTCCCTATTATCGCTACTCAGGCAGCTTTCGTCCAATCGCACCCTGTCTTGCCACTTGACCCACGCTACCGATCTGGTACCCTTCGACACGAAGAAGTGACAAAATACTGGGCAGGGCCTTCACTGTAGCCCCGTTGCCAGGCCCGTCGTGGAGCACGATAATGGCGCCGGGCTCAACATGGCTCATCACTTGGTGAATAATGGCCGACACACTCGGTGCACCGTTCGCGACATTCTCGCCCGGTGAGGCGGAAACAATCCTCAGATTCAGGGCAGAAGCCGCCCGGCGGGCTGTTCGGTTCACCGCGCCATAAGGGGGAATAAGCCAACGGGGGGAGGAGCCGGTAATCTCCGAAATGACCCGATTGGCCACCTCAAGATCTTTCACATCTTGGTAATAGGTGTGGGCCGCCAGGTTGATGTGGCCCTCGGTATGATTTTCGACTTGATTTCCCTGGGCCACCGCCTCCCGTAGCAGCGGCCGCGCCCGCGAAACATTCAACCCCACCACAAAAAAGCTGGC
Source organism: Sulfobacillus sp. (assembly GCA_027343765.1). Classification (GTDB taxonomy): domain Bacteria; phylum Bacillota; class Sulfobacillia; order Sulfobacillales; family Sulfobacillaceae; genus Sulfobacillus_B. The sequence goes on from DAHWKG010000181.1 coordinate 20,864, forward strand.
GTGCGCGTGGTAGTGCGCCAACTCTTGAATGACCTGTCCGGTCTCACGAGGGCTTGGCCCGTCATCAAATGCCAGCGCCACCCACCGCCCCCGGACCGGAATCTTTTCCATCACCCCGGGGTTTGACGAGCCCGGGATTATCGTGCGTTCTAAAAACGGCGCATAAACCAACACGATCATGAGCGCTGCGAGACCGGGCCAATGGCGTGCCCAACGAGCCAGACGGCCGGCTCTCACCGGGTGGTCCCAAAAAGAATGCAGACCACCCCAATGCCAATCCAGACAATTTTCGCCACCGGCACCCGGGTCGCCGCGAGCCCGGCAACGCCAAGCAACATGGTGGTGGTGAGAATGATGGGGCCGGCCAGGCCCAAAAAGCCGTTGATGCGGATGGCCATGTCGAGTCGGTAGAAACGCCACATAAGAAAAGCACCCGTGAGTTCAATACAAGCGGACAAAAAACGAACCAGAATCATGCCCTTTAGGAATATTTCGTCCGACATAGCTCCCTCTTTTCAGTGAAACCGCTCACGAACAAAGTTGATGCCTTCCAACAGCAAATAGGTCACACCGGCCGCCATCAGCGGTCCCACGGGAATGCCGCCCAAGAGAACAATGCCTAAAATCGACCCGACGATTAAGCTAATCATGAGGTGGCTCTCACGATTCAACATCCGAAGCCCCTGACCGTTTACCCGAGTGGCAATGATCCCTCCGACCATCGCGAGAATCCCGGGCAGGGTGACAAAGCCCTTCGCGATCTCGCGAAAATTGACGCTTCCCTTGGCAAACGGCACCAGCATAGCCATGGTTAAAAAAAGGAGTCCAATCTCCACCCCACGTCGTTCCAATATGGGTAGCAAAAACGTCAGCTTGGCAAAGCGCAGCATCAGCAAGATTGCGGCAGCGCCGGCCACCAACTCCGACTGCGCCGCCAGTCCCAAGACCAATAGTCCGATGAGGCCGATATTTTCTGTGGTCAGCATCACGCCTCCCTGTTTGTCCAGACGGCAATAATTTATGAGCGTCAGGGCACAAAAAGACCGGCCCCAGATTGGGGCCGGACGTCGAGATGATTATTCGATCGGGCGAAGCCAACCGTCCTGGCAGAGAACCCCGACCACGTTTGTACGATCTAATTGGGCGGCATACGCGATGTCCGCACCCAGTCCCATCTGGACCAGGTCCTGGCCGTGCTCGGCCAAGCGAACCGCCTCGGTCAACCGCTCACGATATTGTTCAAAGAGCGCTCGCGCCATTAATGCGCCATCTTTCTGCGCCTCGAGCGGCCAGTGACTCACTACCGCCCCTGCTGCCAGCACATCTTCTAAGGCCAGACGTCCCCGTGTGCCCGATGCCACAACCAGCGCCGGGCACTCCCACTGCCGCAAAAAGCGGGATGCCCGAGCCGCATTGGTCAGTGCGCCAATCGCTAGGTGCGGAACCCGACGCACGGCGTCGATAGCTTGTGTGCCATTGGTGCTAGTAAATACCACCCGGCGTCCTCGAACTTTCTGGTGCGGCCAATCCGCCGGGGAGTTGCCCCCGTCAAACCCGTCTGGGGGCACATTATTGCGTTCGCCCCCCAACAGCACCGTGGGATCCTCCCGCTTAAGGCGATAGGCCTCGCTTAAGGACGCTACCGGGCGAACAGCAAGTGCACCCTCTCCTAAAATCGCCGTCATGGTGGTCGTGGCCCGTAAGGTATCCACCACCAACGCCGCCCCAACATCCTCTGTCAGCGCATCTTGAAACCGAAACGCCACGTCAATGGTTTGCCTCACGTACGCCCCCCTCACCTGCCGCGACTTTGGGCCATTGCCAACGCACCGGCTCCTCAAGACCTTGGGTGGTGAGATAATAATGGCGCAGCGTGTCGCCCCGCAATCCCACTCTCAACGCCTCTAGGGCCAGCACGTCTCCCGGCTGGACATTGCCTAAGTTAATGTTGGTTCCAAAGCGCATAATTAACTCCTGCTGCTGCTTCTTTTGCGGCGCCTCCCATAAGAGCCGGCTGGGATCTTTCACATCCTTCACCATGGCTTCTAGTTCATCGCCTAAGATGTTGCCCTCGTCGTCATAAATGACGACCCCTTCACCGCTTTCGCGGCCCTCGACAATCACAATATCCGACCCGGCCTCCAAATCTTGATTCACTTGCTCATGGAGGGGGACGCTGGATTGATCACGGGGGTCCTTTTTCCCAACCTCGCTAACCACCAGTTCAAACCCGTAGGTCCGCGCCAACTTGATGGTATTGTAGCGCGTCTCCTCATCAATATTAATGGTGCCATCGGATATTTCCACCCCGGTGAACCCTAAATCACGGGCCCGGTCGAGATATTGAAAAATCCGCCCTTGCAACAAGGCCAGCTCTAAAAAGGTGCCGCCGGGAAAGATATGCACGCCATAGGACTTGACGAGTTCGATTTTCTGCCGCAGGAGCCGGGTGTTGTAAAATGCCGACGTCCCAAACGTCAACTTCAAGTGGTCTACGTAATTCGAGGCGAGTTCCATAAGATCGCGGGTGTCTGTCAACCCTAATCCTTTGTCAATGACCATCGTCAAACCTGTCTGACGAGGCTTTTCGGTTCGGTCCTTGAAAGGAAAGTCGAGGATATCAATCCACGCTTCACCGTCATGCCGCAACATAGCCTTCCCTCCTGATTTAGCGATCCTTCTAACCATATTCACGTGTCGCCTGGACGGTGATAGGCCAAAATTTAACGGGATGCCTCTCTCGCCTTTGTGACAGCTTAAACGGTAGTTGTTCAAAACCGACAGGGAGGACTTTGGATGTCCGTACAAACGCACCAGCGCGGCTCGGGCCAATCAGGTTCGGGTTCCAGCGACGAAAAATCCCATGCCCTGAAACTCTGGGTGTTGTGTTTGGTACCCTTCATCATGGTTCTGGGCAACTCGATGTTAATCCCGGTGTTGCCGAAAATGATGAAGGTCATGCACCTGACACTGTTTCAGGTCGGTCTGGTGATTACCATTTTTTCGATCCCGGCCGGCATCATCATTCCCTTTGCTGGCGCCCTATCGGACCGCATCGGTCGACGGGTGATAATGGCCCCCTCCCTTATTCTGTACGGCCTCGGGGGTCTCGGTGCAGGATTCGCTTCGTGGCTTTTCCCCCACCCTTATGGATGGATCATGGCCTCCCGCTTGGCTCAAGGCATTGGAGCGGGCGGCACCTATCAGTTGGCCATGGCGGTCGCGGGCGACATGTTCCAGTCGAAAAAGCGAGCGTCCGCACTAGGATTGCTGGAAGCTTCCAACGGACTTGGCAAAGTGGTGTCTCCGATTGCCGGATCGGCCTTAGCGCTGGTCATTTGGTTCCTACCCTTTTTCGCCTATGGAGTGCTGTCCTTTCCGGTAGCAGCGCTCACTTGGTTTGTCATTCAAGAACCCAAGAAAAATCAGGCCCGGGGGGGATTTGATCAATATTGGCAAGGACTGAAAAACACTTTCGCCCATAAAGGTGCCTCGATTCTCGCCACCTTTCTCGGCGGAGCGGTGGTCCTATTCATTCTCTTTGGGGTTTTGAGCTACTTAGCAGATATTCTGGAGAAAAACTTCGGATACGGGGAAATCGTCCGCGGCATATTAATCGCCATCCCAGTCATGGCATCTGCCATCACCTCCTATGTGTCGGGGACAGTATTGCAAAAGAAGATCGCCAGTTGGGCGAAAAAGATCGTGATCGTGGGCATGGGACTCATCGCACTGGCGATGGTGATCGAACCGTTTTTCGCCACCACCAACGTGGTGTTGGCCCTGGCTGTGCTCGTTTTCCAGGGAGTCGGAACGGGGAGCGTGCTCCCCTCCATCAACACCATGGTGACCAGCGCCACCACTTCCAAAGAGCGCGGGGTCGTCACCAGTCTTTATGGCAGCGTGCGATTTTTCGGTGTCGCGATGGGTCCCCCTCTCTTTTCCATGGCCATGACCCACCGGTATATGGTCTTTTGGGCAGCCGCAGCATTGGCGGTGGCCACAGGCTTAGTGGCCTGGCTCCTCATCAAGCAACAAGATATGCTGCCGAAAAAAATGCGGGGCGGGAAGAACGACGGTGGCGGCGGACACCTTCACCGTCATCTCCCCAAAAAAGTCCGAGCAACTCGTGGGCGGCTCTCATGAGCCGCCTTTGCCTCGCCCCTCGCTCTAGCGGACGAGCCGCTAAAGACGCCCCACAATCCTAGACCAAAGAGGGACGCCACGCTCCCTAGTTTGAGGTGACCACGGACATCCAAGAAGCCGCCGCCTATCGTAAGCAGTAGCCCGGCAGCGGCCCACCTCCATGAGGTCCTCCCCATCATGAGCCCTTTCCGCGCGGTGCGCATCGCATTCCAAGAGCACCTGGCAACTGGGGCAGATGTAGGCCTTACGGTGTTCGGGATGCACTTTGCACTCCTCGGCAAGACGTGCCCAAGCAGGAATCTCGTTCGTGCCTCCGCAGATAAGACACTGAACTATCATGATGGCTCCTTTCCAAACATCGTAGCTACGATGTTTTTAAGAGAAACGCCGCCCTAACCAAAGGGAATGACGTTAATACGACATGCGGCCAGAGGATCTCTGTCGGCTCCCGTGAAGGCCAAAGGAGAATACCCGCTCCCGACCCTCTTCTTCATTTTGAACGCGACGCCAGGTTTTAAAGACATCGGTGCGGGTCACCCATCCTACGAACTCTCCCTGGTCATTCCTCACGGCGGCCTGGTTGGTGTTCGAACGCGACCAGTGCTCCACCAAGGCGCGTACCCGCTCAAAGTCAAACACCCAAAGGACCGGCTCAGCCAAGTGACCCACCGTAAAAGGTGCCTCTCGGTAGCTCAATATTTGTGCACGCGCCACCTGCCCGACGACCTGCCCTTTCTCATCCCATACCGGATAACTGGCGTGACTGGTAGCCCCAGACAGAAGGTTTCGAGCCGCGTCGGCCACCGGAAAATTCTCCAGAAAGCTTACCAGGTCTTCCTTCGGTGTCATGATGTCCCTAATCGCCTGCCCCTCCAAAGGATGGACCGCGTATTCGCGCGCCACATGCACGCCCCGCCGGGCGACTTTCTCGGTCAGGATGGAGCGCGGGACCCAAAGGACCGTCACGGCCATACCGGCGACTGAGGCGACCAGCACCGGCAATAGGAGGGGCCAATTGTGCGTGGTCTCCATGGTAAAAATCGTTGCCGTAAACGGAGCGCGCATCGTGCCTCCGAGCATCGCCGCCATACCAACGGTGGCCAGGACGGCAGTCTCGTGGCCGGGAAAGATGGGACTCAACACCATCCCCAGGGCACCGCCCAACATCAAAAGCGGGGCGAGCACACCGCCCGATGTTCCAGAACTTAAGGAGGTCACCCAAATGACCGCCTTGACAATAAAGAGTATCAATGCGGCGGTCCAGAGGAGATGCCCCGCGTCCAACGCCCGGATGGTTGGATATCCCACGCCTAAGGCGCGAGGGTCAATCAGTCCTCCAATGCCAATGCCCACACCGCCGATGGCGGGCCACCACATCCAGTGAATAGGAAGCTTACGATAGCTGTCTTCGACAAAATACACCAATTTGGTGAGAACCCCGGACATGATGCCCGCGGCAATTCCCACGCATGCCGCCCAGGCCAGCACATTTAACGGCAGTCCTGGGGTGGCCGGGGTATGAAATACCGCTTGGGTCCCCAAGAGGAGACTTCTGACGACTTCGGCCAGTGCGCTGGCTATGGCCACCGGAACGAGACTCCGCGGGCGCCATTCGAACAGCAACAACTCAACCGCCAACAGCACCGATGATACTGGCGCGCCAAAAGTTGCCGACATACCGGCGGCCGCACCAGCCACCAACAATGTCCGCCGTTCAAGCGACGAAAGTTTGAAGAACTGCGCTAAAATGGAGCCCACGGCGCCCCCCGTCATGATGATGGGGCCCTCAGCCCCGAAAGGCCCTCCTGTGCCAATGGTGATGGCGGAGGCGATCGGTTTCACCACGGCCACCCTGGGCTCCATCTTCGCTTGATTTTCCAAGATAGCTTGGATGGCTTCCGGAATGCCGTGGCCGCGAATTTTGTCCGTCCCATATTTGGCCAATAAGCCCACGATGAGTCCTCCAACGACGGGAACGGCCACCGAGGCGACACCCCAATGAGCCGGGTTTGGAGCCACTAAGGACCATCCGACGCGCCCCTCATAGGCGAGGTGGGTGATGAGACCAATCAACCGTAATAATACGAATGCCACGCCTCCGCCGAGAAGGCCAATGACCGCGCTGAGCCCGCTTAAGACGGCCAACCGCCTCCCATTGGTGGTAAAGTCGCCCAATGGCCGCGTTACAGTTTTGCGCCGCATTTACGATTCCCCCTTCTCACCGTCGGTCTTTAACACCTGACTTAGGAGGACCAGGAAATCCCGGCTTCGTTGAAGTTCGTCTCGATGCGCCACCGTCAAGGCCTCTAAGATGTCCTCTCCCAAGGGGGTGAGATGCACTTCCGTCACTCGAAGGTCCCCTTCATGCGCGCGCCTAAAGACAAGGCCCGCCTGTTCTGATCGATCAATGATGCCCACCACACTATGCTGCAGAAGTTGCAAGCGCTCGGCCAACTCGCTCACCGTGGCGTAATCACGACCCGCCATTCCCTTAATCGCCAGTAGCAATTGATGTTGTTGTGGGGTGATGCCGTGTTCTCGGGCCGCGGCCTCACTAAAGCGCAAAAACTTTCTTAACCCATAACGAAACTCCGCTAGCGCCCGGTATTCTTCTGGCGTGACCGTAGATTGTTTTGCCACCGACGTCTCGACCTCCTCAGTCATATCGTAATGCGATATGTTATTAATGTATCGCATTACGATGACTTTGAAAACCGCCCTCTCGGAAAAACTTACCGGCATCTTTTCGTTCTCCCAAGGAACCCTATGGTTACTTCGGAAATGAGGAGGTGAATATCTTGGCACGAGGCAGCAACACGGGCAATCGCGCAGTGGTTCGCGGGGCCCAAAAGGCGTTGGACCAGTTCAAGTATGAGGTCGCCCATGAGCTCGGGCTCCAGGGCGTCGACGACGGTTACTGGGGCGAAATTCCTTCCGCTCAGTGCGGTGCGGTGGGTGGACACATGGTCCGTAAGATGATTGAAATGGCCGAGCGGAACCTGGCCGGTCGGAACTCCCGTTAATCATCCGGAATCGTGACACACCTTTAAAAATGGACGGCAAAAGCCGTCCATTTCTTGTCACAATTCCTTGAAACTTCCCGTCTGAGGGCGAAGCCCAGCGGCCATACTAATCCCACGTCAGCAACGAGGAGGTGAAAAAGATGGCGAAAGGCAGCAACACCGGCAACCGCGCGCTCGTTCAAGGGGCCCAAAAGGCGCTCGACCAGTTCAAGTACGAGGTCGCTCACGAGATTGGTCTCCAGGGCGTCGAGGACGGCTACTGGGGCGAAATCCCCGCCCGCCAGTGCGGTGCCGTGGGCGGCCACATGGTCCGCAAGATGATTGAGATGGCCGAGCAGAACCTGGCTGGCCGGAACCGATAATCAATCATTCCGGACTTATGTATCGCACCTAAAAATGGACGGCAAAAGCCGTCCATTTTCTTGTCGTCATCCCTTGAACTTCCCGTCTGAGGCCCCCTCCTTCAGGCCATACTATCACCACGTCGACAAGAAGGAGGTGAAAAAGATGGCGAAAGGTAGCAACACCGGCAACCGCGCCCTGGTTCAAGGGGCCCAAAAGGCGCTCGACCAGTTCAAGTACGAGGTGGCTCACGAGCTCGGACTGCAGGGCGTCGACGACGGCTATTGGGGCGAAATCCCCGCCCGCCAGTGCGGTGCCGTGGGCGGCCACATGGTCCGCAAGATGATTGAGATCGCCGAGCAGAACTTGGCTGGCCGGCACCAATAATCATTCCGGAATTATCCATCAAAAAATGGACGGCAAAAGCCGTCCATTTCTCTGCCGGGGATTAGACGACCTGGTCCACCCACTCAGACCCATCGTGGGTTACTCGGTGGGGCACCCGTTGGCGCAAGGTTAAGACCGTCACCGGCCCGTTCCAAATCCGGGCGGCAACCGATTTTAAGGCAAAAGGCAGCTGAGCGAAGTCAAGGTCACGCCCGTCATAAAGATGGCGCAATAATAGCCCTTCAGGTCCGCTCGATTCGACCACCAAGCGAGGTAGGCCTCCGCGATCCAAGTCTCGGATGAGACGCTCACGAATGTCTTGGGGCTCGGCCTTTCGGGGTTCAGGATGGGCCTCACGCTCCCGAAAGAGCGCTAATCCGGCCCGCTCCATCAGTTCGTCGGCTAAGTAGGCCCGGATTAGCCCCACATCGTCATACACATCGCGCGCCTGATAGACGGCATCGAGCCCCCCATCTAAAAACGCTTCCTGATACAAAAGATAGCCTAGTCGATAGGGGTTTAATTGCGGAGGATTGACCTGGACAATCTGGGCGTTCAGACGGGCCGTCTCCCAACTTTCTTCGGCGGTGGTCTCCACTTTTCGCAAAAGGCGCGTGTGAAAGAAGGTAGCATAGCCCTCATTGGCCACTTTCGTTAATTGTTGGGGCCAAAAGTAGCGGGCCTCTTCCCAGACCATAGCCAGCACATCGCGTTCCCAGTCTTGGAGCCGGGGCGCATAGCGGGCGACAAATCCCAACACATCGTCGGGCCGCTCCCCGATGGTGGTTTCCGAAAGACTCTCTCCACTAAAATCGGCTAGGATATGCGCGGCATCGATCAAGCTCTCGACCGCCCCATCCCCATAGAGGCGTCGAAACTGGGCCATCTGTCGTCGGTGTAGCGACGCGCGCGCCAACATGTCGGTGGGCAGGTGCTGGAAGGCTCGGTGATGGCGAAAGAAGTCGGCATGAGCAATGACGTGGGCCAAAATCATGAGCGCTTCGGCTGGGCTCACCGTCTCGTCAATAAAGGCGTAGGCGGGCACATTATTGATGACCAATTCGTAAATCTGCGTGAGCCGAAAATCGAAGGCGGTTTTGAGCCGTTGTTCGCTTTTCCCAAAGCTCCAGTGGCTATAGCGTACCGGAAGCCCCCCATGCGAGGCCAAAAGCTGAATAGCACTCGAAGAGACCAACTCAAAATGCACGTGACCGGGGTGCAATCCCAAGGACTCGGCCACCGGCCAGACCCTCTCCAACAACTGATGGAGCGTTTTCTCGTCAAGCATGCCGTACCGCCTCATTTCGCCCAAAAAAGTGGGTCATAGCCCGAAAAATATCTTCTTTGTCCCGAAGAATCACCACCCCTACACCGGGGACGCGCTGAAACTCTTGATAGAGGGGAGAGGGGTTGCGCTCCGTGTCGTGAATCTCCCCATAACCGAATAAGGTGACCTGCCGGGTCAGCTTCGTGCCCGTTTCCACCGCCAAGGCATTGTCGGAAGTGAGGTTGCCTCCATCCGTGAAATGAAACGCATAGATGTTGTAGCGGTCGAGAGGATAACGGTTTTCCACAATCTCGAGTCCTAATCGGTACACGGATGAGGAGACCGTGCCTCCGGATGCCCCACGATGGAAGAACGCCTCCTCGTCAACTTCCCGGGCCCGGACATCGTGAGCCAAAAACACCAACTCCACATGCGGGTACTTTTGGCGAAGAAATTCCGCCGTCCAATAAAAGAAGCTCTTGGCCAGATACTTTTCGAAACTGCCCATGGATCCAGACGTGTCCATCATGGCAATGACCACGGCGCCCCCTTGATCGTCGTGCACTGGGTCCAAAAGGCGAAAGCGCAAGTCCTCCTCCTGAAGATCCCCGGCCGCCAGGTCGGGGTGGGACGCTTGGCGCAAAAGAGCCGCCTTCAGGGTCCGCCGCCGGTCCCACTGCGACAAAATCCCGTGGCGTCCGATACTCACCGGGTCAAAGTCGCGACCAGCCCCTGGCGAGGGTTTGGTCAAGTCCAAGTCGGGCAGTTCCAATTCGGAAAAAACGGCCGCTTGAATTTCTTCTAACGACACCTCCGTCTCCTCCATGTCCAGCCCCGGCTGATTCCCTCCCTCGCGACCGTTCTTGTGAGCGTCAGAAGCCGGCTCTCCCGCCTGCCCAGCTTGGCCGGGAGACGTCGCGTGACCAACATTTTCCTCGAGATCAGGGTCGAAGCGAATGCGAAACTCATTGAGCTCCGGTACCGGGACGGACAAGGTCCGGCGCCCATCCGTGACCAGAATCTTCTCATCCGTCACCATGTCAGCCAAATGCTGCCGAATCGCCTCTTTCACCTTGGCCTGATGACGCCGGCGTTCGGCAGTAAAAAGTGGCTGATGGGCCAAGAGACTCCGGGCCACACTGTAGGTATTGTCGCTCATCGATTTAACAGACTCCCCACGTGGTGAATGGCCTTGGACGCACAGCGGGGACAATAGCCGCTGTTCGAGACCATGGCTTCCGCGGCGGCCTCAATTCTCTCCAAGGTACGCCGGTCCGGTACCGGCCCTTGGGTGGTGATTTTGACCTCGTCGCGCATGTCGTCCAAAAGTTTTTCCTTAAGGGCACGGTGAAGCCCCGCGTGATCGAGCAAGCTCACGACCCGGTTTTGCTTTTTGGCAATTTCCAGTCGCGTATAGATTTCCTCACGAAATGCGGGGGCCTGCAATTCGGTGATGCCCATCCGTTCTTCCACCGAACGCAAGAGAGCCTGATCGTAACGTCCACTAGCACCGTGGCGCACCGACAAGACTAGATTATCGAGGTAGTTGTGATAGAGATTGGCCAATTCGTCGCTCCAATCATGGGCAAAGGCCTCGAGGACTTCCTCCTCGACCTTGCGGTCATACCACTCCCGTGCCATCGCCACCCACTCCAATACCCTGGAGCGCTCCGCCTTATCCATAAAGGGATCCCGCCAAATCCCCTCCTCAATGCTGGCCAAGACGTCGCCAGCATCAATGCAGTCGCGTTCCCCGTCGGCCGTCAAGGCGGCCAAGCGATTGAGCATGAAGCGCGGGTCAAGCCCCGATAGCCCTTCCCCACTTTGCCATCCTTCGCGACGCGCGGCGCGATATTTTTCTTCGTCCGTCTTCTCGACGTACAAGTGAAATCGACTGAGCCGGTCGCCACCCGGCTTGGGTGACTCCTCGATACGAGAAAGAATCGAAACCGCCGCCGCCGTTTCCAACGCCAACGGGGCGACATGGAGGCGATTCGTCAAATGGGGTTGGAGAAGCTTTTGATAGATTTGCACCTCGGCACTGGGATCCATGTTGTATGGGACAGGAAGAACAAAGATCCGCGAGATGAGCGCCTCATTGCGGGGATTTTGCAGGAAGCTCTTGTACTCGTGCTCGTTGGTGTGGCCTATAATCACCTCGTCGGCTGAAATCAGTTCATAGCGCCCGGTCTTGAAGTTCCCCTCCTGACTCAAAGATAACAGGTGGTAGAGAAACTTCTCATCGAGCTTCAACATTTCCTGGAACTCCATGAGTCCGCGATTCGCGATGTTTAACTCCCCATCGAAGCGAAAAGCCCTGGGATCCGATTCACTGCCGTATTGGGAAATGGCGTGAAAGTCCACCGAACCGGTCAGCTCACTAATGTCTTGACTTTTCGGATCCGACGGTGCGTACGTCCCAATGCCGACGCGGCGCGCCTCGGAAAGCAGAACACGTTCCACCATCATATCGTGCACCCGCCCTTGGTACACCCGTTCCAGCTGATACCGGCACCAGGGGCAGAGTTCCCCCTCAATGGCCACCCCCAATCGCTCACTCACCCGAGGCCGGAGACTCTCCGGGACCAAGTGCAGCGGATCTTCGTGCATGGGACAACCTTGGATCCCATAAAGGGCGCCGGCGTCCGTCCGACAAAAGGCCTCCAGACCCCGCTTTAAAAGCCAGACCAGCGTAGACTTCCCCCCACTCACGGGACCGACCAACAGCAAGATGCGTTTTTTCACATCGAAGCCTAGGGCGCTCGGGCGAAGATAGTCCTCCACCAGCGTTCGAATCGTCTCATCCATGCCAAATAAGTGATGGGAAAAGAAGGGGTAGTGGCCCTCTTGGTCCCGATTGCCTGCGGTTAAAATCATCCGATAGAGACGACGGTGAGCCGAGTCGGCAATCTCCGGAGTGGCTTGAACCTGATCGAGATATTGTTGAAAAGTGCCTGTCCAGGGGGTTGGTTCGGGAATATTAAACAGAGCACTCAATGCGTCAGCCATGAGGTTCCTCCTTATATCAAGGCGTCATCACTCTCCTTGTATTTTCTCCAGATTTTCCCACCCTAACCCCGGCCGCTCTTTTTTTTCATGAAATAGAGGAGCACCAGCGTAACGACCAGCATGAGAGCGAGCGAATACCAATACCCGAAACTCCATTTGAGCTCGGGGATCTTAAAATTCATGCCATAGATGGAGGCGATGGTGGTCGCTGGCAAGGCAAGCACAGAAATGATGGTCAAAAAGCGCATCACCTTGTTGATCTCATTGGACTGTAAGGAGGTATAGGCCTCCACCATCTCCGCCAATCCGTCCCGAATCTGCTCCACTTCCGAAACGACCTCATCCAAGAGATAGGCGACGTCCTGCATGTAAGGTCGGTTTTTCTTGCGGACATAGGGAAAATGGCTTGACTTTAAGAGCTCGAAGATAGAGCCTTCCGGATCCAGCATGTGTTTGGCCCGCATCGTTTGTTTTCTTAATTGAAGAATCTTGGGAGCCAAATTGCGGTACGGGTGTTTCAACAACAAGCGGTGCAGCTCTTCGAACTCCCCATCCAGGGTATTGGCCACGCGGCGCAAAGCCACCACATGACCGGAAAGCACCTGATAGAGAGCAAAATCCACCCCTTCATCCATCATTTGGTTCTCTCGGATGTATCCAAAGGCGTGATCGACCACCGGGGATTGATCCGCTAAATGAGCCGTCACTAAAAAATGCTGACCGATAATGAAGCTTAAGTGATGCAAGGGATCCTCGGGATGTAGCGGGATAAGCGCCAGCATAAAACTGATGGCGTCGTCCTCCACTAAGAGACTGGGCCGTCTGTCCTCGCCGTGCAGTAAATGTTCAATCACCTTGGGATGGGCCTGATAGAGGTGATTCACAATCTCTTTCACATGCCCCTGATCCTCAGGACCCATGTCGACCCAGAGGTCGTCCGACTGTTCAGGCCAAGTATTCGACCACTCCGTCTTCTTGTTGCGACTATATAAGAACCGTGCCACGACCACGCCTCCTTCAACGATACCCTTCCCTCCCCCATGATCGCCCATACGCGTAAGCGAGCTCATAACTGGTAAGACTAGGGCAGAGTAGAAGGAGGTCATTATGTCCGCATCAACACCGCCTATCAATTGGGCCCCGATGATTGTCGGCTTCCTGGCCGGCTTTGTCTCACGCATCCTCTATTTGAAATCAGGACGGAGCCATTACCCCGGCTACCCATCCGGATACATCTCACAAGTGGCCATGGCCATCATTGCGGCCATGATTGGCTCCAGCATTATCGTCGCTTTGATCGGCAAGCAATTTACGGCCGCCACCTTCTTAACCTTGGCCGCCACCCAATTTCGTGATATCCGCAGCACCGAGCGAAGCACTCTCGAACAAGAAGAAAAACTCATTCTGGTGCCGCGGGGCGCGGGGTACATTGAAGGCATCGCCATCACCTATGAAGCCCGGAACTTCCTGGCCATGCTGGTCGCCTTGGCCACCTCTCTGGTCGCGGAGTGGATCTGGTTGGCCGGCGTGATCGCAGGGATCATCTTTATCGTGATTGGCGAAAAGTTGATGTCTGGACCCAACCTAGGCAAGCTAGTCGACGTTCAACCGGCGGAGGTCAAATTTGAGAAAGGTACCCTCTTGTACGCCGGACCCGTCATGATGATGGAGGTGGGTTTGGCCGACTCGCGCGAGCGCTATCGCAAGGAAGGCTTGGGCGTGGTGCTGACGCCCAAAAACCCACGAGGCGAAGCAGCGCTGTGGAATGTGGCGCAACGGCAGGCCATTGCCCATGAGGCGGCTTCCGCGGTGGGCGTGCAAAAGGATGTGGGCTACCCTGAACAAGGCACTCTCTGCCGGATGGCCATGCCCGCCGGCACCGGGCAAGCGGCGCTCACCATCATCCCCGTGGAGCGTGACATGGAGAAATTAATCCAGGCCATCAAAAAGGTCCCGGTCTTGGAATCCGGCAAGTGGTCCCGCATGCACAATACCAAGAATCGCCAAGAGCAGAAGGAGGAAACCCATGGCTGATGCACCGACTCCTAAAATGTTTGCCATTATCACCTGCGACAAGAACGTGGTCACCTCGGGCGGCATGGCCCCGGTCTTTGTTGCTCCCAACGAAATTGAGCGCGACCGGGTGGCCATGTGGATTTGCCGCATTACCAATGCCACCGTCCATGATTTGCATAATGGCGCCGTGATTCTGACCGTGTCCTGACCTTTCCGATCGGACGCTCCTGTCGTAATGTAGAGGAAAAGACGATCAGGGGGAACACCATGGACTTACTGGAAGCCTTAAAAAGCCGTCGCTCCGTCCGCCGTTTTAAAGACCAACGCATCGACGATGCGACGATCGAAGATATTTTGCAATATGCGCCTTGGGTTCCAAACCATCATGTCAGCGAGCCCTGGCGGTACATTATCGTCACCGGCGAAAGTCTCAAGGAGCTGGCCGATTTAAGGTTCCACGCTGTCTTGGAGAAAAGGCAAGGACAAGACGGGGCAAAAGAACGGGCGGAAAAAGCCCGCCTAGAATTTCTTGAGGCGCCAATCGTAGTCGTGGCCGTGCAGCGGCTCGACGACAATCCGGTGCGTCGGCGTGAAGACTACGCCGCCATGGCCATGAGCTGCTACAACATCATCCTCGCCGCCTGGAGTCATCATATGGGATGCTATTGGAACACCGGCCCACTGGTGACATCGAAAGCGGTGGCCGACTGGTTGAATTTAGCCCCCAACGAAGAAGCTATGGCCTTCCTCCGGATGGGTTATCCGGCGATGATCGGTGTGCAACGGCGCACGCCCATCAAGGAACGTATAGAAAGGCGGTCATAACCATGCCCTCACGACTTTATACCCGGACGGGGGATCGAGGGACCACCCGCCTCTCCACGGGCGAACGGGTGAGTAAATCCAGCCGCCGCGTGGCTAGCTATGGCGGGCTCTATGAGCTGAACACGGCATTGGGCCACGCGCGCGCACTGGCCCAGGCCGAAATGCCCGCGGAGCCCGATGCCCTTTGGCACGAGTGGATGGGCGCCTTAAAAGAAATTCAACAGCGTCTCTTTCTGGTCGGGCGCGATCTATCCAGCGCCGCCAAGCCCGAAAACACCACCACCCAGAAGTCCCATACGGAAGTGCTCGAACATCTCATTGATCGGTTGCGCCAGGTGGTGCCGCCCTGGAAACCGTTTACCCTGCCAGAAGGGACCCCGGCTGCCACCGCCCTTTACCTGGCGACCACCATTTGCCGCCGCGCGGAACGGGATATCTGGGCGCTTAATCAAGAAGAATCCGTCCCACAACCGGTTATGATGTGGGTCAACCGCCTATCCGATCTGCTGTTCATGAGTGGACGGTATGCCAATTTTGTGCAAGGAGTCGTGGAAGAACGAACCCGCGAACCGGAAGGATATTGAAAGTCCTCCGAGGATTGGCGAGCCTTTAAAAGCTCTCCCCTTGTTACAATGGTTGGGGAGGTGGCACGATGCTACAAAAGCAACCCATCACAACAGTCCCCGGTCCAACAAAACGGCACCGGGGTTTTTGGTTGTCGGCGTCGTTCTTGCTCCTTCTCATCCCCTGGCATCATGCAATTCTTCGGAGCGCCTATCGCTTAGGTCAAAATATTGACGTGGCCAAAACCCGCGCCACCTTAGCCCACTGGCCTCAGATTACCACACCTCATTTCCGACTCTATTATCCGCCGGGTGAACGAACCCAAGCGGAATGGACGTTAGCGGCATTGAAGCGAGCCTTGTCCAAAGAAGAGGCAAATCTCCAGGAGATCCCCCCCAATCGCCTCACGGTGGTGCTCTATGCCTCCCAAGCGGCCATGAATCGAGCGGTCGGTATCAACGCCTCTGCCAATAACATTGGCTATGATTATGAGGGGGTTATTGACATTTTGTCGCCCAGCGCATGGATGGCGAACACCCCTTCGGCCCGCTCCCGGTATCTGGCCAGCGGTCCCGCTCCCCATGAATTGGGGCATGCGCTGTTGAATTTAAAGGCCCAAGGCAACTACCCTAACTGGTTTAATGAAGGCGTAGCCCAGTATGAAGACTGGCGGTCGACCGGATATCTCTGGTTGACCCGCTCCAATAGCCTGAAGGGCCGCCTGTATTCCATGGAAGAGCTCACGAAGAACTTTTACGGACTTCCCAATCAAAGTCTCGCTTATCGGGAAGGCTTTTCGCTCGTGCAGTATTTGGAACAGTCTCAAGGTCAACACGCATTTCATCGATTTCTCGACGATCTTCAAGGGGGTCAGTCGTTTTCCGAGGCTCTCACCCATGTCTATCACTTGAGCTCGCCGGCCGCCTTGTTTAAGGCCTGGCAGACGGCGCTTCGCTGACCACGCGTCGGCCGGCCGCCAGCACACCCGGAATGTCCTTGATGGCTTCGATGGATTTCCAGTGAAAGTCGACCGCCGCCGAAAGCCGATGAGCGCGATCGCGAGCATCAACGACCGCCACCGGCACTGTTCCTGGATAGTGGGCGGTAATCTGAAGTACATCCTGGGCCACTTTTTTCAGAGCGTCGGGGTCAGCCAAACGGATATAGACGGGACCCACGACGGTGGGCCAACGAAATCCGAAGGCGCTCACATCATCGGGGAGGACGATGGCTCGCCCCTCTTCTTCGGCATCGAAAAGGCTTATCTGTTGCGCCGATCCCATCGAGACCTCCCCGAGCCCCTCTAACGCCCCCGCCTTGGCCAACATCTCCAGCCCCCGCGGTCCAAGCACGCCAGGAAGACGGCCAGAAACGTCCTCCACGCGGCGAAAGGGGCCGCCTTGAACCCGTTCCTCCACAATCTTTTGGATGAGGTGAGGTCCTAAGCCCCGAATCACGTCGAGTCCGGCCCGCACCCGATCGCCCTCCAGATGAAACCCCTGGCGGCTCTGGTTAATGTGCGGCCGCATCACCTGTATCCCTTGACTCATGGCCTGGCGCAACAACTCGAAGAGGCGTTCGCCCTCACGACTGGATAGCTCGGCTGCCCAAAAAGCGGACGGATAGTGGGCTTTTAACCAGGCCTGATAATAACTGATGAAACCGTAGCTGGCCGCATGCGATTTGTTAAAGCCATAGTCCCCGAAGGCTTGAATCCGGTCCCAAAAGAGCTTGGCTTGGCCGGGTGTAAAACCCCGTTCCACCATCCGCGTTCGAATGCGCTCACCTTCCCGCTCCAAGAGCGCGTGGTTCTTTTTTGAAATGGCCCGGCGAATTAAGTCGGCCTCAGAAAGACTGAATCCGGCCACCTTTTGAACGGCCGCCATCAACTGTTCTTGGAACACCATCACCCCATAGGTGTCCCGCAAAATGTCCGCCAACGGGTCATCGGCGGGAGGCCGATACCCGGCACTCCGACGCTTTAAGAACTCGCCTATCATGTCCATCGGTCCGGGACGATAGAGGGCCAAGACTACCATAACCTCCTCACGAGAGGTCGGCTGCATTTGCTGCAAAAGACGCTTCACGCCCCGCCCATCCAATTGAAAGACCCCGTCTGTATCCCCTCGGGCCAAGAGCCTGAGCGTCCGGGCATCGTCCCCAGGCACCGTCCCGATCGTGTCTCCGGAGAGTCCCACTTGGTCCTCAATCTCTGCGATCAGGCTCAATGTCCTGAGCCCCAGCACATCCAACTTGACAAATCCCAGCCGTTCCAGAGACCCCATATCGAAATCGGTCACCAGGCCGCTGTCCGCCTCACCCTGGCAATAGATCCAGGTCTCCAGCGGCAAAGGCGCGATAATGACGCCGGCCGCATGGGTTGAGCGATGACGAGGAAGCCCTTCCAACCGCCGAGCGATGGTGAGCCAGGCCGGATCCAAACGCGCTTGACTGGCCAATCGTTCCAACTCCTGGGCGTGATCAGCCAAATGATCATTGAGTTGCCAGTCAACCGCTTTCAGCACCCTCGTCACTTCGTCTGATGGCAGTTTCATGACCCGCGCCACGTCCCGCAGCACCGCTCGCGCGCCTAAGGTCCCGTAGGTGCCAATCTGAGCCACCCGATCGGCCCCAAACCGTTGCCGAAGGTACTCAAGCACCTCCCCGCGGCGCCGGTCCTCAAAGTCCAGATCGATATCCGGCAAGGTCCGACGGGCCGGGTTCAAAAAGCGTTCAAACACCAGCCCGTAATCCAGAGGGTTGACCTCAGTGATGGCCAACGCATAGGCCACCAGACTTCCGGCGGCCGACCCCCGCCCAGGACCTACCCGAATACCCACACGCTTGGCAAAGCTCACCACCTCGTGCACCATGAGAAAATAGCCCGGAAAACCGAGGTCTTGAATCACGTCCAGTTCATACTGAAGGCGCCGTAGAGCCAACTGCGGCACGTGGTTCCCATAGCGTCGTTGAAGGCCGGCCACGGCTTTCTCGCAAAGCGCGGAAAAATCACCGACCTCGGGCATCTTCCACCCCCGGTCGGGAAGCACGGAGGGTCCTTTTGGCGGCACCCAGCGTCGCGCTTCGGGCCAGCTGGAAAAGGCTTCCCACAATCGTTCCGCCGAGTCTGGAAGACCCTCGGCCTGGGGATCCGAAACAAGTCCCCCGATGTCCGCCAGCACTCGAAGGGCCCCCCGGTCGTCCGGGTGTGGGTAACGAACGCGCACATGCGGCACCCAAAACCACCCCGGGGGCAATTGCTCGATGAGCTCTTTTTGCGACGCATCCAATTCGACGACGACCGGTCCCCGAAGCGGGGGCAATGCGCGCCACCAAGCGGTGTCAGAATAGCCCAACACCACCGCCAGATCCTCTCCCGCGAGGTCCGGACTCCACTGGGAAAACCGCACCAAAAAAGGCCAAGCGCGCGAACTGAGCGCGATCAATCGGATTTCCCGGGCGTAACCGTCAACCAATAGAGACCGGGAGACGCCCAAATAGGGCGTCAATCCGGCCTCGCGCATTAAACGATCAAACTCCTCCGCCCCTGCCAGCGTTTCCCAGTCGGTTAGCGCCACGGCGGAATACCCGCGCCTTTTCAGATCAAGGACCAGCTCGGGAATCGTGTACAAGGAGCGAAGGAGCGAATAGCCCGACCAGACATCGGTGAGCATCTTAGGATGAGCGCTGAATGCGATCGCGCTTTCGCTGATGGGGGTCGAGGGCGGCTTTACGAAGTCGGACGTTCTTCGGGGTGATTTCCACCAACTCATCCGCCTTTACATACTCCAACGCCTGATCCAGCGTTAAGGCTCGCGGGGGCGTCAGTCGAATCCCCTCTTCAGCATTAGCGTTTCGCATGTTGGTCACGTGCTTCTTTTTGCAGACGTTAATTTCCAAGTCCGTCGGCCGACTGTTCTCGCCGACCACCATGCCGGCATACACGGGCGTTTGGGGACCAATAAACAGGACCCCGCGTTCCTGGGCGTTGTCGAGAGCGTAGGAGGTCGCCACCCCCGTTTCGATGGCTACCAAGGCGCCCCGGGGCGTCTCTTCGATAGATCCCGAATAGGGCTGATATCCCTCAAAAAGATGGTTCATGACCCCATAGCCGCGGGTTTGATTGATAAAACTTGAGCGAAAGCCTAGTAGTCCACGCGCGGAAATCACGAATTCCAAGCGCGTCTGACCCGGACCCGCTTGCCCCATGGCGACCATGGTCGCCTTGCGGGGACCCAAAATCTCCATGACCGCACCCACGTACTCGTCCGGCACATCCAAAAATAGGCGTTCCATCGGCTCCATCAGTCCCTCTGGGGTCTGCCGAAGAATCACTTCCGGCTTGGACACCTCCATCTCGTAGCCTTCCCGGCGCATCTCCTCCAACAGGATCCCAATATGCAACTCGCCCCGACCGGACACGCGGAACACTTCCGCGTCCTCCGTCTCCTCAACTTTCAAGGCCACATTACGCTCTTGTTCACGGAAGAGTCGGTCACGGAGATGCCTTGAGGTGACGTACTGCCCCTCTTGACCGGCAAACGGGCTGGTGTTGACCCCCACCAAAATGGTGAGCGTAGGCTCATCCACGGTAATCGGCGGCAATGGCGCAGGGTTTTCCGCATCCGTAATGGTGTCGCCAATGGTCACCCCTTGAAGACCCGCGATGGTCACAATCTCTCCCACGGTCACGGCATCCAGCTCGGTCCGCTTTAAGCCCATGCGGCCAAACAACTTCGATGGCCGTGTGCGTTCCAAGCTTCCGTCGGCGTGGGCCACGGCCACGGTCTGCCCAGCCTTTAGCGTCCCTTGCCGGACGCGTCCAATGGCCAGCCGTCCCACATAATCATCATGATCCAAGGTGGTAACTAAAATTTGCAACGGAGCTTGGTCGTCTCCGCTAGGATAGGGAATGTGCTCCAGTATGGCGTCAAACAACGGCTCTAGATTGCCGTCGACGGGCAAAGTGGGGCTTTTTGAGGCCACCCCCATCTTTGCTGACGCATAGAGAACCGGGAATTCCAGCTGCTCGTCGTTAGCTTCCAGGTCGATAAAAAGCTCGAGCACTTGTTCCAAGACCTCTTCCGGTCGGGCACCCTCCCGGTCCATCTTGTTCAGTACCACCACGGGTCTGACCCCGGCCTTCAAAGCCTTCTGCAACACGTAGCGGGTCTGAGGCATGGGCCCTTCATTGGCATCAACCACCAAGAGCGCCCCATCGACCATGGAGAGAATGCGCTCCACCTCGCCGCCAAAGTCGGCATGGCCCGGGGTATCGACAATATTGATGAGCACCTCATGATAGGTCACGGCGGTGGTTTTGGCCAAGATGGTGATCCCACGCTCGCGCTCTAAATCGTTGGAATCCATGACCCGTTCGCCCAATTGACTGGGATCGCGAAACATGCCGCTTTGCTTCAGCATGCCGTCGACCAAGGTGGTCTTACCGTGGTCGACGTGGGCAATGATGGCAATGTTGCGTATATCTGTCCGTTGCACTGACTATTAAACCTCCATTATTCCGAAAAACCGGATCGTGTAGACCGTGTCTGACTTATAATGCCCACCATTTCACGAAAACGCTGGCCGCGTTCCTCAAAATTTGAAAACATGTCATAGGACGCCGCGGCGGGCGACAGTAGGACCACATCTCCGGGTTGAGCCAGGGAACTAGCCCGTTCTACGGCCTGATCGAAGGTATCTTCCAACACGACGGGGATCCGCGTATGCTGGCGCACTTCGCTCACAAGCATTTCACGCACCTCGCCCATAGCGACGATCGCCTTCACGGAACTCTCATTAAGGGCCTTGGCTAATGTATCATATTGTAGCTTTTTGTCGTAGCCTCCCAATATCAAGACGATGGGCTGGTGAATCGCCTGCAATGCCGCCTGGGTGCGATCGGGGGCGGTCGCAATGGAATCATTGATAAAGGTAACGCCCCCAACCTCGGCTACTCGTTCCAGTCGGTGCGGCACTCCAAGAAACGTGGACAGCACCTCCGCGACAGCGCCCAAATCACCACCCGCCGAGGCCACGATGGCGATTGCCGCCAACGCATTGGCGACATTGTGCTCCCCTACTAGCTTAAGGGCGCTTTCTTGAACCACAAGACGGCCACCATTACCCCCGCGCCACCACAGTTGCCCATCCTTCCGATAGGCGCCGTGGGGGATTTCCTGATCCAG
Source organism: Sulfobacillus sp. (assembly GCA_027343765.1). Classification (GTDB taxonomy): domain Bacteria; phylum Bacillota; class Sulfobacillia; order Sulfobacillales; family Sulfobacillaceae; genus Sulfobacillus_B. The sequence goes on from DAHWKG010000181.1 coordinate 42,631, forward strand.
CGAAAAGTACACGGGGCGCCCTTCGCCTTCTTCTTGTAACCCCCGAATCACCGGATCCCCAAAGGGCAAGACCGCCCAATCCTCTTTGTTTTGAAATCGCACGATGTTGCCTTTGGCATGCTTATAATCGTCAAAATCCCGGTGCACGTCGAGATGATTGGGCCGGATATTTAAAAGGGCCGCGCCGTGCGGACTCCGCTCCACTAAGTCCAACTGAAAACTGGAGAGTTCCATCACCACCCACGCCTCGCTACTGATGTCTTTCAGACGGGGTAGGAGCGGCTGACCAATGTTGCCTCCGACAAAAACCGGCCGGCGACCATCACGCTTCAAGGCCTCGCCGACCAAGGTGGTGGTGGTGGTTTTCCCCGCCGATCCAGTAATTCCAATCACCGGAGCCGGACATCGGGACAAGAACAAGTCGGTTTCGCAGGTGAATCGTACGCCTTGACTTTTGAGGCGGTCCAGTTCGGGACCGAACTTCCTCATGCCGGGGGTGAGATAGAGTGTCGATAGGTCCGTGGCGAGTAGTTGCTCAAGATACTCAGGGCCCCCATGGATCTCCACCCCACTGGAAATACCTAACGATTCCAACTCTGACGCGATCGCATCCGGCGAACGGCGATCATAGACCACCAACGAATGACCTTCCGACAACAGAAACGGAACCAGGGGCCGGTTGTTAACCCCCAGCCCCACAATGCCGATGCGTTCCGAACTCATGCTTCTGTCATTCCCCCAATAATCGTTCCATACGATCGAGCCCTTCTGCCAACCGCTCCATGGCCGTAGCATAGGACATCCGAAAATGCGTCTCTACCCCAAATCCACTACCCGGGACAACCGACACCGAAGCCTCCTCCAGCCAGACCAGCGCCAAATCATCGGCGGTCTCAATGGTCCTCCCCCGCATGGTACGTCCCCGAAGCCCGCTCATGTCAACCCACAGGTAAAAAGCGCCCTTGGGGTCATAGACCTGAAGCCCTGGCATGGCTTGAATTCGGGACACGGCATAGCGGCGGCGCCGATCAAACTCGCGCCGCATTTCTTCTACCGGCTCCTGGGGTCCCGTCAAGGCCGCGTACGCAGCTGCCTGCGACACCGAGGTGGGATTCGATGTCGATTGCGATTGCAAGTTGGCCATGGCTTGCACCATCGACCGTGGTCCGGCCGCATAACCAATACGCCAGCCCGTCATGGCATACGCCTTCGACACTCCATTGATGACAATGGTCCGCTCCTGCATATCGGGAAATGACGCGACCGACACCGCCTCCATGCCATCATACACGAGCCGCATGTAGATCTCATCCGAGATCACCCACAGGTCTCGCTCCCGAACAAACTGGGCGATTTCTTCGAGTCGTGCCCGCCCAATGACCGCTCCTGATGGGTTGGAAGGCGAGTTCAAGATCAGTCCGCGGGTGTTCGGTTTTATGACCCGTTCGAGGTCATCCACGAAAAGTTCGCCTCGGTGGCTCTCGTCGATGGGCACCCATTGCACCTCGCCCCCAGCCAAACGAATCTGTTCGGGGTAGGTAACCCAATAGGGAACCGGTAACAAAACCCCATCGCCCGGATTGGTCAAGGAAAGGATGGCATTATACAGCGAATGTTTGGCTCCCGCCGACACTAGCACCTGATCGGTGCCGTATTCCAGACCGGTGTCCAACTTCAACCGGTCCGCCACTGCTTGTTTTAGGCGCAGAGTTCCTCCTACGGGAGTGTAGCGCGTTTCTCCCCGATTCATGGCCTCAATAGCAGCCAAACGGATGTGCTCAGGCGTGTCGAAATCCGGTTCGCCCGCCGTCAGGTTGACGACGTCCTGCCCCTGGCTTATGAGAGCCTTAGTTTTGGCATCCAGTGTCATCGTCGGAGAGGGTGCCAGTGATGCCACCCGGTCCGCTAGTCGCATTGCGCTCACGTTTTACCCCTTTCTAATCCTTGCGTGAAAAAAGATTGTCCGCCCATAAATCTTCCAGAAGCTCCACCATGCGAGCCGTGCACAGCTCCAAAATCTTTTCTCCCTTGGAGGCTGTGGCATTTCGGCCGTCCCCCGTGGTGGCATGACGCAAAGTCTTGTCATGAAGCCCCATGGCGCGGACCCGATATTTTGCCGTGTAGGGGTTAAACGACGCGTCCTCCATCTTCACCAAGGGTCCCCGAATCGCCAACATGACCGACGTTTCATCCTCACCGGCATGGCCCTGCCCTTCCGTGACAGTGAGAATGTCCCGGCTGTAATCGATCCACCAATTGACCAACACGGTTTGGCCCCCGTGCTCGGCAATGTCCTCCATCGCTGCATTGAGCGCCCCGGTATTGCCACCATGGCCATTCATAAGCACAATATTTTTCACACCCCACGCCAGTGCCCCTTTTGCCACTTCGGCGACGTAGCGGGTGAACACCTCGGTGGATACGGAAATCGTTCCCGCATAATTCGAGAGCTCCCAGGTGTGCCCGTAGGGAATGGGGGGCAGAATGAGGACGCGGTCGGGAAATTTCGCCTCAAGCTGTTCGGCAAAATACCAGGGCGCAAAATTGTCGGTGCCCAGGGGACAATGTTGACCGTGCGCCTCCACACTCCCGGTGGGCAAGATGGCGGTGTCGATTTTACCCAGCACCTCGTCGCGGAAGGTTTTGGTGGTCAGATCCTGCCAGTACATGGAAAGCCTCCTTAAGCGTTGGGCGACCGCTCACTGGTGTCTTCGCGGCGCTCTGATTGGAAGCGCATGCGGGTCATCCACCCGCCGATGCGTCCGCTTTCAGCCGCCGTCAACGCTCCCCAGCCGTGTGCCTCAACCTTTTCCCAGAGTCCCAAGGCCCGCGCCACCTCCACCTTCAGACGAAGGTTTTCCTCTTCCTTAGGAGTCGGTTGGCGCGACTTTTTGCCCTCGACCTCGACACTCTTTTGGGACTTTGACATAAGTTTACCAGGCGCCCGAGATTTTGGCATAGTCTCCCCCCTCATTTGTGACCTCGTGCCTTAGTGTTCCCATCAGCACGCATCTCACAAAAAGGCGGCGACCAAGAGCATGAACAGGACATAAAAAAGTCCAGCGGCGAAAAGTTCCGCCAAATGCAAGATGCCGTCACGCGATCGGACAAGCGTCCATAGGGTGGCAAACCAGGCGAGAACAGCCGTGACCATCTCCCATAAGGAGAAGTGCCAACCGGTCATGAGGATGCCTAACGCCGGCACCAAAGAGGCCTGAAATGCCATCGCCCCGGTGACGTTGCCTACGGCTAAGGTATCCTTACCACGACGAATCCAAATGACACTGTTGAGCACTTCCGGAAGCTCCGTGGCCAGCGGTGTGACAATGACGGAGACCAGGAATCCCGAGAGCTTCACCCACCCGGTAACGCTCTCCAGACCCGAAACAAAAAAGTGCGCGCCCACGATCAGGCCAAAAAGTGCCACGGCCACCTGAAGCCCCACCCAACAGGTGGACGGATGCTCTCTATGATGAAAGTGGAGTGGCCGCTCGGGCTCCGTTTGCGGACCGGTCATGCGGCCACGCTTCACCAGGCGCCAGGCGTGGTAGATGTAAGCCACAATCAGAACGATCGCCGATACCAGATGCAGCTGTTCCGGCATCCAGGAAACGAAAATAGCGAATCCAAACGCTCCAAGGAAAAAGCGTAGGTCACTGAGCATAGCCTCTTTAGACACGCGAAGCCCCTGGCGCCGGCGACCACTCAGCCAGACCCCTAACCCAATGACGCTGAAGCCTAAGGTGGCGAGCATGAACGGGGCACCTAAAATCGCGCCCAATCCAATACCCTGGCGCGCTGGGTTACCCTTAATCCCGGCCGCAATGAAGGCCATTAAGGGGACCAAAGTCTCCGGCAGGGCCGTTCCGAGGGCGGCCAACAACGACCCCGACACGCCTTCGCCGAGGCCTAGGCGATATCCCAGCCATTCGACGCCATTGGTAAAATAATCGGCGGAAAGCACAATAAGCACCATGCCTGCCACCAGTACAATTACTAGAGACATGCGGACCCTCCGCTATCATATATAGACGAGACTCGGCCCGAAAGAACCCCACGGATATTAATCTCGGCAAGCCCCTTCCAAACCGACCGAGCCCGGCCCGCCTCTCTAGTCCGAACGTAGAACTCGTTAGCGAAGATGGTGAAAGTCCAGTTGACGCTGTGCTTCGTAGACGGCGATGGCCACCGCGTTGGAGAGATTCAACGACCGAACCCCCGTGGCCATGGGAATCACCCGCCACTGGTGGGGATATTGATTGAGGAGCTCTTGGGGGAGACCGGTCGATTCGCGACCAAATACCAGCACGTCATCGGGCCCATAGGATACGTCCGAGTATCGGGTCCCTCCGTGCGAGGTAAAAAAGTGAAAGGCTCCCGCGTTTTTAAGACTCAACCGAACATCCTCCCAGGACGGATACCTCTTAACCTCGACGAGATGCCAATAATCCACTCCGGCCCGACGAAGATAGCGGTCCTCGAGGGAAAAACCCAAAGGTTCCACCAAATGCAATAGCGTTTTAGTGGCCGCGCAGGTACGGGCAATGTTTCCGGTATTGGGTGGAATTTCCGGCTCCACCAACACGACGTGCACCGAAGCTCCTCCCTCGTTGCCGCTCGACTTAAACTCCGGGACTTGGCGGCACGTCACGAAAGTCGCAATAGATCTCCGCCAAGCGGCTAAAAATGTCCTCAAAGCCCATGTCACGCAAAATATCGGCCAAGGCCAAAAAATGGCCTTGGGCTTGATCATGCAAGGTCTCGAAATCCTCATTCACGCCACTCGCCCCCTCTATCGCGAGTCTACCCGTGATGGATGAAATCAAACCCGCCCGGCCCGTTGATGCAAGAGCGACAACAGCTGTCGCGCAATCGGGCCCGATTTCTCACTTAAGACGTGGTCATCCACACGAGTAATGGGCAACACCTCCGTCAGCGTGCCGGTCAAAAAGAGTTCATCGCTGGTCTTCAACTCATCCGCCGAAAACGGCTCCTCAACCACCGTATATCCGGCCTCCCGCGCTAATTCGAGAACGACCTGACGGGTAATGCCGGGGAGAATATAGTTGGTCACGGGCGCCGTCTGTACTACCTGATTCTTCACCCGAAACACATTGGCTGAAGTCGCCTCGGTCACCATGCCGTCACGTACGAACAGCGCCTCGAAAGCGCCTGCCTCGATAGCCTTCCCTTTCGCTAACACATTGGGTAGAAGTCCAATCGTCTTAATCCATACTTTCGCCCAGCGGTCATCGGGTACCGTAACCACCGGCACCCCCCGCTCCACCATCTCCGGGAAAATGGGAGTTACCGGCCGAATCCAGACCAGAACGGTGGGCTCAATGGTTCCTGGGGCGGGCGGAGCATGGGTCCGCCTTTGCGTCCCTCGGGTAATCTGAATGTACAGGGCCGCCTCTCCCTCGGGGAATTCCGCACGGAGTCGGTCGCGCACGGAACCAAGCCCTTCGACATCTACACCGCCCAGTCCTATTCCCTGAAGGCTTCGCTCTAGCCGGGCTAGGTGGCGTTCCCACTCAAACGTCCGACCCCCGTAAAGATGCACCACCTCATAGACGCCATCGGCAAACAAAAATCCTCGGTCATCAATCGAAATCCGAGCCTGATCTTCCTCCACGTACTGACCATTGAGATATACCTGCACGATGCAATCCTCTCCCTAGCTCGGCCCTAGAGCCGTCCCAAATGTTCGGCCAGCACCTCATGCGCCTCTTCGGCTTCGCCTTCGGGCACGCGAACTTCCACGCTGCCTCGGCCGTCCTCGTTCATTTCCACCGTCTTCAAGGTAACCAGCAAGCCCTCCGTGGTTAGTATCTCTTTCACTTTTTCCGCCACCGCCACGCTAGGTGCAATGTAGACAACCGTCCACATCGTCAAGTCCCCCTTTAAGTCGGTCTTTCCCATCGTTTGCTGACTGCGGGAAAGTTATGGATTCCGGGCGCATTTTCCTGCTTGTCAGAACGATATTCCTAAAATTCCATCGGAACTTCCGGCCGGTCTCCATCACTCTTTTGCTCTTGACCGGCAGTTTTCATGAACGAGAGAATGGCCGCCATCAAGGCCACGGCGGCCAACACCAGAATCGACCACCGCATGGTAGGGACCCAAGGTCCCCGCGGTCCACCCATCATTCTTCCGCCAAAGGCCGCCAAAAATCCCGCCATAAGCGTACTGGAAACGGCGGTGCCAAACGCCATGCCAAGACTACGCGACATGTTGAGGATTCCCCCGCCGACACCAAGCCGCGTAATCGGCAAAGCCCCCATCACCGAGCTATTGTTGGGCGGGGTAAACATACCAAGACCCATCCCCACCAAAATCAACCCCAAAATAATGATGATGAGGTTAGCGTTCAACCCCACGGTGAGAGCCAGAATGAGAGCCCCCAAGGCACTGACGGCCATACCGACGGTGGTCAACATTCGTGACCCATAGCGGTCCGCCAATCCACCCGCTTGCGGCGACACCACAGTCATGCCGATGGGCACCGCCGTCAACAGAAGTCCAACCACGGCTGAGGGAAATCCGCCTACCCGTTCGAAAAAAAAGGGCATCAAGAACAGCACCCCAAACATCACCAAATAACTCAAAAGCCCCGTGACGTTGCCCATGGTGAACACTCGAAGCTTGAAGAGCTTGACATCAACCAACGGGGCGCGGAAATGAGTTTCCCGCCGGATGAAAGCCACCAGCAGTACCACCGTGGCCGCAAATAGGCCCAATACCGCAGGCGACGTCCAGCCACGATGCGGGGCGATGGTCACAGCCATCATCAACGCCACCAGCGCCGGACTAAACAGGATAGCACCCCACCAGTCGAAGGTGGTATTGCTCTGAGTGACCTTGTCCTTAGGAAGAATCAGGGCCGCCATCAGGGTTCCAATAATCCCCACCGGCACATTGACATAAAAAATCGCCCGCCAGCCAAAGAGGCCGATGAGCGCTCCGCCAACCGCCGGTCCCACCGACAGTCCCACCGCCTGAGCGGATCCTTGGAAGCCAATCGCCCGTCCACGTATGTTGGGGGGGACGGTGGCAGTAATAATGGCGACCGAATTGGCTTGCAGCATCGCCGCTCCTGCCGCTTGGAAAACACGGGCGACAATCAAAAAGACCAACGAGGGTGCTGCCCCACAGGCTGCCGAGCCGATAATAAACACCAGGAACCCAAACGTATATAATGGTCGTCTTCCCAACATGTCGGCCAACCGGCCGAATAAGGTCAAAAGCGTGGCTAAGGTCAACAAGTACGAGATGAGCACCCAGCCGGTAATGCTCGCCGTGGCATTGTAATAGTGGGCCAAGTCCGGTATGGCCACGTTCACAATGCTTGCGTCCACCGCCGCCATGAAGGCTCCAATGCAGACTGTCCCGACCACATACCATACATAGTTAGGTCGGGATGTAAATCGTGCCGACGGTAGCGACTGCCACAAAGCGCGCACCGAAGCCCCTCGCGCCGCGTCGCTCGACATCCCAATCCCTCCCCAACGACAAAAACTAACCAGCACCGTCCGAACACGGGCTTCGTATACGGGCACATTATCCCACCATGCCGCCGGGAAATCTACCCGGTATTACCGAATCCAATCGCTCTGGTTCGAAATCCTCATATCCTCCGGTTGGATTTCGTCTCCTTTCGATGTAATCTTGAGCATACTGAACCATTATGGGGGTACATTATGCCGTTTGATGCTTTAGTCATGCGAGCCATCGAAGCCCGCTGGCGTGAGCGCCTGATTGGTGCCGTCTGCGTACGCCTTTTTGCCGCCAATGACCGGCTCTTGTTAACGGTCAAACGCGCCCACGATCAGCAAAGCGAACAATTGCTGGTCGTTCTAAAACCAGGTGTCCAACGGCTTCACCGGACAGAACGGGCGGCGGAAAAAAAGGAAAAGCGCGCGCCCTTCCCTTGGCTTTCCCATTTGGTGCCCTTTACCATTCAGCACATTTCCGTTCCGCCATTCGAGCGCGTGATGTCTATCGGAATAGAACGGGCGGACGACTGGGGGCAGCCCCAAGAAGAAACCCTGGTCGTGGAACTGGCTGGACATCTTACCAATCTCATCCTTATCGACGCCAACGGACTGGTAGTGGAGGCCTGGCGAAAAATTCCGCCCGGCCGCCCGGGGCGCTCCGTGTGGCCTAAAAAACCCTATGAGCCCCCACCGCGCTTGCCTAACCCGCTTGAGACCAGAAACCCTCAAGATCTTCCCCCTTGGGGTCGTCGCTGGGTGGCCGAGGGGGGGGATTTCGACCGCCTTCTTGAGAACTTTCAAGAGGGCTTCCCCGGTCCTGGCTACCTCCTATTTTCCCCGCAAGCTGAAGACATCTGGGTTTACCCCCAGGCGGGTTTTCAAACGAAGGCTACAGAAGACGTAGAGCTTGCCCTCGACGAAGTTTTTGGCAAGCGCGAGCGACAACAACGACAGGAAGCCCTAAAAGCCCAGGTCATAAGCCAGGTGAAGGAACGTCGGGCCCACCTCATCGATAAAAGAAATCAATATCAGGTCGACCAGCAAGAAACGGGCGAAAAAGACCGCGGCCTGGGTGATCTCTGGCTCACCTACCAACAGGCATTTAAAGCGGACCCCACGTTATGCGAATTAACCGTCACCGACATGGAAGGCAATCCCGTACTGCTTCGACGCGAACCCGGTGAGAATCCGACCGACATTGCGGCCGCCCACTATCGGCGCTATAAGAAAGTCAAAGCCCGGCAAGAGGCACTGAGTCAGTTGATTCCCGCCATCGAGGCTGAATTACGCCATCTCGACCGGCTACTTCAAGAGGCGGAAAACCCCCATCCCCTCAGCTGGTACCAGGATCAGTTGAAGACTCGCGTCAGCCGTTCGTCAGCGGGAAACGAACAAGGGCCCTTCCGCCACTTTGTCAGCCAACACGGGTTTGAGATATTGGTTGGTCGAAATCGTGAGGAAAACGCCAAGCTCACCTTTCAGAAGGCTCGTCCCGACGACATTTGGCTCCATACCAAACAAGCGCCGGGATCCCATGTCATCTTAGCCACCGGGAAAAAGACGCCGGACTTGGAGGATTTGCTGGACGCCGCTGAACTCGCCGTGTTTTTTTCGTCGGCTCAAGGCTCGTCCACCGTCCCGGTGGACTACACCAGGCGAAAATTTGTGAGAAAGCGCCCGCACGCCGAACCGGGACAGGTCCTCTATCAACGGGAAAAAACGCTCTACATTACCCCCAGTCCCGAACGCCTGCGGCGCCTTGGTGCCATCAGCGAAAAAATCGTGGACAATGGCTAACAACCTTGCCCCGGGCTGTCTCGGCTCAGCATCCGGCGAAATTGCTCCGCATGCTGGCGATGCTCAAAAGAGACCACAAAGTCATCAATGTACCGCACCAGATACGCTTCTCCACGAAGCTTGGGCTTGATCACCTTAGCGAACCAGCCCCCTTATGCGGAGTATATCCAAATTAAAGCGGAGCCGCCGCTGGGCATGGTCCGCATCACCTTTCCACCATATTCAACAGGCAGAGCCCCGTTGGCATACAATAGAGACGAGCCCACTAATGTCTCTAGGAGGATTCTGCCTTGCCGTCCGTTAACCTTTCATATCGGGGGCCATTTGCTGCACTAATGTTGGACAACTCCCGCTATCATAACTGTATGACCCACACCATGTGGCAAGAGCTCGAAAATCACGCCCGAACTCTTCAAAATGATCCGGATTTGCGGGCGGTGGTGATTCGCGGGCGGGGCGCCCATTTCACCAGTGGATTTGACTTAAGCGAGTTGAATCAACTCGATTACGACGCCGTCAATCAAGAATTTGAATTGATGGAGCGAGCCATTTCGGCCGTAGAAGCCATCCCCGTTCCGGTCCTAGCGATGCTTCAGGGCTATGTGCTTGGCGGTGGCTTCGAATTAGCGCTGGCCGCTGATCTGCGGCTCGCTGATGACAGTGTCAAAATGGGCATCCCGGTGGCCCGCATCGGCATCATGTTAAGTCGTACCTTTGCCCTCCGCTTAGTCAAAGTCATGGGGATCGGCAAAGCCAAAGAAGTGCTGCTGACCGGCCATCTAATCGACGCCCAAGAGGGCTTACGGCTCTCGATTTTGAATCACCGCGCTCCCGACGTCGAGGACCTTGAGAGCACGGTGGATGCATGGCTGAACGACATTTCCGGACTCTATCCTCGGGCCGTTCGGCAAGCTAAAACGGCCGTCAGCGAAGTGTCCCCGAAAACCGACCAAGGCCATCCCTATTTCGTCGACGCGAACGACTTCTTCGAAGCCATACGCCGCTTCGAGCGCCATTAAGGCTAGGATTTAGGTCGGGTAAGCTCCACGCCCTCTCGGCAGAGAGGGCACTCGGCCGGATCCCAATTGGGGATATCGGCGACCCTAAGGAGCGCTTCCAACGGTTCTTGAAATCTGAGTCCGCCTTGACTCCGGTCTATTAGCACCCCAACTCCTATCGTCGTCCCACCCAATTGCTGAACCGCGTCCACGACTTTTTTGACCGAGCTGCCGGTCGTGACGGCATCTTCGACCACCGCCACCCGCTCGCCTGGCCGAATTCGGAACCCCCGCTTGAATACCATACCCCCAGCCTCGCTCTTCTCGGCAAATAACACCCGGGTTTGGGGCAGAAAGCTTGCCACCGCATAGGCCGGAATAATGCCGCCTACCGCCGGACCCACCACGGTCTCCGGGCGATAGGGTTTAAGCCGTCCCGCCAAGGCTTCCGCCCACGGTGTTAAAAGATTCGGATGTTCGGTTAGCCGGGCTAATAAAAAGAATTGATTGGAATGACGCCCCGTTGTCAAAAGAAAATGCCCTTCAAGATGAGCACCCGATTCCTTGAGGCTTTGCCATCCCCACTCATGATTCCACGACCTCGTCATATGAAGCTCCTCTCATTTGGATATGGCTTGAAGAAAACGATTTAAGGCGATGGCAGGATCCGAAGCCATAATGATGGGCCGCCCCACAACCAAGTCCGTGGCTCCCGCCTCCACCGCCTCGACGGGGTCGGTGACTCGCCGTTGGTCGCCGAGCTCGTCCTCCAAAAAGCGAATTCCGGGGACGACGATCCGTGCGCCGGGCCAAAGCGCGTGGATTTGGGAAACGTCGCTACCCGCCGCCACCACACCGGCCAGGCCGGCTTGCCGAGCCATCTTCACCGCGTGTTCGACCAACGCATGAACGGGTGTGGTAATGCCCAATTGGGACACCTGGGCCGTATCCAAGCTGGTCAGGACCGTGACCGCCACCACGTCCATGGTGCCCGCCTCCTGTCGCGCGGCCTCCAACATGGAAAGACCGCCGCTTGCGTGAACGGTCACGACCTCTACGCCCAAGTTGCGGAGTGCTGCCACCGCCTGCCCCACGGTACGAGGAATGTCATGGCACTTCAGATCCAAAAACACATGATACCCACGCCCAACCAAATCGCGGACAAATTCCAGACCTAAGCGAAAGAAGAGTTCCATGCCCACCTTCACGTGCCGATGCGATCCCAACTGCATGAGGAGCTTCTCGACCGCATCGCGACTGCCAACGTCTAGCGCCACCCAGAGCCGCGCCGCCATTTTAAGCCTCCCTCCGTTGTGGCAGCGCCACGCCCACGGCGCTCTCCACACTTGAAAAACCATAGGTTTCGAGCACTCTCGGCAAGTCGTCAATAATGGTCAACATGCGCTCGGGATGTTGAAATGTGACCGTACCCACCATCACCGCCGACGCACCAGCCATAAGAAATTCGAGGACATCCTCGGCGGAGGAAATCCCCCCCATTCCAATCACCGGAACACTAAGACGCGACGCCAACTCATAGACAATCCGGAGCGCTACCGGCTTTATCGCCGGCCCCGACAACCCCCCGGTGACCCCTCCCAGGGCGGGACGGCGGGCATTTAAGTCCATCGCCATCCCTACCAAGGTGTTAATCGCCGAAATCATGTCAGCACCCGCTTGAACGGCTGCCTCAGCAATCACCCAGGGTTCTCCCGTATTGGGCGACACTTTGACCATAATCGGTTTTTCCGTAACCTCTCGGACCGCGCGCGTGACTCTAAACGCCTGATCCGGATCGTGGCCGAATTGGATGCCGCCTTCCTTGATATTGGGACAAGAGATATTGATTTCGAAGGCATCGATGCGCGGCTCTTTTGAGAGACGTTCCGCCACCCTCCGATATTCGTCGGTTGTATGGCCAATAATGTTGGCCACCACGGCGGTGTCGACGGTGTTCAGGAACGGGATGTCTTCTGCCAAGAAAACCTCCATCCCAGGGTTTTGCAGTCCAATGGAGTTTAAAAGTCCCTCAGCTGTTTCCCATACGCGGGGCGGCGGATTACCCCGCCAAGGATCGGGAGAGATTCCTTTGACGCTCACCCCTCCCAGCTGATTGATGTCCACATAGGCGGCATACTCCGGCCCAAATCCAAAGGTGCCGGAAGCGGCCATAATCGGGTTTTTTAATTGAAGTCCGCGGGGCAGAGTCACATCAAGGCGCATCGAACACCAACTCCTCTCCGAGAAACACCGGGCCATCCGTGCACACCCGCCGATAGCGAGGACCTTCGGGTCCTAGCGGCTCCGCTGGGACAACGCAAGCAAGGCATGCCCCAATCCCACATCCCATGCGCTGTTCCAGGGCCAATTGCACGCGCCCGGCACGGCCTCGAGCGGTTTTTTGCACGGCGGCCAACATCGGTGTAGGGCCACAGGCCATCACTTCAGCCCCAGGGAACTGGCCGAGCCATTGGTCGAGGGCTGGAAGAACATTGCCTCTTTGACCCAAACTTCCATCATCCGTGGTCAGCACCGGGTTGGTGCCAAGACTCTGGAAATCTCGACGCATAATGAGGTAGTCGGCGGTGCGTGCTCCCAGAACAACATGGATAGGGGCCGTTACCCGGTTCTGCCACGCCTCCAAGGCCGCGAAAATCGGTGGGATCCCCACGCCACCGCCCACCAAAATCCAGGGCCGGTGAGCCTCTGGGGGGGAAAATCCCCGGCCCAGGGGACCCATGACGTCCAGATTCTGCCCCGCTTTGCGCTCGTAAAGCCATGCCGTCCCCGACCCCACCACTTGCAAAAGAAGTCCAGCCAACCCGCGTTTCGGGTCCAGTCGGGAAAAAGAAATCGGGCGTCGCAACATGCCTGGGGTGAGCACGTGGCAAAACTGACCCGGCTGAGCCTGGCTTAACCGCACGCTTTTAAGCATCAGCTCCACATGAGCGGGCGCTACGTCGCGCCGTTCGATGATCGGCACTTCAAACGCGTGCGCCATGGGTCTCTCCTTTCCGCCACTCGTTCAAGGAGTGTACCTCAAATGGCCGCTGACTTCGGCCCTTCAACGCATCTATGGCGGCGGCCACGGTATCCAAGGAGGTCATGCACAGAATCCCCCGCTCTACGGTCGTGCGGCGAATAAGAAAACCTTCACGCTCCCGCTGGCCCCCACGGGTAATGGTGTTGATCACCAATTCGAACTGCCCATCGCGGATGAGGTCCACCAGGTGTGGTCGGCGTTCACCCAGGCGATACACAGGGGTGGCCGCCACCCCATGACTCGACAACATAGCCCAAGTACCACTGGTGGCAAAGAGGCGGTACCCCATATCGGCTAACGCTCGAAGCATCGGCAGCGCCTCTTCCTTGTCCGCGTCAGCAATCGTGGCCAAGATGCGTCCTCCGCGCGACAGGCGAAATCCGCCACCTACCAGAGCCCGATAGAGGGCCCGCGGCAAGTCCTGGTCGATGCCCATCACTTCCCCAGTAGACTTCATTTCCGGACCCAAAGCCGCATCCACCTGCCCCAGCTTGGAAAAGGAGAACACCGGCATCTTCACGGCATAGTAATCGGGCATGGGTTGGAGACCATCCTTTACCGTCGCTGGAAGCCTACCGGCAACGGCCGCCTCGATGGCGAGATCCACCAGAGGAAGGTGGGTCGCCTTAATCAGGAAAGGCACGGTGCGGCTGGAACGCGGATTCGCTTCAATGACGTAAACGGTGTCGTCGACCACGACGAATTGAATATTCAAGAGTCCCTTAACCTGAAGGCTCCGGCAGAGAATCTCGGTAATCCGGACCACTTCGTCGATGACCCTCTGACTGGCGCGCACCGGCGGCAGCACCGCAACCGAGTCGCCAGAGTGCACACCCGCACGCTCCACGTGCTCCATCACGGCCGGGATAATCACGCGCTTTCCATCGCTGACAGCGTCCACCTCCAGCTCAATACCACTCATATAGCGGTCCAAGAGTAGGGGCCGGTCTTCACCAATTTCCTGATTGGTCACGAGATATTGACGGAGCGCTTCTTCGTCATCGATGATTCGCATGGCACGTCCACCCAACACGAAGGAGGGGCGCACTAAGACCGGGAATCCGAGCTTTTCCGCCGCCTGAAGCGCTTCGTTGGTGGTGGTTGCGGTGAGTCCCGGAGGTCGCCGTAAATGCTCCGCCTCTAAAAGGTCATCGAAACGGTGTCGGTCCTCGGCCTGCATCAAGCCATCCAATCCGGTCCCCACAATCGGCACCCCGTGAGCCGCCAAGCCCTCAGCAAGGTTGATGGCGGTTTGTCCGCCAAACTGCACCAAAACCCCCTCGGGCTTCTCTAAATCGACGATATTGAGCACGTCTTCCAACGTCAAGGGCTCGAAATAGAGACGGTCTGAAGCGTTAAAGTCTGTCGATACCGTCTCGGGATTGGAGTTAATCATGATGGCCCGGTATCCCCGCGCTTTAAGCGCTTCCAAGGCATAGACAGACGCCGCATCAAACTCGATGCCCTGGCCGATACGAATCGGCCCTGAACCCAAGACGACCATTTTCCGGCCGGTCAAAGGCTCCGCTTCATTGTCTCGGTCGTAGGCGGAATAGAAATACGGGGTTTCCGCAGGAAATTCAGCCGCACTGGTATCCACCATGCGATATCCTGGCCGAATCCCCCGGTTCAAGCGCTCCTCTCGAACCGCCTCTTCGGTGCTTCCGGATAATTCCGCAATCCGACGGTCTGAAATGCCCCAGCGTTTCAGATTTGGAAGCGTCTCCCGCCAACCTGTCGGGTCATTCGCCAAAGTCTTTTCCGCCGCCACAATCCGATCCACGCCCTGTAAAAACCAGGGGTCGATGCCGGTCGCCTGCGCCAATTCGGCGACGCTCCAACCGCGCCAGAGCGCTTCGGCGAGATAAAATAACCGTTGGTCGGTTGGCTCGGTAGCGAGGTGCTTCAGCGTTTCCTCGTCCGCCCGGCTCTCCGGCCCCCCTAAAATATCGATGCGACCCACCTCCAAAGACCGTACCGCCTTCTCGAGAGCCGCCTCATAGGTGCGGTCGATAGCCATCACCTCACCGGTCGCCTTCATCTGGGTGCCAAGCCGACGGTCCGCTTCCGGAAATTTGTCAAACGGCCATCGAGGGATCTTCACCACCACGTAATCGAGCGCTGGTTCGAAGGCGGCACTGGTCTTCCCCGTGACCGGGTTTTTAATCTCCGGCAAGGTGAGTCCCAGCCCAATTTTGGCGACAATCCGGGCAATGGGGTAGCCGGTCGCCTTAGAAGCCAACGCCGAGGATCGAGAGACACGGGGATTCACCTCGATCACGCGGTAT